>WQYW01000057.1 GCA_009781045.1 Alphaproteobacteria bacterium
AAGCCCGGCGGTCAAGGGGCCTGGCCACCGTCACGGCCCCGAAGCCTGCATAATCTGTCGAACCGCCGGATACGGACCCGTATGTCCGGTGGTGTGGGAGGGGCGGTCTCGCGAGAGACCCCCTATCCCGATTGCACCCGCTCGAGGTTCCTGCGCCATGCCATTCTGTGAAGGAAGCGGTCGAGTCAAACCCAGCCAGGTGTCCGGCAGGAGAGAAAGTCAGATACGCCGCAGCTGTCAGTTGGCCTCACGATGGAACGTGGATGTCAGCGGCACACGCATCCGCGCCCGCCAGCCGATGACGCCATCTGCGCTTTCAGAGCAGGGGGGCGGTCAAATCAGCGATGTCATCCTCCGGCTCCACGGCATGACCCGGGACTTTGCCGAGCCAGCCTGCGAGATCGCCAGGACTTGCGCCCTGTGCATGGCGGGCAAGGAACGCCGCAGCGGCGTCGGCGGATCCAGCTTTTTCGGCAACGGGGGCAGAAATCCATTGATTGAGACTGACGCAGTCCCGGGGTGCCAGACGCATGGCTGCGGCCTTGATTGACCCCTTGCTCATATTCCTGTCTCCCTTACGGATCTGTGCGGGCCTCGCCAACCGCAGTCCAAAACGGGGCGTGTGCTTTTGCGAAATCCCACAGATTAAATGTTACCAGGGCATCGGCATGTCCGTTGACGGCTGGATCCAGAACCATCTCGTCATCGGGATCAGGAAAATTGGCAGGCGCCATTGCAGGTGTACCTCGACCGGCTCAATCCAGAACCACCCTCAGGCGAAAAAGCGTCGGGAAAGGCGACACAACTCGGGTTGGCTTCACGGGTGGAGGATGGCGGGATTGCTGCCGACATCTGAGGAATCGGAGACCGGGATGGCAAAAACATTCCCGCAATTCTGCCGCCGCCGTTTGTGGCGCTTTTGTGTCTTGTCCGGTTCCCGCTTTACCGTCAGGGTGTCATTTGTCATTTGCGCTGGCCCCGGTTTGTGATTCGTTCTCCTGGCGGGGAACCCGCAGACTTGAGGGCGCCAACACTTTTGCGGATCGGGACGCAAGGCTTTCGCATGGTCAAGACCCTGCAGAATACGTCGCACGCCGTGATGGCGCAGCGCTTTGAGCCGGCCGACAGTGCCGACGACTTCCCGACGCCGCCATGGGCGACACGGGCCTTGTGCGAACACATCCTCGAAAAGCGCGCCTTGCGTCGCCAGACCTGTCTGGAGCCGGCCTGCGGCCGTGGCCACATGGCCGAGGCGCTCGGAGAGTATTTTGCCGCAGTGGATGCGGCGGACGCCTACCGCTATGGCTACGCTCCGGTCCGAGATTTTCTCAGCCACCCTCACGAGGCCGGATCACATGACTGGGTGATCACCAATCCGCCGTTCCGGCTGGCGCAGGAATTTGTGCTGCGGGCACTGACGGTGGCAAGATGCGGCGTGGCCATCCTTGTGCGCACCGTCTTTCTCGAAAGTTCCGGCCGTTACGCTGCGATTTTCGCCGAGCAGCCACCGTCCGTCTTTGCCCAGTTTGTCGAGCGCGTTCCTATGGTCAAAGCCAGGCTCGATCCGAAAGCCTCTACAGCTACCGGTTACGCCTGGCTGGTGTGGGACAAACGCTGCGACGGTCCGCCTCTGCTGAAATGGGTGCCGCCCTGCCGCAAGCGGCTCGAAAGGCAGGAAGACTATTCCGCGCGCGTAAAGCGGGCGGCCCCGTCGCGCAGGTAGCCGAGGGCCTTGTCACTATCTCCGGCTTCGAGCGCGGCGATCGCCTTCTGCGTGAAGGCAAAAAGCCGGCGTCCCTTGAGGCCGGGAGACCCCTTCGGCGGCAGCTCGCTGGCGGGAGCCGCCTCCGTGGTGCCAAAGGCTCCCTTCGAGGCCTCGACGATGCGGGCCTGATTTTCTCCGAACCAGGCCGCGACATCATGCTGCTTGTCGCCGCGTGCGAGCATTCCGATGGCAATCCTGGCATCATGTACGCTCATCGTCATTCTTCACCTCACAGTCCGGGGACTTTTCGCCAAGGCCCCTTTAGGGCCTGGAAGGGGAGAGGCTATCAAGGGGACGGAGTCGGAGCAATGGAAAGCGGTGGCAAGCGGACGGGGGACACCGGCGGAGAGTGAGGCGTTCTCCCAGGCCTCCCTTCATCCTTCATGGCCGGGAAGGGACGTCCTCTTCGTGCTCCTCGCTGAACCGGCCACGTTGGCGCAGGAGTTCGAGCGCAGCTGTTGCGACGTGCTGGATGCGCGCCAGCCGGGCGAGAGCGATCGGGTCACGAAAAGCGGACGTGGCATCACAGGCATCGTCAAGAACCCGGCTCACCTCCGCAATCAGGGTGCGCTCTTCCTCCGTCATTGCACTGTTGGGGGACATTTTCCCCTGGTCGCGATGCGGAATCCAATCATAGAATTGTTCAAAATATTCAGCTGGCCCGATACAGACTACCGAATGTTCTCCATTGGCCAGGACCTCGATGGCTTCAAAGATGCGATTGCGACAACGCTGATCGATAAGTCGCCGTGAGGGTTGAACATGCATGGCGCTGGTCATGGGGTCATGGGCATCGGCGGGCTATTGGCTTCTGCCGAGATTTGCCCTCGTGTTGGCGAATGGAGAGAACAAGGAGCAGAAAGGCGCGGCGGCGGTGCCAGGGGGATATTGCCGGGCCTTTCCGTTTTCAGTTTTGCACGGCGGCATCGCTCCAGGCAGCCTGTCGCCGATCAGCAGCGAGACCTCGCCGCGGGATCGTGGCGTTGCGGGGGGGCTCGCAGAAAGCAGCGGAACAGAAGCTAAACCGGCGATAATGTCAAGGCGACAGCGGACCAGATGCAATTGCTTGACCGGGCCGGCGCCAACCAGGCGATCGACCCGTCGCAGCGCGCCGGCCAGCTCTGCCCGTTTGCCGCCAGGATGGTCAAAACCGGCTGGTTCACCGAGCCCTCGCGAAGAGCGCCTGGTCCTCAGCCCTATTCCATCACCGCGTGTTCCGGAGCGGGCGCGCTCTTGCCGAGCAGGGCCTTGGTGGAGCCGATCATCAGCGTCAGCGGCAGCGCGCAGAGGATAAAGACCGCGATGAGCTGATAGTCATGGGCGAAGGCGATGACCTGAGCCTGCATGGCAACGATGCGATCGGCGAGCGCGCGGCCGGCATCGGTTGAGAGATTGACCAGGCCGCTCACGTCCGGCATCTGCAGGGCGTGATTGAACGGATTGATGTGCTCGGAGAGGATGGCATAGGTGCGGCGCGAGCCCTGCGTCAGCTGGGCGATGACGAGCGAGATGCCGATGGAGCTTGCAACATTGCGCAGCAGCGTCAGGATCGAGGCACCCTCGGTGCGCAGCGTACTGGACAGCGTCAGGAACGATACCGTGGACAGGGGCACGAAGACGAAACCGAAGCCGAAACCCTGAATGGCGTTGACGATCAGGAACTCGCGGATCACAGTCTCTTCGGTCCACAGGCTCATCTGGTAGAGCGAGCCGCCGGCGAGCACCAGTCCGAAGATGATCAGGCTGCGGGCCTCGACATGGCGCATCAGGCGTCCGACGATCATCATGGCAAAAAATGTGCCGACGCCGCGGCTGGCGAGAAGCTTGCCGGCGGTTTCGACGGGGTAGCCGGCGACATTCTGCAAATAAGGGGAGGCCAGCGCCATGGTCGAGAACAGCACCAGCCCCATCACCAGCATGAAGACGCAGCCGGTGCGGAAATTGCGGTCCTTGAACAGGGCAAAGGGGACGAAGGGCTTCTCTGTGGTGAAGGAGTGGGCGAAAAAGAAGTAGAAGCCGATTGCCGCGACGATGAATTCGGCAATGATTTCGGGCGACTCGAACCAGTCCATCTGCTCCCCGCGGTCGAGCGCCAGCTGCAGCGAGCCGATGGCGACCGCGAGTGCGGCGAAGCCCATCCAGTCGAATTTGAGAGTCCGATCCGCCTTGGTCTCGTCGAGAAAGAACATCAGGCCGAGCACGGTGAAGGCGCCAAAGGGCAGGTTGACGAAGAAAACCCAGTGCCAGGAGTAGCTTTCGGTGAGCCAGGCACCCAGCGTCGGGCCCATGATCGGCCCCAGCATCACCCCCATGCCCCAGATCGCCATGGCGCGTGCGCGCTCCTGGAGCGTGTAGGAGTCGAGCATCACGGCCTGCGCCAGCGGCACCAGAGCGGCGCCGAAGACGCCCTGCAGCAGGCGGAACAGCACCATCTGGGTGATGTCCTGGGCCAAGCCGCACAACACCGAGGCCACGGTGAAGCCGGCGGCGCAGACCACGAAGACGCGTTTGCGCCCGAAGCGGTTGGCGATCCAGCCCATCGGCGCGGTCATGATGGCGGCGGCGACGATATAGGAGGTCAGCACCCAGTTGATCTGGTCCTGGGAGGCCGACAGCGAGCCCTGCATATAGGGCAGGGCGACGTTGGCGATGGTGGTGTCGAGCGCCTGCATGACGGTGGCCGTCATGGCGCAGATCGTCAGCATGTTCCGGCGCAGGCCGGGAGCGAGGGGGCCTTCCACCGACTTATTCCCTGGTGCCGAAGCCGAACAGTCCCAGCAGCGTGCGTTTATGTTCGGTATCGATGGTGGCATAGACGCTCATGCCGGCCTTGAGCTTGGCCACCTGTTCATCATGTTCGTCGAAATAGATCCGGATCGGCAGGCGCTGCACGATCTTGACGAAATTGCCGGTGGCGTTCTGGGGCGGCAGGATGGCGAACTGGGCGCCGGTGCCCGGCGAAAGCGAGCCGATGGTGCCGTTGAAGACATGGTTGGGGAAGGCGTCGATCTCAAGCGTCACCTTCTGGCCCACCCTGACATAGGTGAGGTCGCTTTCCTTGGGGTTGGCGTCGACCCAGGGATGGGCGACATCGATGATCGAGAATACCGGCGAGCCGGCGGGCACGAAACGCCCCAGCTGGATCTGCTCGACCTGGGTGGCGATGCCGTCCATCGGGGCGCGCAGCACGGTGTGATCGAGATTGCGCTGGGCGTCGTCGAGCCGGGCCTTGGCCTGGGCGTAAGGCGGGAACTGCTCCAGCGGCAGGTCCGGATTGCCGAGCAGCTGGACCCTGGCATTCGAGATCTGCTGCTCCACCAGCTGCGCCATCTGCTGCGCCGTCACCAGCGCGTTGATGGCGTTGTCGAGGTCGAGGTGGGAGGCGAAATTGCTCTTCACCAGCACCTGCTTGCGCTCGACGTCGCGCTGTTTGAGCTCGATGCTGAGCTGCGACAAGGTCAGCGTTTTCTCGTTGATTTTGATGTTGGCGACCTGGTTGTTATAAGTGACGCGGGCCTGGTCGAGCACGGCCCTGGCCTGGGCGACGGCAAAGCGGTAGGGCTCGGGGTCGATCTCAAACAGGACATCGCCCTGTTTGACGAACTGGCCCTCCCTGACCACGACCTTGTCGACCTTCCCCGAAATGTCGGGGGTGATCAGGACCTTCTGGGCGCCGACATAGGCGTCGTCGGTACCCACATACCGGCCCGTAGCGAGATAGAAAACCAGGCCCCCGATCAGGGCCAGGACCGGTACCACCACCATGAGCAGGAAGCGCGGGCTGCGCGCCAGCGTCATCGCCAGCGCCATGCGGCTGTTGCCGGGGCGTCGCGGCAGCGGCCGGGTTGTTTCCTTCAATTCGGGTTCAAATTTCAGTGCCGGTTCAGCCATGGTCTACAGCTCCCTTCCGGACCTGTTCCATTCCGGTGTTTTGAATGGCGTTTCGCATGTTTTCTTTGATCAATCGTAATTGGGCGAGAAGGCGTTCGGCCTCCTCTTGCGGCATGCCCTCAAGCACCCGGGCGGTAAGCTCGCCGCTGAGGTTTTTCATCCGGATCAAAAGCTCGCGACCGGCCTGGCGCAGATAGAGACGGTTGACGCGACGGTCGGTACAGTCGCCGCGGCGCTCGATCCAGTCGTGTTCGCACAGCTTGTCGACCAGTCGGGTCAGGGTGATCGGCTGCATCTCCAGAAGATCGGCCAGCTCGGACTGCTTGAGGCCCTCGCCATGGGCGATCTTGGTGAGCACCGCCCATTGCGCGCGTGTGATGCCGAAGCGGGCGGCTTCCTTGTCAACAAAAACACGCAGCATGCGGTACAATTCACCAACTGTGAACAAAAAATTCTGGTCCACAGAACCAGCCGTCATAATCGGCCTCATTTCCAATAAGCTTGGCATATAATAAGCAAGCTCAACGTCGCAATGGCCTGATTCGGGCTTTGTCCGGAACTGGATGCATGGCCGTCATGCCGTGTCGGCGGGCCAAAACGGGGTAAATGCGCTTCCAGTGCCGTCATTGCTGACCGGGCACCAAACCTGATATCTTGGATCAATGAACAGCTTCGAAAAAAACCCGGAATCCGGCCGCAAATCGGCTCTCGAAACCACTGCTGGCCCCCGGCCGCGTCACAACACCGTTCAGGTCAAGGTCGGCGGTATTGCCGTCGGCGGCGGCGCCCCGATCGTGGTGCAGTCGATGACCAATACCGACACCGCCGATGTGGCTGCCACCATCGCCCAGGTTGCGGCGCTGGCGCGTGCCGGCTCCGAGCTGGTCCGCATCACCGTGGACCGCGAGGAGGCCGCCGCTGCAGTGCCCCATATCCGGGATGGCCTGGCCCGGCAGGGTGTCACCACGCCTCTGATCGGCGATTTTCACTATATCGGCCACAAGCTGCTGTCGGAATACCCAGATTGCGCGCAAGCCCTTGATAAATATCGTATAAACCCAGGAAACGTGGGTTTCAGAGACAAGCGCGACAGCCAGTTTGCCGATATTATCGAGATTGCCAACAGGAACGGCAAGCCGGTGCGGATCGGGGCCAACTGGGGCTCGCTCGACCAGGAACTGCTGGCGCAGCTGATGGACGAGAATGCCTCCTCTGCCGCCCCGGTGGATGCACGCGCGGTGATGCGTGAAGCCATGTTGCGCTCAGCGCTGATGTCGGCGGCACGGGCCGAGGAACTCGGCATGCCCCGGAACCGCATCGTGCTCTCGGCCAAGGTATCGGCGGTGCAGGATCTGATCGCGGTCTATCAGGAACTCGCCCGTCGTTCCGATTACGCCATCCATCTTGGCCTCACCGAGGCCGGCATGGGCTCAAAGGGCGTGGTGGCCTCCTCTGCTGCGCTCGGCATCCTGCTCCAGCAGGGCATCGGCGACACCATCCGGGTATCGCTGACGCCGGAGCCGGGCGGAGATCGCAGCCGGGAGGTTCAGGTGGCGCAGGAACTCTTACAGACCATGGGTTTCCGCAGCTTCGTGCCCCTGGTCGCGGCCTGTCCGGGATGCGGCCGCACCACCTCGACCACGTTCCAGGAACTGGCGCGCTCGATCCAGGATTTCATCCGCCAGGAAATGCCGCAATGGCGGACCCGGTATCCCGGGGTCGAGGATCTCAATGTTGCGGTGATGGGCTGTATCGTCAACGGTCCCGGTGAGTCCAAACATGCCGACATCGGTATTTCGTTACCCGGCACCGGCGAAGCCCCCGCCGCCCCGGTCTTCGTCGATGGTAAAAAAGTCCGCACTTTGCGTGGACCGGCCATCTCTGCTGATTTCAAAGCGCTTGTGATTGATTATATCGAGCAGCGCTACCGGCGAAACGGCGACATGTAGAGTACCGGACGTCCCAAGCATTATAGTTCACAATTCAGGTCAACCGCATGATGTGCCTGTCATGGATCCGTTCCCGATCAAGGCGTTGAAGCCTCGCCACGCCGTTCTTTCGGGAGAGCCCGGCTGTGTCTCGATCAATGTCCTGATGCGGGCATTCATCTGGAATGAGGAGATCGTAGACACGGCACTGCGCCTTGATGATATCGGACTGCTGTCGGTCGATCTGGCCGATCTGGCCGGAAAGGCCTTCGCCTTTCCGGTCAATCCTGAGGACGGCTATATCGACGGCTCGATCTTTCTCGGCGGGGCCCACCACCCGGTCGATGTTACGGCACTGAGCTTCCCCCATGACAGCGATGGCGGCCTCACCGTGGTGATCGAGGGCACCTATGTCTTCGAGTATGAGGGTCTGGCGGATCTGCCCGATACACCCTTCACTTTCTCCACCAGCATCAGTTCCGCGGTGATCTGACCTGAACCTCCCTGGCGCTTCGACCAGCAGAATTTCCGGGTGTCTGCGTGGGCGGGCTGAGGCGCGATACTGCCGCCAACGCCGGCTCGAAACTCGAAACCTCCTGTCACGGGAAGGCAACGGGGCCTTGGGATTGCCTCGGCCGCTCTGGTCGATGTCATCCCCAGGCTCCGCTGCTTCCTCTGTGCGGTTATGCGCGGGCACAGGGCGGCACAATCCTGGCGCGAAGGCACAAGCTGCGGTCCCTATCGTGTTCCCGCACGGAGCGCGCTGGCAGGGTCGAAAGGCCGGGATATTGCCTGCTTATCGAGGCTGCGCCACCAGCCTCGGGCAAACCAGCAAACAGACGCGGCACGTGGCTGCGCCCGACACCTGATCCCAGGCCGGATCAGCAAAAATGGGAGAGCGCACGTCTTCCGCCTGATTAATTTAATTGTGCCAGCTGTGGCCCAGTCCCCAGAGAATATACAGGGCATACGCCCCGAAGGCCACCAGCAGCAGAGCCGCAATACCCGCAACCCAGGCAAACACTTTCACAGCACGCGATGCCATCCTCTTACTCCATGTTCCACCTCAAGGCGGGTTTCAGTCTTTGCGAACCGCTCAATGTCCCGGTGTCAGTGGTTGTCATGACGCCCGGTGGTGGGCCATCTGCCGAAACAGCTTTCCGGACCTCTTCAGGCATCAGAGATCTGTGTGCGATAGCAGTCAAGGAATCGTCCGTGTGATTTTGAATTGCCGGACTCCAGCTCGCCCAAAACCCAGTAGTGGTCCGTGACCCAGTTGTCGTCCACCACTCCGCTGAATGCAGACAACAGGCTGAGGATCAGCTCTTCGGCCCTGTCGCATGCCGGATTCCCGCGGCTTCGCCGCAGTTCCAGGCAAAGCGACAGGCTCGGCATTCCGCCCAACAGAGTTCGCAAACTTTCCAGGTCCCCAGGTTCGTATTCCGTGCAAATGTCGGGATAGTCGTACAGGCGAAGAGTGTAGTCGTTCTCTGGATAGTTCCACATGCGATCCCTGCGCCGCGTGGCGCGCAGGTCGAGCCAGGGCGAGATTTCATCCCATGTCGCGCCGGCAAAGTGGATGATAATAATGTTTCCGGCCATCGTCGCTCCTGCACAGATACATCCATGTGCCGTCAAATAGTTGAGATGGTCGGAGCGCTCTGCAGTGTCTGCGCGCGATTGGGAGCGGTGGAGGCTGTTGCGGTCCATGGCGATCGCGCCTTTCCGACAATCCTGCCACAGTGCGGATGCCATTGGACCACAGCTGATGTCAGCGTTTGACGTTGCGGTCAAGCTTCCGGATCCGGCGACCCGGTGGATATGTCCCGGGCCGCCCGGCGCCGGCGCGGCGCGCGCGTGTGTGCTGTGAGGTGGCTCGAAGCAGAAAGGTGGAAAGAGCGGGCGTGGCAGAGCCTGGTCGCGGGTCGACGGTGTCACGGTACCCTTGCGACGCCACCTTTTCGCCAGAGGGGAAAAGGACGGGGCGGAGCCTGCTGTGCGATATCTTCGCCATGTTCAAAGAAACGCCAGGGCGGCAGGGATGGCCTTGAGTTCTGTGCCTTTAAGCGCCGCCGTCCGCTCGTTCGTCGTTCGTCAATGCGGCGTGGACGGTCGATCGCCGTCTCACGCTGTCCAGGGCACCGCGCCTTGTGACCATGATCTGTGCAGCTTTTCAAACCAGTGCTTCACCGGTTAAGAAGGACAAAAAAGTGAGAGAGGAAACTTTGGCCATGACCGCGCAGACTGCACAGGATCGGGTGTCAGGACTGGCACGGGATTTTCGGCCAGAGCCGGATATGGGGAATCACGAAAGACCCGGACGTGGGTTTCGCGGTGGTACCATAATGTGTGTTCTGTCGGGAGTGTGCGATTGTGAAGTGGCGTTCGCTCCTGAACCAACTGCCCCGGTCGCCTGATTCGCCGATTCGCGAGCTGATCGCCCGCCCACGATTCTCAGAGAGACACCGAAAATTGCAGCAGATGACCACGGACAGAATTGAATTCACCAGGCCCAGCGCGGCCTACCGTCGCAGCGCCTGGCTGGCCTCCATCGGGCTGGCATTGTTTGTCGCACTCTATCTCAGCCTTGCCGGCTGGTTCGTCTGGGCCGCCTGGCACGCCTTCTTTGTCCTGCTGCCGGAGACCAATGACGGCTTCTTCCACGTCGTGACCGGGGCAATGGCGGCCTTCATGGGCTTCTTCATGCTCAAGGCGCTGGTCTTCATAAAGCGTGGCGCCAGCGAAGGCTTAAGCGAGGTCACCGCCGCAGACCAGCCCGAGCTGTTCCGCTTCCTCCACGACATTGCCGACCGTGTGGCGGCGCCGCGCCCGCACAAGGTCTTCGTTTCCGCCCGGGTCAATGCCGCGGTGTTTTACGACCTGTCGCTGCTGAGCTTTCTGCTTCCGGCGCGCAAGAATCTGGAAATTGGTCTCGGCCTCGTCAACAGTCTGTCGCTTGGCGAATTCCGCGCCGTGGTGGCCCATGAATTCGGCCATTTCGCCCAGCGGTCAATGGCGGTGGGGCGCTGGGTTTATGTCGCCCAGCAGATCGCCGGTCATCTGGTGGCACGTCGCGATGCGCTCGACAGGCTTCTGCGCAGCCTGTCGCATTCCGATCTGCGCATTGCCTGGATCGGGTGGATCGTCAGCCTTCTGATCTGGGCGGTCCGTGCCCTGATCGACTGGGCCTTCACTTTGCTGGTCAGGGTGCAGCGATCACTTTCCCGTGAAATGGAGTTCAACGCCGATCTTGTCGCCGTCTCCCTCACTGGAAGCGATGCACTGATCAACGCGCTCCATTGCCTGCAGGGGGCGGATGACGCCTGGGATCGGGCTGCGGCTTTCGCCATGCGCCAGCGTGCGCAAAAGCGCATGGTTCCTGATCTCTTTGCGTTGCAGAGCACCATCCGCGATCGCCTGGGGGTGGTTCGTGACGAAGCATTTTTCGGCAAAAGCCCACCGGTTCCACATTCGGATGCGGCGGCGTATCGGCTTTTTCACGCCGAAGCGGCGCAGCCGCCACGGATGTGGATGACGCACCCCTTCAATCACGAACGCGAGGCCAACGCCAAGCGCGACTACCGCGCAGCCGCGATCGATGGCGCCAGCGCCTGGGAGATTTTTGCCGACAGCGCGAGCTTGCGCGAGCGCGTCACGGCCGAGCTGCTCAGCCCCGCTCCCGAAGCGGCGGTTGCGATGACCACCGCGGAGGCGGTGGACGCGCTCAACCGGCAGTTCTCGGTTCCCCATCTCGATCCGCGCTACCAGGGCATCTATTTTGGACGCAGCCTCACCCGGCACGTCAGCGATCGTGGCGAACTCATCGCTTCAGCGGCAGAGCTGCGCGAGGCCAGGTCTGCGGACTTCTATCGCGACGGTCTGCGCGAGGAGGTGCAGAGACTGCGTGCCCTCGAGGTGGAGCTGGCGCAGCTCAGGGGCATCGATTCCGGAGCCTTGCAGCTTGATTCGGCGGTCGCCTGGCGCAACGGCAAGCCGCTGCAGCCTCAGGAGGTCAAAGATCAGCTCGCAGCCACCGCGGCGGAGCGGGATGCGGTCAGGGCGCGTCTGTTTCGGCATGACCGGCTGGTCCGTGGCCGGGCGGTCCGGGAGGCCGAGGCGGCGGGGCAGGGATGGGGGGAGGCTCTCAAAGGCCTGTTGTCCTTCATCCACTATGGCGAACATGGCGAGGCCAATATCGGCGACCTCCAGCAGCGGATGTGGCGCACTGTGCATAGGGAGACGGCAACCCGCAAAGTCAGCAGCAGCGGGTGCGAACGCATCGTGGAAGCGGCAGGCGAACTCTATCAGGCGCTGGCGCGCCTGTACCAGAATTCCGGCGACAGCGTTCTCGCGCCCGATCTGCAGGCCGCGCTGGGTGCGTCTTCGCTTCCAGCCATGTGGGGCGAATTCACGCTCAACCCACCGAGCGCAGACAATATCAATGACTGGCTCGGCATCATCGAGAGCTGGGCCGATCATGCCACCGGCCTGTGCCGGGCGCTCAGCGGTCGGGCGCTGGATCTCCTGCTGTCTCACGAGGAGACGCTGCACCGCCATCAGCTGGAGGGGACCTCACCCGGACCGGCACCGGCGGCGAGCCGCGCCCCCGATTTTGATCTCCTGCTCGAGGGCCGGGAGCGCAAGGCTCCGCAAGGTCACGACTGGTGGGTGCGCTTCCAGCTCGGGGATGGGCACCTCGCGGCAACCGCACGCCTTGTTGCCGCTGTGGCCATTGTCGGTGCAATCGTCTTTGTCGTCAACGCCCCCGATGACCGCACAAGGACGCTGCTGGTCTTCAACGGTCTCGATCGTGACGTCACGGTCGAGATCGGTGGACACAGCGATGCCATCCGGGCGCGTTCCTATACCCCGGTTCAACTGCCCAGGACCTGGACCGATGAGACCTCCGACCGCCATCGCCCGATCGGCGATCACGAGATCATTACGCGGACCCGGGATGGCAGTGAGATCGAACGCGTAACCCCGATCTTCACCGAGAGCGGGTACAGCAAGGTCTATAATGTGGCCGCGAGCCTGCCGCTGGTGCAGTGGACCGCGGTCTATGGCCGTGATTCCGGGAGTCCGGAGCCACGACTGGTGGCGCAGCAGCGTTTCTTTGCCACCTCCATTTCCTATGTGTTCACCAAGCCACCCCGGTCGATGAGCGTGAGAGGCGGCGGGTCAACCTCGGTCGAGGTTCTGGAGGCGCCTCCTCTCGAGGTGGGGCCAGCCGCCCTTGTGAGAGCAGTGAAAGATCCGGATGCGAGAGCGAACATGATCCGTGCGCACGCCCGCTGGGACACGCTGTCGAAGATGTCGACCACCGAGTGGCTCTATTATGCCGCAGATCTGCCGGACTTCGAGGCTCTGGTGGCGGCGCGGTTGCGGGAGAATCCGGATGAAATGGTGCTGCGGCGTCTGGCGCAGGATTCCGCCAGGCCGGAGGCGAAAGAAGTGATGTGCCAGCAGGCCGCAACCGATGCGGACAGGGCGCCCAATGATGCCACTCTGCGCTATCTGGCGATCCGCTGTCAGAGCGAAGGCCAACAGGATTCCCCCTATCGGGAGGCCTTCAGGCGCTGGCCCGACAATCCCTGGCTCACCCTCGCCAATGCTTACGTGGAAACCCATACTGCGAATTGGGCGGAGGCAGGGCGACTGTTGCGGCGGTCGCTGAAAGCCCTGCCGGGGATGGTCGGTGTCCAGACCGCTGAAGACCTGGTACGGGTAGAACGGATGGCGAGTGGCAGCAATCCGCCCGATATCGCCGAGCTTGCCAGCCAGTCCGTCAATTTGCGCCACTACATCGAGCTTGAGCAGAGCGGTGGCGCTGACAGGGCCCCTGGCTATTGGCAGAAGCTGTGGAAGGGACAGCTCGACACGGCCTTCGAGTCGGCTCCTTCCGATCCGGAAGAAGCAGGTCCCTTCCTCTATGTTCTCGCCGCATCGGAAACGGCGAGTGAGGCGATCCGGGCCTCGGCTCGCGCTATCCAGCCCCGGCGGGAATTCGGCGTCAACGTCCTGCTCTATGGAGCGGCCACCGCTTTGCGCGAGGGACGTGACAGCGCTCCCTGTGTGGAGGCCATGGCGTCCACGCTGCCGCCAGGCTTTGTGGTCCCGGCTCGAACCTTCCTGTCGCGGGCAAGCAGGCAGGACATTGCCGGTGCGGAGGCGGCGCTGGCCCCGGTCCCCCCCAGCCTGCGCGGCGTTCTCTATGCCGCCGGAGTGGTGCTGCTTGAGGACAAGGCGCCACGATCCTGGCGTCAGGGCGCAAGCCGCCTGCTCTTTGTCAGTGAGCGACCCTGGTTCAGGCCGGCGGCCGACTGAACCCGAAACCCCGGGAAGGAGAAGCCCCTCCCGTTCTTCGCCTCTTGTCTGCGGGGGGCGCAGGTCCCGGTCATTGCCATCCGCCAGGGAAAGTTCCATGGGAAAGAGGCTCGGCGATGACAGGCGCGAAAGCCTGCCCTTAAGCCTTCGGGCAGTCGGAGTCTGCGAAGTGGGATCGTGGGTGCGTCGGAGCTGTTGCGAGTTGAACCCGGCTGTGACACCACAAGGCGGAGAGGAGCGTGAAGATGGCTAAAGAGGTCAGTCTTGTGGAGCCCTTTGCCGGCCGCTGGCGCATTCTGGAGATGTGGAGCTGGAGTGACGACTACCTCCATTGCGCGGGCGAGGCGTATATCACCTTCGACAGTTGCGGGGGCACCCTTTCTTTCGGCGGGATTGAGGGGGCTCTCGATGTCCGCTACGGCACGCGCGACGGATCGCCCTGTGCCGAGTTTTCATGGGAGGGGCAGGACGGCGAAGACGCCCTGAGTGGTCGTGGGTGGCTCGCGATCGTCAAAGGGACGCGCGGCTTTGGCCACTTCTATATCCATGATGCGGATGATTCCGCGTTCGTCTGCAAACGCAGGCGCCGCAGCACCAGTCGCTGACATTTCGGCGATTTCCGCAGTTTTCGTCGAAACCGAAGAATTGAAATCGCGCACACACACCCACAGGAGCTGTGCAAATCGCATCGAAAATCGGCACGGGCGGCCCCAGACATCGGCCTGTCAGCAACGGCTGGCGACATCCCGCGCGCCAGTTTCGCGGCAATCAAATCCGGCAGCCACACAGGAGGGTCAATGCCGGCGATGTTTCCGGGTGCCTTACGTGGCGGATCCTGAAAGCATGGCCCGCTCCAGGGTGTCGCCTGACAGGGTGAGGCTGACCGCGCAAGCCTGGGGTCAGCTGCGCGTCGCGTCGTCTGTCGGTCCTGGTCGCGCCGGTTGTCAGCGGCCTATTCGGAGCAGGCCATGTCACTCGAATCGTCGAGGAGGCGGAACTCGCCGAGCCATATCTGGAAAATCGGATGGGGCCACATTTCAAAGGAAACCCGGCCGTCGGAAAGGACCGGGCAGCTTGACGTATTGAGGAGTTTCTCAAGGCCGAGCGGCATCATGGCCATCTTCACCGGCAAGTGACGCCGGAAAGGGTTTTTCAGCTTGAGCACCATGGCGCCGTCGTCCAGTTGCTGCAGTGTGGCCGAAATCGTTTTCTCAGGATGTTCGGCGGACGTCACCAGTCTGAAATTGGCAAGGCGATCCCCTTCCATGTCGGCTTCGAACAGGATCGATTGTCCGGGATAGACCGAAACGCCGGCAGGCTGGACTTGCGGCAGTGCCGGAAAGCTTTTGTCGAAGGTCGAGCCATCCTTCTGCTTGAGGACGATGCGAAGGTTGAAGGCGCAGGTGATCCTGCTGCAGATCTCCTGTGCCTGCGGCCCGGGCGAAGCGGGTTCGGCGCTGAGGCGGGATGCGGACAGGAGCGATAAAGGCGAAACAGGCGGCAAAGAGCAGGGAGCGCAGCATTGCAAATTCTCGCAATCGTGGTTGCTGGAAAGGAATTTCCGGTCGGGTGTCCGTGACGTCGCCGGTGATGCTACGGGGCGAGCGCCTCGGCCACAAGGGTGGTGCGAAGGTCACGGCACATCACAGCGGCGTGAGAGGGAGAGGAAGCGGGGCCGCGCCAGACGCGTGATTTTCTCCGCTGGAACTATTCTGCAACGACGCGAGTGATGAGAGCGGGCAGTGTTGGGACAATGAGGTTGCGATATTGGTTGCTTCGGCTTGATCCTGTGATTGGGAAGGAGTGCGATTCCACCATGGGATCTGTCCGGGATCGGAACGACGCTCCGGCAGCCGCAACCCGCCACACGATTTTGTGATGCCTGCCGCTTATTGAATATTGTTCATTTTCGTTCCAGATGAGGGAACACGAGTGAATAATCTGTCTGTGCCGGGAGAGCGCCGCAATATGTTGCTGGACAAATGGTACGCCGATGCGGTCGTGGATGACCGGCTCACGGTGCTGTACCGGGCGCGGCTCCATCTCGGGCCGTTGAGCTGGGGCTACCAGGGCTGTCTGCGCAATGGCTCTGCCAGGGAAGGGCGGTTCTCCTGGAACAGACCGCGGGATGGCCTGCCGCGGCTGAGTGCGCAGGACCGCCAGCTGGTCTTGGCGACCGCGAGCGGCCCGGCCTTCTGGCAATATGACAATTCCCGTGCCTTCGAACTCTGGAGTGACGGGCGCCAGCGTGTTGTCTGGGAGCCGGTAGTCCGCAATGGAGACGTCAGCGGCAGTCTGTGCGGCCGCGGCTATGCGGAACGCCTTACGCTTGACATCATGCCGTGGAAGCTGGGGCTGCGACAGTTGTGGTGGGGCCGGTTCTGCGGCGCGCGTCATAGTCTGATCTGGATCATCTGGGAAGGCCGCATCCCCCGCCGCCTCGCTGTGGTCGACGGAGAGGAACTGGCGGATGTTACCGCCACAGAACACTGCATCCTGGCCGGGGACAGCCGGCTCGACATCGTCGATGCAGAGTTGGTCGCGGATGCGCCTCTCGGATCGGGTGCCCTTGCCCGCATGCCCTGGCCGAAGAAACTGGCACCGGCGCATTTTCTGGGCGGCCAGGAAGTCAAGTGGTTCGGACAGGGCATTCTTGCCCGCAGCGGCGCGGTGGTTGATCGCGGTTCTGTTGTTCATGAAAGAGTTGACTGGTCGTGACCGTGAATCCGTCCCGGAAAGGGATTTGCACCCTGTTGCTGAAGTCCGCCTATGGCGCGCTGTTTGCTGTTGTCCTCCCTCTGCTGCTGGCAGGATGGGCCTGGCGGCTTGATGATCTCGGGACGATCACCTGGCCGGTTATCGTGCCGCCAGCCCTGGCGTGGATCGGTCTGTGCTGTGGCGCGCTGTTGATGCTGGCGGGGATGCGGGCCCTGTGGGTCTTCGGCAAAGGCCTGCCGATGAATGCCTTTCCGCCGCAGCACCGGGTCGAGCGTTCGGTCTTCAGGCTGGTTCCCCATCCGATCTATAGCGGCTTCTGTCTTGGCCTGTTCGGCTATTTCGCGCTTGTCCGATCGCCGGCCGGCTTCTGGATCGTGGGTCCGGTGACCATCCTGGCCGTCCTGGCGCTGGTCTTCGGGTATGAAGGCCCCGAGCTGCGCCAGCGTCTCGGAGAGCCACGCGTCGCTGCGCTCTTCTCGCTCTCCGATGACGGGGACTCCGATCTGTCCGTTTCGCAGCGCGTCGCCCTTATCCTGCTTGCCTGGGGGCCGTGGGCGGTGGTCTATGCGCTGTTATCGGGAGTTCCGACACCGCCTGCGGCGCAGGAACTGCGCTTTGCCTTCGAATGGAGCCTGCCACGGCCGGCCCTGTGGTTCTGGATCTATTCTCTTGCCTATCCTTTCGTGGCGCTCGCGCCACTGGCCTTTCGCAAGGCGCGGGAAGCGCGCACAACCATCCAGGGCATCTGGACTGCTTCGGCCCTGGGCTTTCTGTGGATGCTGCTGGTTCCTGCAAAAGCGCTGCTTCTTGAACCTGCCGGAAGTCCCGACTGGCTGGTGCTCGCCAATCGCACGCTGGATGCCGAATGGCTGGCCTGCCCCTCGTTTCATGCCGCCTGGGCGTTCACCGCGGCGGCGGTTTACGCCCGCAGCTATCGCGCGTCGCGAATCCCGTCCTTCCTTGCTGCTGCGCTGATTGCGGTGAGCTGCGTCGCCAGCGGTTCCCATGCCGTGATTGATATTCTCGCAGGCGTCGCTCTCGCCGCGTTTGCTATCAACTACGGGGCGATCACGGCTGCTCTTGTCGCACGTTGCGGGAAAATTGCCAATTCCTGGAAAGCCTGGCGTCTGGGGCGCCTGCGCATCCTCAGTCACGCGAGCTGGACCGCTGCTTCCGCCTTTGCCGGGACGCTGATTGTGCTTTGTCTCACCGGACCCGATTCGATCGCCTCGCTGCTTCTCGTCACCGGCTTTGGTCTGGCCGGTGCGCTCGGCTTTGGCTGGCTGGTGGAAGGCCGGCATCTGTCGCGTCCCTTCGGCTATTTCGGCTTTCTGCTCGGGGCGCTGGTCGCCCTTGCCCTGATCTGGATTTTCAGTGCCGGGGAAGCGACCGTCCTTGCCGCCGCGCTCAGCGTCGCGGCGCCCGTGACCCAGGCGCTGGGACGGGGACGCTGCCTGGTGCAGGGCTGCTGCCATGGGCGGCACGGCGAAGGACTGTGGACGATCCGGGTCCACGCTCCCCAATCCCGGATCGTCTGCGTCGCCGGACTGAAGGATGAACCGGTCTACGCCACCCAGCTTTTCTCCGCGCTGCTCAATCTTGCCATCAGCTGTCTTCTGCTCATCGCCTGGTGCAGCCACGCCGGCGCTATCCTGATCGGCGGGCTCTACCTGGTTCTTGCAGCCCTGGCGCGCTTTGCCGAAGAGGGCTGGCGGGGCGAACCGCAGACACCCCGGAAATATGGGCTGTCCCTCTATCAATGGATTTGTGTGGCGATCGCGCTTGCCGGCATCGCAGTGTCGATGGTCGCATCGCCTGCGGTTCATGCTGCGAGTGGCCTCAACGCCAGTGCGGTGGCGGTGGCGGTGGCGGTGGCGCTGATCCTGGCCTTCGCCATGAGTGTGGATTGGCCGGACAGCAGGCTGCCGCTGTCGCGGCTGGCCCCTCCCGGATAGCGGACACAGAGCGGCGGGCTCAGCTTTCAGGACGTCTGACGGGGATAGACCGTGAAGGTGATATCGGCACCGAGACCGCCGATCTGGACCAGGAGCGCGGCCGGAATCGTCGCCTCAAAGGCCGGCCGCGTCTCGCCACCCTCGAAACCGTAATCGAAGCTGCGCCTTGTGGCACCGTTCCAGAGTTCGAACGCGGCTTGAGGAAGCCCGGCAATCAGGACGAGAAAGCGTCGCGTCAGTGTGGCGGCATCCGGTTCGCCCTCGTGGCCCAGTTCGACAATCAGGGTGAACTCGCCGGCAAAGGCGTGATGGGTGAGGATGACGACCTCGTCATCCTGTTCAAGAGCCCGCACCAGGGGACCGAGGTCGGTGGCCGATTTCAGCACGAGGTCGAGACTGAGGAATTTCGGGGTGTCGGACATCGCAGGACGCACGTCACGGGTGGCAGGGATCAGGGGGCGGGGGTAATGGCGCTGGCTACGATGTTGATAGTCAGGGCCAGCAGCGCGGCATTGTAGATGAAGGCGACGATGGCATGCACGGTCACGGTGCGGCGAATGGCCCGGTCGGTGATCGAGACGTCGGTAACCTGGGAGGTCATGCCGAGCACGAAGGAGAAATAGACGAAATCCCAATAGTCGGGGTGATCGGTATCACCGGGAAAATGCAGTCCGCCGGGCGTCGGACTGCGGTAATAGTCATGCGCATAGTGCAGGGCATAGGCGGTGTTGACCGCCGCCCAGGACAGCGCGAGAGTGACGATCGCCATCGCGAGTTCGGCGCCACCGCGATGGGTGGAGTCGAGTTCGATCACGATGGCGGCAATGCTGGCAAAGGCACCAAGCGCGACCACCATCAGCATGATGGCGCGGCCGTCGTCCTGCATGGCAGCCCGTCGGGCGATATGCTGGTGCTGGTGTCGCAGCATCATGCCGAACACCATCGCCAGATAGACCGCAACCAGGCTGTCCCAGCTGAGCACGAAGCGTGTCACCGGGCGCAGCGATGACGGCAGCAGCAGACAGACCACGATGCCGAGGGCGAGAGCGAGAAAGGCCCGTGGCCGTGCGTAGACCAGCCGCGCCGGCCGCGACATGCGGCGGAAGCGGGTCAGGATCGGGTCTTCGCTGTCGTCGGTCATGGTCCGGTCTTCCGTCTTCACGTCTCAAGTGCATGAATGCGCCAGGTCGGTGTGTCAGGTCGGTGCGTCAGCTCTGTCGAGCAGTCAGTTTTTGCGCTCGGCGACGAAGCGGGCGGCGGCACGCAGCACCTCGGCGCGCGGGCCGAACAGCGACAGTGCCTGGTCGGCCTGGGCCAGCAGGTGGTTGAGGCGTGCCCTGGCGCCGTCAATGCCGAGCTGGGTGACGAAGGTGGTTTTGCCGAGCACCGCGTCCTGTCCCGAAGGCTTGCCGAGGGCTTCGGCGTCGCTTTCGACGTCGAGGAGGTCGTCTGCGATCTGGAAGGCCTCGCCGAGCGCCCGGCCGTAATCATCCAGCGCCTGATACTGGGCGGCGGCAGCCTGGCCGAGAATGGCACCGGCAATACAGCCGAAGCGCAGCAATGCGCCGGTTTTCATCTGCTGCAGGCGGGCGACATCGACCACCTCGCGATCGCCGAAGCGGCCCTCGCCGGCGAGATCGAGCATCTGGCCGCCGACCATGCCGCCGATGCCGGAGGCACGGGCCAGCGCCCGGGTCAGCAGCAGGCGGACCATGGGGTCGGGGTGGACTTCGTCGCGTGTGGTGATGTCGAAGGCCAGAGTGAGGAGGCCGTCACCGGCGAGGATCGCGGTGGCGTCGTCGGTCTTGCGGTGGAGGGTGGGACGGCCGCGGCGCAGGTCGGAATTGTCCATTGCCGGCAGATCGTCATGAATCAGGGAATAGCAGTGGATGCATTCAAGCGCAGCACCGGCGAGCAGGGCGCGAGAGCGCGGCACGTCAAAGACAGCGGCGCTCTCCACCACCAGAAACGGCCGCAGCCGCTTGCCGCCGGCAAGGGTCGAATAGCGCATGGCCTCCATCAGTCGTGCCGGCCGGGTGATTTCGTCCGCCACCGGCTGGTCGACCAGGAGTGCGGCGAGCAGCGCCTCGGTGTCGTCGGCGGTGGTGTCCAGACGATTGGCGAAGTCGGACGGGGGGTGGCCGGTCATCGATAGGCTCCAGGAACAGGGCTCCAACAAATCGAGCGGGACAATCCTTGAAGCGGAGGCTGGCGTCAATCGTCCGCGCGAGGGGGCGGCCCGGGGAAGGGCAGATTCCGCTGTGATCGGGCCGGCAGTGTAGGCTAACTTTGCCCAAAATGAGGTGTCGGGACCGTGCGTGTGGTAAAATTTCTGGTGCTGCTGGTCGCTGTGGTGGTGCTGCTGCCCTATGTGGTGACGCCGTTCTACCGCTTCACCCGCCCGGTTTCGACCCTGATGCTGTGGCGCGCGCTGCGCGGGGAGACGCTGGAGCGGCAATGGATCGATCTTTCGAGGATGTCGCCTTATCTGCCCGCTGCGGTGGTGGCTGCCGAAGATGCCCGGTTCTGCCAGCACCAGGGCGTCGACTGGCAGGCGCTGGAGGATGCGCTCGACGATGAGGGTGGCCGCATGCGCGGCGCCTCGACCATCACCCAGCAGGTGGCGAAAAACCTCTTTCTGTGGCCGGGGCGCGATCCCCTGCGCAAGCTTCTGGAGCTGCCGCTGGCGTTGTGGATCGATCTGGTTCTGCCCAAGGAGCGCATCCTGGAGATCTATCTCAACATCGCCGAACTGGGTCCGCGCGGTCAGTTCGGAGTCGAGGCTGGCAGCCGTTATGCCTTCGGCCGCTCGGCGGCCACCCTGTCGGCACGGGAGGCGGCAACGCTGGCGGCGATCCTGCCCAATCCGCTGCGACGCAGCGCCCGCGCTCCCACCATGGCGGTGCGCAGGCTGGCCAGCATCTATAGGGTGCGCTCGGGTGTGCTCGGGGCACGGTGCTGGAGCGGAGGGCGCGATTCCTGGTCGCCGCCTGTGTTTCGTCCCCGCGTCGACTGACAGGCCCCTGGTTGCTGCCGACGTTCCCTTTCGGCCGCGACGAACTGTGCCCCGCCTGACGCTGTCGAGTCCTCCGTTGCGTTTCGGGATGCCGCTGAGCGCTGGCAAATGGGTGCCCATCCCGGTTGGCGATGGGCAATTTTTCCCGGATTTCGCGCCGATTTTGAGCCGCTCCCTGCCCCTGTCGCAACTTTTACAGCCCGCCAGAACTCAAAGCGGCGCTGCCCCCGCTTGCGGTTGGCACCGGGTGACGATTTTCCAGGGAGGCTTTGTTTCCAGGGAGGCCCCTGGCAATCCGGCACCGCGGGGAGGGCGTTTTTGCGGTGTTTTCGCGCCATTTTGCCGCAAAGCCGAACCATCCGGGCCTCCCGGATACGCATTTTTGGCGCCAGGAGTCTGGATTTGGAGCCGGCCTTCCTTTATAAGCGCGGCCTTGATCGGCATTCGCTCGCCCGTTTTCCCGGGGCTGAGCCGTCCACGGACAGTGCCCCCCGAACACCAATCCCCAGAGGATCCCTAAATGGCCGTTCCGAGAAGAAAAACCTCGCCGTCGCGCCGCGGCATGCGCCGCTCCGCCGATGGGCTGAAGAAGTCGGTTTATATCGAGGACAAGAACAGCGGTGAGTTGCGCCGCCCCCATCATCTTGATCTCAAGAGCGGGATGTATAAAGGCCGCCAGGTCATCGTGAAAAACGACTAGTCTGGTAAACAGGGCCGCAGAGCCGGACGGCCGCTTCAATCCAGGATGACTGCCGACAGATCAAGGCAGTGTAGCGAAACAGCTCACCGGGCGGCACAAAGGCGCGCCGGGGTTGCTGCTGTGCCCGGACGTCCTGATCACGAGGGCTTGAGCCAATGGTCAATGTTCCACTGCTTCTGCTCGCACTTGCAGTCTACAACATCGTCGCAGTCCTGATCGGCCAGCCGCTCGACGCCGAGGCCTTCCGGCTGCCTTTGATGGCAGGGCAGGAATGGGTGGTGAGGGCGGGCGATCTCATGATCGGCGGCAGCATCGTCCTTCTGCTTGGTGAAACCATCCGCAACAGCCGCCCGCCGGGCCGCGACATCATGACGCATCTGCTGTCGCTGATGGTGCTGGCCGGTGCCATCTGCGAATTTGTGCTGTGGCCGAAAGCTTTCGGCAACTCGGTCTTTTTCTTCCTGATCCTGCTGATGACGGCGGATTTCGTCGGTGGCATCGCGCAGCGGGCGCGACGCGCCGGCGTGGCTGCGGCACCGACCCCGAGTGAGCCGCAGGTTGAGCCACAGCTGGAGCCCCGCAGCGAGCCACAGGTTGAGACCCGCAGTGAGATGCAGAGCACGCTGCAGACGGCGCAGGAGAGTGTGGCCATGAGGCCGGTTCAGCCCGTGGAACCGCAGATCAGCACCGGGCCAGCCCCGCTCGAAGGTGCGACCATCCAGATGGAGAAACAGCCTGTCGCCACAGCGACGGAGCCCTCGCTGCCAGGCTGAGCCCGGTGAAATCAGGAGCGGCGACGGCCGATGGTTGCGGCTTTTCCAGCCCGGGCTACCCCCAGGAGCTGATCGCCCAGGAGCTGATCGCCCACGGTTGATCCCACCAGTGCAGCCGTGGTGGATACCTCCCGGCTTCAGGCCCTGGGTGATTGCCCCAGGCCCTGGTGGATCCCTGTCGGGTCCCTGTGGTCGGGCACCGGCGCCAGGCTTTTGGGTTCCTGATCAGGGCTTCGGAGCCCTGGAAAAATATTGGTTTCTGCCCACGTTCCATTTCTGAAAGCGGCTGACTGTGCCCCTTTTTGACGCTGTCGAGGCCCAGTCACCTTCCCTGATGGAGGTGATTCGTGGTGAATGGATGGCCATCCCGATTGGAGAGGCGCGATTTTTCTGGATTTCGAGCCGGTTGGCCACCGCCCTTGCTCGACCTGGGCAGTTACATTTTTCCACGCTCCTTAACCTCTGTTTTTGACCTTCTGGTTAACACTTCCTCAAGGCTCCCGTTCCGGTTGCGGATCGAAGCCGCCGCACCTTCTCCTGTTTCAGTCTCATTTCAGGCCTCGTGCCGGCGCGGCAGTGGGGTCCGCAATCCGGAATGGCGGGGAAAGCGGGTATTGCGAGCCGCCTCACGGCGATTGCTGCCGGGTTTCGAAAGCGGGAGGTTGCGAAATTCTTTATCAGTCTGGTGCAGGATTGAAGAACTTCAGGTTTGATCCGTTATCTGTCCTGAAACCGGGTGCCCTTGACCACTGAATTGCCACAGGCTCTGGAAGTCCTGGCCTCCATCAGCGCAGCGGTGCTGGTGTGGGACCTGGCAACGGATGCCATCCACTGGCAGGGCGATGTGGCCGCGGTTTTTCCCGGCATTCCACCTTCGAAACTGGCGAGCGGTGCCGAGCTGGCGCGCCTGATCGAGCCCTCATCGTCGCTGCGCCGGGATGCCCTGACGCAGCATGCGGCCGCACGCGGTGGTGCCGCCGCGCCCTATGAGGTCGAATACGGTGTGCGGACGTGCTTTTCCGAGCCGCTGACGTGGATTGAGGAGAGCGGCTCGTGGTTTGCCGGCGAAGACGGCCGGCCGCTGCGGGCGCAGGCGGTGGTGCGCGTCAGCAATGCCCGCCATGCAAGGCAGGCGGCCCTTGAGAAGGAGGCGCGGCTCGATTTTCTCACCGGCGAACTCAACCGTGCCCATCTGATGTCGGCGCTCACCGCGACCATCGCAGAGGCGGCACGGCTGAGCCTGTCCTGTGCCTTCATGCTGATCCGCATCGACCATCTCGACCGCCTCGGGGATGCTTTCGGATGTGATGTCGCCGACGCCGTGATGGCGGCGACCGCCGCGCGTATCCGCCGCTGCTCGCGCCAGGGGGATGTACTCGGCCGCTTTTCCGACAGCGTTTTCGGCCTCATCCTCAACAGCTGCAGCGGCGATGACGTAAGGATGGCGGGGGAGCGCATTCTTGCCGCGGTCCGCGGCGAGGTGGTGGCGACCCGATCCGGCCCGGTGTCGGTCACCGCCTCGATCGGCCTGGTCCATGTGCCCCGCAATGCCAGCCGGATCGATGAGGCCGTGAGCCGTGCCCAGGAGGCGCTGGACGCCAGCAGCCGGCGCAGTCCCGGCTCCTTTGACGTCTGGCGTCCCAACCATGCCCGTGACAGCCAGCGCCGGTCCAATATCCGGGTTGCGGATCAGATCATCACCGCCCTCAATCAGCGGCGTGTCGTGCTCGCTTTTGAGCCGGTGGTCCGTGCCGATTCGCGCAGCTGTGCCTTTTACGAATGCCTGGTGCGGATGGAGCAGGGCGCAGAGGTCCTGCTGGCGCCGGATATCGTTCCGACTGCCGAGCGCCTCGGGCTGATCCGACTGCTCGATCACCGCGTGCTGGAACTGGTGCTGGCGGAACTTGTGGCCTCGCCGGAGGTTGAACTCAGTCTCAACGTGTCGCCCGACAGCACGGTGGACCCAGACTGGGTCGCTGCGATCGAATCCCTGATCCGCGCCCATCCCGGGGTCGGCCGGCGGCTGATTGTGGAGATCACCGAAACCGCCGCGATCCGTGACATCGGGGAACTCGGCACCGTGGTCAGAAAGCTCAAGGACCTCGGCTGTCGCATTGCCATTGATGATTTCGGTGCCGGCAACACCTCCTTCCGCAACCTGCGCGGTCTCGGGGTGGATATCGTCAAGATCGACGGTGCCTTCGTTGAGAAGATCTCCCGCTCCGGAGATGACCGGGCCTTTGTGCAGGCAATGATTGATCTCGCCCGTCGCCTCGATATCCGCACGGTTGCCGAATGGGTCCAGGATGATGATGCGGCGCGGCTGCTCTGCGACTGGGGCTGTGACTATCTCCAGGGGCGCCTGATCGGGCTGGCTGCGGTGGAGCAGCCGTGGCGGGCCGCCGCCGCGGCGCTGCCGGCGCGGTGAGTTGCCGGAAGCCTGCCGTGGGCAGCGGCGGAAAAAGGCGGGATCGATATCGCAGGAGCCCGCACGGGGTGCACCAGCCCTTAAATTGAGGCGATGCCCGCAGGTGGCGTTGCGCTCCGCCACGGCAGCAGCGCCCGCAACATCTGTGCCCTGGTCAGGGGGAAGACTCGCCTCGCTGTGAAAAATTTTGCCGGGCCTGGCGTCACTGGCTGGTGTCGGCGACATCTGCCCGAACCGGCAAAGATGGCGTGAAGGATGGTGGATGGGGCCAGCTGGCGTTTGCTGCGCTGTCAGCGGGCTTTGCGCTGCAGGGTTGACGGGCGGTACGGAGGCGGAAAGGGAAAAAGGGGGGCGGTCGCTGCGAATCAGAGGAGGGATTTGCCCTGGAGCGTCGCCATCACTGTCGGACGGGAGTGGTCGGGTCGCGCCCCTCCGATCCCTTGAACAACTGGGCCGGATGGGGCGACTTTTGCGATCAGGCTTCCTTTTCCGAAGACATTCGGTCGAGGCGGTCCTGCATATCCTTCATCTGCCGGCGCAGCTCGTCGATGCTCTCGCTCTGGAGCGGCGCTTCGGTGGCCGATTCAAACTCCGCCTCGGTCGTTCCCACAAACGGCTGGAACATCGAGAAGGTCTGCTGGAACAGCTCCATGTTGCGCATGACCTGTTCCTCCAGCGGCGCGAATGGCGTACCGCTGAGCGTGCTGGAGAGCTGCTTGCGGAACTTCTGCTGTTCGCGGGTCAGGGTCTCAATCGACTGTTCGAGATATTTCGGCACCACCATCTGCATGCTGTCGCCGTAGAAACGGATCAGCTGGCGCAGGAAGGTGGTCGGAAGAAGATTCTGACCGGCCTTGTTTTCCTGTTCAAAGATGATCTGTGCCAGAACAGAACGGGTGATGTCATCACCGGTTTTGGCGTCAAAAACGACGAAGTCTTCGCCGCCTTTCACCATGCATGCCAGATCTTCCAACGTCACATAAGTGCTGGTGCGGGTGTTATAGAGTCGTCGGTTGGCATACTTCTTGATGGTTGTGGGTTGATCCGATTTCACCATGGGCTCTCACTTGCAGGGGGACGGAGACAGAATCTGCGGTCACGACCGCGCGGTAAGGGGATAGTGCGCACGCCACAAAAATAAACATTTTCAATTGCCCGGCGCCACCGTTTTGTGGTCTCGGGGTGTTCCAGCGGTAAAAATCTGCGTGCGGGTTTGCGCTGGCTTCATTTTGACGGCGGCGCGACGGGGGGCCGGCGGGGGTATTGGGGTGGGTCTGGCGATCCTGTGCCGTTTGTGTCCTTTGGGGTTGTCGCGAGTCATGAACCAAGCTATGCATGGCCCGGGGACACCCGCGTTGCAGCCTGCGCAAGGCCAGTCGGTAAGGCCATCGAGCGAAGCAGGAAAAATACCCGAGTGGTTCGTCCGGGCATTTCAGCCCCAGCGGACGGCTTAAGGTTCTCGTGCCTTCAGGCAGGGGGGAATCAGACGCAACGCGGACGTGAATGGGGATACGTGATCCGGGGCTGGCCTGCCACTTCCGGATCTGTTCCTTAACGCTCCTGTCCTCAGAAAACTTTGTGTTCTGCAAACCAAAAGCCGCAAAACCCATAATCTTTTCCCTCTGCCTTAAAAGATCCTAACCCCCTATCCAGGAGATGCCCATGTCAGACGATGTTGTCATCGTCAGCGCCGTCCGTACCCCGGTTGGAAATTTTAACGGGGCTCTTGCAGCCCTTCCCGCCCATGAACTCGGTGCCATCGCCATCAAGGCGGCGCTGGAGCGCGCCGGTGTCGAGCCCGCCCGGGTTTCCGAGGTGATCATGGGACAGATCCTGACCGCTGGTCAGGGGCAGAATCCGGCACGCCAGGCCTCGATCAAAGCCGGTGTTCCGGTTGAAAGCCCAGCCTGGATCGTCAACCAGCTCTGCGGCTCGGGCCTGCGCTCGGTTGCGCTCGGCTATGCCGCCATCCTGAACGGTGACAGCGAGATCGTGGTCGCCGGCGGCCAGGAATCGATGAGCCTGGCGCCCCATGTCCAGCATCTGCGCAACGGCTACAAGATGGGCAATGTGGAACTGCTGGACACCCTGCTCCGGGACGGCCTGATGGATGTCTTCAACGGCTACCATATGGGCGTCACCGCCGAGAATGTGGCGCGCCAGTGGGAGATCACCCGCGAGCAGCAGGATGCCTTTGCGGTCAGCTCGCAGCAGAAGGCCGAGGCGGCGCAGAAGGCCAACCGCTTCAGGGAAGAGATCATCCCCGTCACTATCAAGACCCGCAAGGGCGATGTGGTGGTCGACACCGATGAGTTCCCCCGTCACGGCGCCACCCTGGAAGCGATGGCGAAGCTGAAACCGGCCTTTGACAAGAACGGCACGGTGACCGCAGGTTCGGCTTCCGGCATCAATGACGGTGCCGCCGCCGTGGTGCTGATGAAGGCCAGTCAGGCGGCCAAGGAAGGCCGCAAGCCGCTGGCGCGCATCGTGTCCTGGGCCCAGGCCGGCGTCGAGCCGGCGATCATGGGGTCGGGTCCGATTCCGGCGAGCCGCGCCGCCCTGAAAAAGGCCGGCTGGAGCGTCGATCAGCTCGATCTCATGGAGGCCAATGAAGCCTTCGCTGCCCAGGCCTGTGCCGTCAACAAGGACCTCGGCTGGGATACCTCGAAGGTCAATGTCAACGGCGGCGCCATCGCGCTCGGCCATCCCATTGGTGCTTCCGGTGCCCGCGTGCTGGTGACGCTGCTCCATGAGATGCAGAAGCGGGACTCCAAGAAGGGTCTGGCGACGCTGTGCATCGGCGGCGGCATGGGTATCGCCATGTGTGTGGCCCGCGACTAGGGCAACGGCTTTGAAGTGGCTGTCGCGCCTGGCGCGGCGGCCACGCGCCGGAAATCAGACCGGGAATCACACCTGGAATCAAACCTGGAATCAAACCGGGAATCACATAAGGGATCACGCCCGATCGCGGGCGTTGTCCAATCTGACCGGATCCGAAGCGGACCGGGATTTGAAATCCGGCCTTGCGATGGGGCGGGGCCTTGAAGCCCTTCCTCCGTCGCAAGCCGTTATATTGTGAAGATGCTTAAGATCAAAGGAAGGAGAGCGTGATGGGTCGAGTTGCTCTGGTTACAGGTGGTACTCGAGGCATTGGCGCAGCGATCAGCAAAGCGCTGAAGGCGGCGGGTTACACGGTCGCGGCGAGCTATGCCGGCAATGACGCTGCGGCTGAGAAGTTCAGGGCGGAAAGCGGAATTGCTGTTTTCAAATGGGATGTCAGTTCCTTTGAAGCCTGCGCCGAGGGTGTGAAGAAGGTCGAGGCGGAATTTGGTCCGATTGATGTCCTGGTCAATAATGCCGGCATCACCAGGGATGGTGCCTTCCATAAGATGACGCCGGAACAGTGGAACGCGGTGATCGGGACCAATCTCGGCTCGCTTTTCAACATGACGCGGCAGGTCATCGAAGGCATGCGGGCGCGCAAATTCGGCCGCATCATCAGCATCTCGTCCGTCAACGGGCAGAAAGGCCAGTTCGGGCAGGTGAATTATTCGGCGGCCAAGGCCGGCGAACTCGGTTTCACCAAGGCCCTGGCGCTGGAGAACGCCAAGGCCGGGGTCACCGTCAACGCGATCT
>WQYW01000058.1 GCA_009781045.1 Alphaproteobacteria bacterium
AATCTGGACCAAAGAAGAAGACAACATCATCCTTCGTGAGCGCGCCGCCAGGACTGCGGTTCCGGCGATCGCTGCGATGCTGGATCGGCCAGTTCCGGCGACCTATCTGCGCGCGCGCAAGCTTGGCACTCTGGTGCAACCGCATAAGGCGGCGAGCGAGGAGGAGAAGCGCATCGTGCGTGCACTCGCCGAACGTGATCCACCGGCAACCGACAACGAAATCGCTGCCGCCACCGGGCGCACGGCGGGATCGGTGCGTTGGCTGCTGCGCGTCATGGGTCTGGTTAACAGCCGCGATTTCGCGGCGATGATCCGCCATGCCAACAAGGGGCGCGTCCAGGCGCGTCCGGCTGTTGACAGGGAGGCCAGGCTCGCGGCGGCTGAAGCCAGGGCGGCGCGGGCGCAGGCGGCGCGTCTCGAAAAGGAGGCAAACCGCAAGGCGGCGTGCGCGGCGCGGGCCGCGGCGGCGCGGGAGCGCAAGCTGGAGCGTGGCCGCCAGATCGCGGAGGCGCGCAGCGCGCGCCTGGAGCAGGCGGCAGCGCTGAAGGAGGCGCGGGCGCAGGCTGCGTTGCAGGCGCGCGAGGCCAGGAGCCAGCAGGCGATGGCGGCGCGCGCCGAGAAGGCGGCGGCTTCTGTTGCTGTGCGTGCGCGTCAGCTGGCCGAGCGCGAAGCGGCGCAGGCGGAGCTTGTGGCGGCCCGGGAACAGGCGCACCGTGAGCTCAAGGCTGCTCGTGAGCAGGCCAAGGCGCAGGCCCGTGCCGGCAGGGCGGCGGCGAAAGCCGCCAATGCGGTCGCTTCTGTGGTCCAGGCTCATGCCAGCCTCAACGCGGCCCGCAGTGAGCAGCCTGCGCTGGCGGCGGCGGCACCGATCGTGCTCTACGACCCGGCTTTGCGGGACAGCGTTGTCGACAGGAGCGTGGGTGCCGTGGTGCAGACCTCCGGCCGTGGTGGCTGGAAGCAGGTCTTCGGGACCCATCGCAAGCTGCCGCGGGGCACCCGTGTCCGGGCCCGCGCCGACGATCTGGCGCTGGCGGAAGCGGCGAAGGATGCCATCGCGGCCTTCATCGCCGACCGGGGCGTGACCCGCAAGGTCGAGAGCCCGGTTGAACTTGCCATCCGCAAGTTGCGCACCCGTGGCTACACGGTTCTGGGCAACGGGCCGGGCTACACGATCGACGCCCGGCACCACCTGGCGAACGACAATGAGTTGCTGCGCTTCGCCGAACAGCGGGGTGCGGCCTGAGCAACGAGGCGGCGGACGGGAGCGGGGATCCTTGACCCTGCAGTTCCCGCCCGCCGTCTTCTCCTTTGTCGCAGACGCATCGTCTCTGCCCACGTTCCATTTCTGGACCGACTGACTGCGCCCCTTTTTGACGTTGTCGAGGCCCAGCTGCCTTTCGTGATGGAGGTGATTCGCGGCAAATGGGTGGCCATCCCGGTTGGAGAATGGCAATTTTTCCCGGATTTGGAGCCAGGTGTGAGCCGCCCCTTGTCCGACCTGGGCAGTTCCAGGGCTTCAAAGGGGAAAGTGCACAGTCTTCCCCCTTGAAGATCACAGGCTCACAGCACGAACACCGAGGAGGCCGTGGTTTTGCGTGCAGCCAGATCGGCATGCGCCTTTGCCGCATCCTTCAGCGCGTAGGTCTGGCCGATCTCTATTTTTACCGCGCCTGAGCCGACGACGTCGAAGAGTTCGGCAGCCATGGCGACCAGATTGCTGCGTTCGGCGGCATAGGTGAACAGAGTGGGTCGGGTGACGAAGAGCGACCCCTTCTGTGCCAGCACGCCCAGATCAAGTGGCGCGACCGATCCCGAGGACTGGCCGAACAGCGCCGCCATGCCGAGCGGGGCCAGACAGTCCAGCGACCTGAGGAAGGTATCCTGTCCCACCGAATCATATACCACCGTCACCTTGCGGCCTCCCGTGATCTCGAGCACGCGGGCGACGAAGTCCTCGCGGTTGTAAAGGATGACATGGTCGCAGCCGTGTGCCCGGGCCATCTGCGCTTTTTCCTCGCTGCCGACGGTGCCGATGACGGTCGCCCCGAGATGCCTGGCCCATTGGCTGAGGATGGTGCCGACACCACCGGCCGCGGCATGGAGCAGAATGGTGTCCCCTGCCTTGACCCGGTAGGTCTGGCGGATCAGATATTGTGCCGTCAGCCCTTTGAGCATCATCGCTGCGGCGCTGCGGTCATCAATCCCGTCCGGCAGTTTCAGGAGCTGGTCGGCGCGGATCAGGCGGGCCTCGCAATAGGCCCCGAGCGGGGAGGCGCCATAGGCGACGCGGTCGCCGACCTTCAGATCGCTGACGTCGGCTCCGACCTCCTCGATCACGCCGGCGGCCTCGCTGCCAAGCCCGCTGGGCAGCGGCACCCTGTAGAGTCCGGAACGCTGATAGATATCGATGAAATTCAGGCCCACGGCGGTGTGACGGACGCGCACCTCGCCGGCTCCAGGGGAGCCGACATCGACCTTTTCCCAGGCCAGAACTTCCGGACCGCCGGTAGTATGAAAACGAATGGCATGCGTCATGGCACGGCTCCTTATCAACGTTGGCTCTTGGCAGGACGTGGGCGCGCGTCGCGGCGCGCGAGTGCGAGAACGCCATATTACGCGCAAGCCCCCGCGTTTCCAGATCGCTCTGACGTCAGGCTGCCTCTGCGTCAGGCGCGCAGCCAGGGCGGTTGACAGCGAGCGAGCGTGGCGGGGTTCCAGCAGACCGCCTGTCGCGCCGGGCTCACAGGATGTCAGATCGGGCGTTTGGTGATCGCCCGCCTGCCCCTTGAACGCTTTCGAAGCCGCGATCGAGATCGGCAGGCCTGGCAGACCGGTCTGCCAAAAGAGCGGCGCGATCAGGGCCGTGGCGGCTTTCCGGGGTCCCGGCCCGGCAACCGGCGAAGCACGCTTCTGAAAGAGCAAAAAACAATGAAATCATCATGTTAATAGTGATGAGGGGCGTTGCCAAAGTCGATCGGTTCGCTGGCTTTGCGGGCTCGCCGGGCAAAGCCGGATTGCCCGGGGACGCAAGGCGGCGCCGTCATGCCGAAGGGCGGGTCGGGATTGCCGCCAGTGTCGCGCCGTGCTTGTCCCGGATCAATTTACGGTGTTACAAGGGCCGCCACACCATGTTTGTGCGGCGTCCTGCCGCCATGGCGATTTCTTGAGGACAGTTGGCGCGTGTGGCCGCCTGGGGGGCTTTGCCGTGAACGGCAGGTCGGCCGAGGAGGGAGAGGGCGCTCAGCGTTGAGGCTTGGATCAGCAATGGCGACCAACCTGCTCCGATGGCTGCGGCCATCGGCAGAGCTGGTTTGTGGCATGTCGTGCGAGAAGGTGTGTCCTGCAAATTCTGGATTGGGAGGATAGAATATGATTGAACCCAAACTTGAAGTCCCTGCTGAATTGCGAGATCTGGCAGAAAAGACCATCGATCAGGCAGAAAAGGCGTTTTCGCTGTTCTTCGAAGCCGCCAGCAAGTCAGCAGCGTCTGTTCCAGGGTCCAATTTCGATGTTTCCAGACAGGCGCTGGCCTTTACCGAACACAACATGAAGTCGGCATTTGAACACGCCCGCAAGCTCGTTCACGCCACCGACCTTCAGGAGGCGATGCGTATCCAGTCGGAATTCCTGAGGAGTCAGTTTACCAGCGCCGGAGAGCATATGCGGCAGATGACCGGCAGCCTGATGGCGGGGGGAAACAAGAAGGACTGATCCGCTGCGGCGGTTCCGCTTTCGACCATCGCAAGTCGCTGTGATCGGTGCATGCCTTCCATGTGGCGAAAGCATGCTTGCGCTTTGACCTGGAAGATGGGGCAGATCGCCCCATTTTCATTTTCCGGGCTTCATTTCTCATTTTCCGCTGCCGGCGTCTGTTGGTGATTCGGCCGGCTCCGTTACCGATCGGTGGAAATCCGCTCCCGGCCCGCTGCGCGGAATTTCATCCGGATTCTCAAAAGTCATCCCACGGAGCGCGGGGGGAGCGGACCTCGGGTTCCGCGGGGCTACCCGCAGCACGATCCCGGGAATTGGGTGGGATCGATATGGGAGATGATGGAGTTGATCAGCTTGCGGGCGGAGCAATAGGCGCGATGCAGCATCCCTCCGGCCTGTGGCGCCGCTGGCAGCTCGGGGCTTTTGGGATCTTGCGACAACTGTTGTTCCAGCGCTGTGAATGGTTCCTCTTCCCGTATTTATGCTGTCACGGCCTTGATTTACCGCAAAATAATGCAGAGCCGCTGCAGACGGCAAAGCGCTGTTTTTCCCGTGCCTTGGGCCTCGCGATTCCAGTGTGAGGCTGACCGAGGCACTGCGAAAAATGCGACCCTGTGTCAACGGCAGGGTCCGGGCGCGCGAGCCGCCGGGGGGGGCGAAGGTTTTTTCCCGGAAATCGCAAAGCAACCCCATGCCAGGGTGGCAGGCCTGGACAGATCCCAAGGGAAAATCCCGGGAGAAAATCCCAAGGGAGATCGGGCAAGGGAGATCGGGCAAGGGGATATCGGGTCAGGCGGGATCGGACCAGGCGGGATCGGGCTGTGAAGGCGCGCGGATCCTGTGGAGCCGCAGTTTCCGGCAGCGAACCCGGCGGGGGACACGACGCGCGCACCCCGCGCGTTCCCTGGTCAGGTTCCGGGTCAGGTCTTGGGTCGAATTTCTTCGGCCAGATGCCTGGTTTAAAAACCAGTAACTGCCAGGTCAGACAGGGGGGCAGTTCGCACCTGGTTCGAAATCCGGGAAAAATCGCCTTCATCCAACCCGGATGGTCATCCATTTGCCACGAAACGCCTCCATCCGAAGGTGGCGGGGCCTCGACAACGTCAAAAGGGGTACAGTCAGTCGGTCCAGAAATGGAACGTGGGTAGAAACAAAAACCAAAATCCTTCGACCGGATCCGAAATTCAGGTGCCCTTGGCCGGCGGGTTGTCGGCCGGGGAGTTCAGATAGACCCCGGACATGGTGTCGACCCAGCACAGATGGTCATGGACCCGTTTCACACCGTGGATATTCTCGGTGGCGACGATTGCCGCCCGCCGGGTACGCTCGTCGGTTATCACCCCGCTCAATTGCACCACGCCCTCGCGGACCATGACATTCAGTCCAAACGGGCACCAGTCGCTCTTTTCCAGGGTTTCGATGATGCGGCCGCGAATGTCGTCGTCGGCGATGCTTGGGGCGGGGGCCTGGTCGGCGAGGCTCGCCACCGCCTGCAACAGATTGGCCCGGGAGACGATGCCGACCAGCTCGTTGCCGCGCATCACCGGCAGGCGCTTGATGTTATTGCGCTCCATCAGATCGACGATCTCCGCGAGCGCGGTATCTTCGGTGATCGTCAGGGGCGACTTGGTCATCACCTCGGAGACCCGGCGGCCATGTTCGTGGACGAAATCGCTGGCCGCCTGACCGGGGCCGAGAATAAATTTCAGCCAGCGCCCGCGCCTGCGCTGGGTTCCAATCTCACTGCGGCGAATGAAGTCTCCCTCGGAGACCACTCCGACCAGCCTGCCCGCATCGTCCACCACCGGCAGCCCGCTGACATGGCGCTCGAGCATGACATTGGCGGCATCAACGATGGTGGTGTCGGGTTTGACCGTTATGACCGTGCGGGTCATGATCTGGTGGGCGCGCATGGAAAACTCCACAGATTCGGGCCAGGATGGCAAAACTTAGTGCAACATCATCGATGTGATTTGACTCAGGTCAAGTGATATGGGACTTCATGGGGGCTGCGACAAACCTGATGCGCCGCAGGCGGCGCATCAGGTTTGGACGGTAGTGTCAAGATTCGGCAGGGAGAGGAAACACCATGAGCGAAGTGGCGAAACTGCGTGCGGTCACCCGGCAACCACAGAAGCCGGCACCCGAGGCGGAGCTGGATCCGAGTCTGGACGTTCTGTTCAAGACCCAGGCTCTGGTGCTTGAGGAGGTTGCGTTCGCGACCAACGAAATGGTGGACCGGGCGCAGAAAGAGACCCATCTGTTTGCCGAATTCATGTCCAAGCTCGGTACCTGCCATTCTGTGCGGGACTGGGGGGCGATGTATCGTGAGTGCGGCCTGCACCAGCTGGAATTCATCCGCCGCGATTGCGAGCGCATCTTCCGCCACAGCGAGGGCATCATTCAGAAGACCTCGAAACTGTTCAATGTCGCCGGGACCCGCCGCTAGGAGCGGCTCAGGGCCAGCCGGTGCGGATGGTTGCGATGGCGCTGGTCATGCGATCCCTTCGGAACGTGGGAAACCAGCAGGACACGGCGGCACACAGCACCATTGTGGCTTTTGCCTCTGTCGCCCAGGGGGAGTGATCGCCCCCTCAAGCGCCGGTTGGCTGGTCAGGGCGAGAGCCCACAGCGACCGGGTGCCACAAAAGGCCCCGGCACCGACAGGGCCTGGCACCAGCAGGCCCTGGCAGGACTGGTCCCGGCTTGACTGGGTCGGACATGGCAACGTTCCCTGACCACCGCTGTACTGCACGCAGGCGCGGGCTGGCGCCTGCGCCAGGATAGGCCAGGTCTTCGCGCTTTTGGCTGGCGGCTTTTTTGCGCCCGCCGGCTCCCTGATCAGCCGCCTGGGGGCGAATCGGAATGTCGCCAAGCGGATGGGCATGCGCAAGGGGGTCCCCGGACCGAGGCTTTGCGGGCCCGCACCGGTTTTGCGGTCACGCCATCGCCGCCAGGGTGCGCCCGAGCGTCTCGTCAGGCGTCGTCGAGGCGTCGATGATGGTCCAGGACAGCGTTCGGAGATCAAAATGCTCCTGAAGTGCTGCGATCTCTGCGGTGGCGTCCGAGGCATCATTGGTCCTGCTCCCGATCCGGGTCTGGCGGGTCGCCAGATCGGCGCTCAGGAAAAACGTATGAACGGCGACGCCGCAGTCCCGCGCCAGGTCGGCGACCGCGAATCGCTCGGACTCCCGGGCGAACACGGCGTCGAGGATCACCGAGTGGCCGTGGCTGAGAATGCGGCGGGCGCGCTGCAACAGGGTGTCATAGACGCGTGCGGTGACACCACCCTGATAGGCGTGTGCCGGGAGGCGTTCGTTGTCGGCGTGCTGAAACATCTGTTTCCGGATCACGTCGCTACGCAACACCACAGCGCCGGGCTGGGGAGCGATATGGGGCGCCAAAGCGTTCGCCAGCACCGACTTGCCGGTCCCCGACAGGCCGCCGATGACGATAAGGCGCGGCGGGGCGGGGGTGATCAGTCTTTGCGCCAGAGTGAAATAACTTGCCGCCTGCGCGATTCCAGCGGTCGGATCGCTATCGGGTCGGGCCAGCAGGACCTGGGCACGGATGGCGGCGCGGATTGCCATGAACAGGGGGAGCGCGCCCAGGGCGTCGAGATTGCGCAACGAGGTGGTGGCGAGGTAGCGGTTGAAAATGATGCTGGCCGCCGGGTGCTGGTTGTGGTGAAGGAGGTCCATCAGCGTGAAGGCCAGATCGTAGAGCACGTCGATGGAGGCGATCCGGGCATCGAACTCGATAGCATCAAACAGCAGCGGCTGCTGATCAATCAGCACGATATTGGCCAGATGCAGATCGCCGTGGCAGCGGCGGGCAAAACCCCTGGCGTCGCGTTGCGCCAGCAGGGGCTGCAGTTGCGCGAACGCGTTCCGCGCGGCTGCGGAGAAGGCATCGATTGCATCGTGATCGAGGTGTCCGCCATCGCCAAGCCCGGTGGCGTTGTGCTCAATCAGCGTGGGGATGGTGGAGGTCCAGTCAAAATCCGTCAGCCGTGGGGCGCGCGCATGCGCGGCCACGATGACGTCGGCGATACGGAGGCTGAGTTCGGCTGTGAGCGGGCCGCGCCCGGCGACGTGATCGAGGGTCTGGGTGTGGTCGAATCGCGTCATTTCGACGGCATATTCGATCGGCCGGCCGGTGCCATCGAGCTGCAGCGTGCCGTCATGCTGCTCGGTGATGGCGACACAGCGGTGGTAGATCTGTGGCGCGAATCCCTGATTGATGCGGATTTCATCCTCGCAGGCGAGCCGGCGCTTTTCGAGTGTGGAATAGTCGAGAAAGGGAAAGCGGATGGCATGTTTGACTTTCAGTGCCTGGGTTCCGCGCAGAAATACCGACGCCGCGTGGGTGTCGATCCTCGTCACCGGCATGGACGTGCCCGTATTGCTGAGGAAGGCGAACACGCGTTCCTGTGTCGCCGGGTCGTCTGGCATGGAGGCTTTCATGGGTCACTCTTCCAGCGCGGATGATTCGTTTTGTGCGGCACCAGACGATGATGCGGCCGCTCGGCGGTGCGCTCTGGTCATGGAGCCGAAAGCGGAGGCCCGGGATCAGCGGCAATTTGCCAGGATCCCAAATCTCGACAGACCGGCAAACCGGCCTTCAGTAGCAGTGCCTTTCGGGATGTATATTTCATAGCTGCGATTAACACCACGGTTCGTAACCGTGAGGCAGTTGGGGGCGTGGTTAGAATCTCCTTATCATCCCTTTTGAAAGCGCCCCGATGGGGCCTGGGAGCAAAGCGCGAAATCCAACGCAAGGTCAGCGATTTCCACAAAAGGGGAAGAGCTTGAAGCGGTGCGGGCACGGTGTGCGCAATTTTCGCATTGATGAGGGCCAGCTTTGCGAAAGAAAATAATCCGGAACCCACTTTGTTCGAATTTTCGCGTTATTTAAGGGGTGCGATTGGTCCGCAAACGGGTTCGGGTCGCGGCGGCTTGACGGGGATCAATTGCGCCGCCGCCGCTTACGGCCATGGTCGGCGGCACAGGGAACGATCCAGCGCGACATAAAGTCGCGAACGAGGGTAGGCTTTCGGCACAAGGGTGATGTGCGACCAGTGGCAGGCTTGAGAAGGTTTCAGCGCTGCCCGTTCCATCATCGGTTGAGTCATCTTTCTGGTTTAACCTCGCGTTCCGGTATCACGTTGCTGTCACCATGACGTTGCATCAATACGTCGGGTGACCTATCTCAACCCGGTAACCGAGGCAGAGCAGACATCATGTCGACCTATAATCTGAAGAATCTGCTGATGCCGCAGTCGGTGGCGCTGGTTGGCGGCAGCCCGCGTCCGGCATCGGTCGGTCGTGCCGTCCTCGACAACATCCTCAAGGCCGGGTTCAAGGGCCAGTTCGGTCTGGTGAATGCGCGCTATCCGGAACTCAGTGGAGTGAAGCCGGTTGCCAGCCTGGACGATTTGCCCTTTGTGCCCGATCTGGTGGTGCTGACCACACCCGCATCCGAGGTGCCGAAGCTGGTGGAACAGGCGGGCGCGCGCGGTTCGCCAGGTGCGCTGATCATCACCGCCGGACTCGGGCATGGCCCCGGGACGCTGGAGGAGGCCACACGGCTGGCGGCGAAGAAATATGGCATGCGCCTGATCGGCCCCAACTGCCTTGGTCTGATGACTCCGGGAGTGGCCCTGAACGCCAGCTTTTCGGCGGAGATGCCCCGTGTCGGCAATCTGGCGCTGATCTCACAATCGGGAGCGTTGGCGGCCGGCATGATGGAATGGGCGACGCTGCGGGGGGTCGGCTTTTCCGGAGTGGTGTCGATCGGCGATCAGCTCGACGTCGATATTGCCGACCTGCTCGATTACTTTGCGCTGGACTACAAGACGCGCGCCATCCTGCTCTATGTTGAGGCGGTGAAGAATGCGCGCAAATTCATGTCGGCGGCGCGGGCCGCCGCCCGGGTGAAGCCGGTGGTGGTGGTGAAATCCGGTCGGATGGCGCAGGGTGCCAGGGCCGCGGCGACCCACACCGGCGCGCTCGCCGGATCGGATGCGGTCTATGACGCGGCGTTCCGTCGTGCCGGTATCGTGCGTGTGGCCGACCTGCGTGAATTGTTTGACTGCGCGGAGACACTGGGGCGGGTGGAATCGCCGACCGGCAAGCGCCTCGCCATTCTCACCAATGGCGGCGGCATCGGGGTCATGGCGATTGATCGTCTGGTTGACCTTGGCGGTATTCCGGCACCGATGACGCCGGAGACGCGCGCGAAACTGGACCAGGTGCTGCCGAGCACCTGGTCGGGCGAAAATCCCATCGACATCATCGGCGACGCCGACTGCTCGCGCTATGCCACCGCGCTGGATGTGCTGCTGGAGGATCCCGCCAATGACGCGGTGCTGGTGATCAACGTCCATACTGCGGTGGCCTCCTCGGCCGAGATCGCCAAAACGGTTGCCGAACTGGTGAAGAAATATCGGGAGAAACATCGCCGCTGGGCCAAGCCGGTGCTGGGCGCCTGGATCGGTGGCGATCAGGCGATTGCCGACACGCTGAGCGGTGTCGGTATTCCGAACTACATGACCGAGGACGATGCGGTGCGCGGATTTATGCATCTGGTGCGCCATCGCGAGGTGATCGAGGAACTGACGCAGGTGCCTCCGACGATGCCGGAGACCTTCAAACCCGATGTGGCCGCGGCGCAGGCGATCGTGGCCGGGGCCATGGAAGACCAGCGCCAGTGGCTGGAACCGGTCGAAATCAAGCACCTGCTCGAGGCCTATGGCATCGCCATGGTGCCGACCTATGCCGCCAGCACGGTCGACGAGGCGGTGAACTATTCGCTGGAGATGTTCGCGCAGGGCATGACCGTGGTGCTCAAGATCCTGTCGCGCGACATCATTCATAAATCCGATGTCGGTGGCGTGATCCTCAACCTGACCTCGCCCGAAGCCGTGCGTGCGGCAGCGACCGATATCATTGACCGGGCCAGACGGCTGCGCCCCGAGGCGCGCATTGCCGGTGTCGTGGTTCAGGCCATGGTGGTCAAGGCCAAGGCGCGGGAACTGATCCTGGGGCTTGCCGATGACGAGACCTTCGGTACCGTGGTGGTGTTCGGCCGCGGCGGCACGGCGGTCGAGATCATCAACGACAAGGCCCTGGCGCTGCCGCCGCTCGATCTGCAGCTGGCCCGCGACCTGATCGCGCGTACCCGGGTGTCGCGCCTGCTTGCTGCCTATCGCGACGTTCCCGCGGTGAAGCAGGATGCGGTTGCCATGGTGCTGGTGAAGCTGGCGCAGATGGCGGCCGACATTCCCGAGATCCGCGAATTCGATATCAATCCGCTGCTGGCGGATGAAACCGGGGTCACTGCGGTCGACGCCCGCGTCTCCATCGGCAAGCCGCGGCAGCGCTTTGCCGGTGCCGGGCCGGTGAATTTCGCGGTGCGCGCCTATCCGGCCGAGTGGGAGCGCCATATCGAGGTCAAGGAAGGCTGGCGCATCTTTGTGCGGCCGATCCGGCCCGAAGACGAGACCATCATGCGCGAGGGCGCCAAACACATCACCTCGAACGATCTTCGTCTGCGCTTCTTCGCGCCGATGAAGGAGTTCACCCATGATTTCATCGCCCGCCTGACCCAGATCGACTATTCCCGCGCCATGGCCTTCATTGCCTTTGACGAGACCACCAATCAGTCGGTGGGCGTGGTCCGGCTGCATTCCGACTCGATCTATGAGACCGGAGAATATGCCATCCTGTTGCGCTCCGATCTCAAGGGCAAAGGGCTGGGATGGGCGCTGATGAAGCTGATCATCGAATATGCCAAATCTGAAGGCCTGAAAATGATCTCGGGCGATGTGCTGAAGGAAAATTCGGTGATGCTGGAAATGTGCCGGCATCTCGGCTTTGAGGTCAAACCGGACCCTGCGGAGCCCGAAATCTGCCATGTCCGGCTGACGCTTTGATGTGGCGAAGGGAATAGGAGCGAATCGCTTCCGGGGCAGATGGCCGGGCTTTCCGGAAGCCGCCCGCGTGATTTGTGATGCGATTGTGCCAATACGACGTGCGTGGGAAGAGTTCCGTTGTGCGAAGTGGCAACAACAGCGGGAACAACACCACGTGTTCCCCGCTCCAGGAAGGCCCTTTTGGAACAAGGATACGACCGGCTGCTGGCTGTTGTGTCGTGCTCCTGGCCGCAACGACAGCGACGGAAATTCCGCTATGAACTCGCCGTTATCCGCCAAAAAGGGACCGACATGCGGGTGTTGAGGGGCCAGGTTCCAGCTTCGCCCGTGGTCGCAGGCACAGGAGGCGGAAGCCGGGAGGCCCTCGCTCCCGCCAACCGGTTCGAGGTGCCGCCGCATTTCGCAGGGCCGGCGAAATGCCCGGCAAGGATCCAGCTCACAGGTCAGGACAAAAAGCGCGGCAGCCGTGCTTGTCGGTCACACAGCGACAGGCTCGGGAGCGCGTGATAGAAGACAGACCGTCTGCCGGTTGCGAACGTGAGTTGCCGGCTCTCGGGCGACGCAGAGTGGCAAGGCCAGGGGGAGCTTTCGAAGCCCCCTTTCTGTCATCGGAAGCGGTGCCTCAAGGCGGCTTGCGAAATTCACGAAAAGGCCAGATTTCCGGCTTTGAAAATCCGGAAATCCGGCGTATTTTCAACGCTATGAGAAGGTTTTGTCCGGCCCCACGGGAAATCCGGGTGCCGCTTTGCTCATCACCGGCTCCAGGATATCCCTGAGGTTCTTTCGGGAGTCTTCGAAAGGCCAGGCGAACGGTATCGTTCACCACGATGGGGGTTGCAATGAATGTCGCCGTAAAACTGGAACGCCAGGATGCCGAAAAAACCATCCGCGAGCTTGCGCGCACCCATGGCGTCACTGCGGAACGCCTGCCGATCGACGACTGGGCCGACGACATTTCACGCCTGTCGGACGCGGAAGTCGAGAGCGATGAGGTGGAGGATTTGCTGGTCAACCTGGAGCGCGCCGGTGTCATAGACGGCGCCACAGGGCTGGACCTTTACGCTGAGTACCTTCGTCAGATGTGCGCATGATTTTTGATCCTTTTGGAGATTTCGCCGAGAAAGGCTATCTGCGAAATAGCAAGGCCGAAAAGAACCCGACGATCGTCAAGAAGCTCGAGCACTATCAGTTTCGGAGGAATGCCCAGAAGGCGATTTCCTGTCTGGCATCCTGTGAAAAAATTGAATATGCGGATGTGCTTGCCACACATCGGATTCTCTTCGGCGAGTTCTATCCGTGGGCAGGGCAGGATCGCGCCACGACAGCTCCCGATCTCAACATTGGGCCAAAGCCGGTCACCAGGATCTGTTCGCGCACCCGCTTGAGGTGAAGCGGGCGGTGGAATGGGGTCTTCTGTTGGCAAAAGATACCATGGGGAATGAAGGCGCGCCAATGTCGGCACTGTCCTTGGTGCACTGGCGTATGCGCACCCGTTCCTGGACGGCAATGGCAGAACGATCATGACTGTCCACACCGACCTTTGCCGCCGCGCGAAGATCCATGTCGATTGGACGCTGGTGAAGAAGAGTGATTACCTGATGGCGCTGACCGATGAACTTCAGATGCCGGAGAGCCATATTCTCGATAATTTTCTGAGGCCCTTTGTTCGGGATTCTGCCCTGTCCGTCAGAGATAGCGCGGCATTGCTTCGTTCGCTGCCTGGACTGGGGCCAAAAAAGTAAACAGGAATCTGGAAGACGGAACTGTCCGCAGGCTCAAATTCAGCCCTCTTTGTCGGAGCGACCCGCTTTCCAGCAGCATAGGTGCATGTAGTGATTTGTCGAGCGGCTTTGTCTCGCCATGAAGCGAGGCGGTCGCTTGCGGAAAACGTGAAGGCCGTCGATCAGGGTGGTCGGGTGCGACACTCGTTGTCCTCTTCATTGCCCTGAATGCGAAAATGTTAGTGGCGCCCGGGTGCGGCAAGCGGACGCCGTTCTTTCCTCGGACCCCGCCGATATCGTGGACGCGCCAACTGCCGAAGCGCACTCTGTGCCTTTGCCGTCCAGGGAAAGTGGAAAGTGCAGCAGCAATCCCGCTCCAGCGCCGCCGCTGGGTGATCACGGACCCGATTTTGTGGCACAGGATGCCGACAAACAGGAAATATTCGAATCAAATCAACAGCATCATGGTGGAAATGGCCGGGGCCTGCGGATGCTGGATGCATTCGCGTGTGCGTACTGCCGGAAGCGCTCTCAGGTTCCTGTGGAAACTTTGGAGATTTATTTATGGCTCCTGCGGCTCTGACACGGATTGTCGGGTTTTTGCGAAAATGGCTCGCGCCCCGGTCCTGAGACTGTGCCAGTGCCTGAACTCCGGCCGATGGCGAAAACCTCAGGCTTTGCGCAACAGGTCCTGTGCAAGCCGGTGCTGCGACGCAGCGACGCCCCGGAGCGATATGGCCGGAACCGAGGCGATCAGGCCGGCATCGCCTGGCGCGTGGTGGCTGGAGCCGGCGTTGCCGCGCTATTCCAGGGTTTTGAGGAAAACCAGGAAATCGTGGATCTGGTCCGGGGTGAGTTCAAAGGCGGGCATCTCGGCGTGACCGGTATAGATGCCCTCGGCCAGGGCCTCGCCCAGGGTTTCGACCGCATAGCGCTGATGCAGGTTGCGGAAGGGCGGCGCCTCCCTGATCGGGCTGTCGGAGGTGCGGTCGATGGCGTGACAGCGCCCGCAATTGGCCTCGGCCAGAGCCTGTCCGCGCTGCACCGCATCATTGGCCAGTGCCGGGGTGAGGCAGGCTGGCATCACCAGTGCGGTGGCCAGAGAGAGCCGGAACAGGAATCGGAACATGGAAATCGGTCCCATCAGTTTTGCCAGAGTAAACTGGCGATATCTGAGAAATTTGACCTGCGTCAACTATCTTTGATAGGGTGCAGTAAAATGCAGCCTTCACGGGGGGCCGGACTGTGCCGGTCGGTCCAGTTGGCCGGAGCAGGTGATGAAGAGTTCCGTTGCGACGATTGAGCCGAACGGCTGTTTCTGCGTCGATTGTGTGATTCGTGGGGCGGGTATCTGCGCCCCGCTGGATGGCACTGAATTGCGCCAGTTTGATCATCTGGGGCGGAGGGTGCAGTTTGCTGCCTGTGAAACCGTGTTTTCGGAGCAGGAGATCACGACCTCGGTCTTCAATCTGGTCGGCGGGGTGATGCGGCTCTACAAGCTCCTGCCGGATGGACGGCGCCAGATCGTCGGATTTGCCCTGGCTGGCGATTTTCTCGGCATGAATGCCTCCGAGCGCCACAGTTTTTCTGCCGATGCCATCAGTGCGGTCACCCTGTGCCAGTTCCCGAGTCAGGCCTTTGCCCGCTTTGTCGAGAGCAGGCCGCATATGCTGCGGCGGATCAACGAACTGGCGGTGCGGGAATTGAGCCAGGCGCGCGATCACATGGTGTTGCTGGGACGCCGCTCCGCGGAAGAAAAAGTGGCGACCTTTCTCCTGGGCTGGCGCGACCGGCTGGCGGCGCGGAACGGTTTCTCCAAGCAGGTGTCACTGCCGATGAGCCGGCAGGATATCGCCGATTATCTCGGCCTGACCATTGAGACCGTCAGCCGCACCTTCACCAAACTGGAGCGCGACGGCATCATCCAGATCGTCCATGGCGGCATCAACCTGCTTGATCCTGCCCGCGCCGAGGCCCTGGCGGCGGCCTGAGGGGCAAAAATCACTCCGGCTGAAAATCACATCCCGGAAAGCGCGAAGGAAACGCGCTTTTTTCGATTGCGCTGGCAGCCTTCACAAGGCCGCAATGATTTTGTCGCGGGTGATCGGCAGCTCGCGGAGCCTCAACCCCAGACAGTCATAAACGGCGTTGGCAATCGCCGCCGAGACCGGGCCGTGAGCCGCTTCGCCGGCGCCTTGCGTCGGCTTGTCGGGACGCTGCATCAGTTCGACCTCCACAATCGGGGTCTCGCTGAAGGAGAGGATCGGATAATCGGTCCATGACGTCGAGGTGATGCGGCTCCGATCAAAGCGCAGCTGCTCTTTCAACGTCCAGCTGGTGGCCTGGATGGCTCCGCCCTCGATCTGATTGATGACGCCGTCGGGATTGATGACCTCGCCGACATCGACCGCGATTGTGAGGCGTCGCACCCTGATGTCCGCGGTGCAATCGACCTCGGCGACCACCGCGCACCAGGCACCAGCGTTCTTGTAGCGCGCAAAGGCCAGACCGTGACCGATGCCATCGCGCCGTTCCGGCTTCCACTGCGCCATCCGCGCCACCGCGGCGAGGACGTCGCGCGCCCTGTCATCACGGAGGTGACGCAGGCGGAAGGAAAGCGGGTCCTCGGACTTCAGGCACGCGATTTCGTCGATCATCGATTCGATGGCGAAGACATTGGCATGCGCGCCCAGCGTGCGCAGGGCCGAGGTCCGCAAGGGCATGGTGAGCAGACGGTGGCTCTCGATTTTCCACCCCGGAAAATCGTAAAGCGGCACCGCGTTGCGTTCCGCTCCGCCGCCACCTGCGAAGGGCGGGTTGACCGAGACCATCAGAGGCTGGGGCGTGGCCCACTCGCTGGTGGCACGGAAAGCGGGCTTCGGCGACAAGCCCGGGCGGCCGACATGGCCGTTGCTCCAGATCGCATGGTGCCAGTTGAGGACGTCGCCCTTGTCGTCAAGATCGGCGGCAATCGTGATCGCCATCGCCGGGCCGAACGGGGGCTGGGTCATCTCGTCTTCGCGCGACCACTGCACCATCACCATCCGTCCCGTCACGGCGCGGGCCAGCAGCACGGCGTCGAAGGCCACGTCATCGGCGGCGTTATGTCCGTAACAGCCGGCCCCCTCCATATGGGTGACGACGACATCCTCCTTTTCCAGTCCGAGTGCGCCGGCAACCGCATTGCGCAGGGGATAGATGCCCTGGCTGTGGGTCCGGATCTCAAGCTTCGTGCCCTCAAACCGCGCCATGGCGCAGGACGGGGCGATCGGGGCGTGGGCGATATAGGGCCGGAAATACTGTGCCTCGATGCGGCGCACCACCGGACTTTGCGAATCGGGCGATCTTTCATCAACCCGTGTGGTCTCAACCGGCTCGCTCCTGAGGAATGAAGGCAGATCGTCCTGGTCCGGCAGCACGATCCCTTCCGACCAGGTTGCGCCGGCCCGCAAGGCAGCAATTGCGGCCTCGGCGGCGTGTTCGCTTTCTGCGACCACGCCGCAGAAACCGCCGTCACGATGGATCGTGACCACGCCGGGAACCGCCTGTGCGGCCGTCTGGTCGAGCGTGAGCAGGCGGGCACCCGCAAGGGTCGGGCGCAGCACGCGGCCATGCAGCGTGCCTGCTGGCGCGCTGTCGTGAATGAAACGCGGCCGTGCGAAGACCTTGTCGGGGATGTCGATCCGCGACAGCGAGCGGCCCGCGCACTGGCGCAGCGCTGCCGGTTTCGGCTGTGCCTTGCCGTCCGCCTTGCGATCAAGGGAGACGTCGGGAGCGAGTTCCCAATAGCTGGTGGTGACATTGCCGGGCCCGGCAATCACGCCGTCGCGGATTTCCAGAACATCGGCGGCAACGCCAAGCCGATCCGCGGCGGCGGCAAGGAAGATCCGGCGGATTTCGGCGCAGACCTGGCGCAGAGCGGTGCCGGAATGCTGGATCGACTGGCTGCCCGCGGTGAGGCCCTCATTGGGGCTATGCGCGGTCGTGGGCGGGATCATCTCGATGTGGGCGATGTCGACATCGAGTTCATCGGCGGCAATCTGCGCCAGCGCGGTGAGGATGCCCTGGCCGATCTCGACCTTGCCGGGCGCAATGGCGATGGCACCAAGGCGGGGGAAGGCGACCCAGGACGACAACAGCGGATTGTTGGAGAGGCTGAGCGGCAGAGGGGTCATGGCGCGGCCATTTCTGCGGCGGCGGCGAGCACCGCGCGCACCATGCGGTTCTGGGCACCGCAGCGGCAGAGATTGCGATCCAGCGCTTGGCGCACCTCGGTCTCGGTTGGCGAGGGATTGCGTTTCAGCAGAGCGGCGGCGCTGATGAGGATACCGGGAACACAATAGCCGCACTGCATGGCCTGTTCGGCGATGAAGGCGCGCTGCAGCGGATGGGGATGGTCGGGCGTCCCAAGCCCTTCGATCGTGGTCACGTCCTTGCCCTCAAGCGCCCACAGTGGCATGTCGCAGGAGGAAAGAGCGTGATCGTCGACCAGGACATGGCAGGCTCCGCACTGACCGGCGCCACAGCCGTGATGGCTGCCCAATAGTCCAAGTCTGTCGCGCAGCAGTTCGAGGAATGTCAGCTCAGCGGCGGAATCGACCGATGTCTCAACCCCGTTGAGGCGGAACCGAATGATGGGCATGTTGTTGATGAACCCCGAAATCGCGGCACCATAGCCCGCGCGCCCAAGGCGGACAAGGATGCCATGTGCAGGGTGATCGGGTGAAGAAGACATCAAGAAACGCGTGACAAGGGCGAAATCCTCTGAATCGATCGGCCGCAACGGATTCGGCCTGTCTATGGAGGAACCACCATGACCCAGGGTACTGACGCGACAGGTGGCTCGCGTCGTTGCGGCGGGTGCTGATTTCCTCTTTCATTTTCAAGGAAATCACGGATTGGCGACAGCCGGGTAAGGTGCTCGTCCCCCTTGCCAGAGATCCTCTGTGCTGGTGTTGCTGGCTACGATGTCGGGGAGCGAGGGCTTTACGGATATCGCTCTTTTCGGGAAAGAGAGGCGGGTTTTGCTCCAGCGGTTTCTCACGTTTGCCAATGGCACCCGAAGCCACGATCAATTGGGGGCCGTCTTTGCCGGAGTGGATCAGGGATGCCCTCCAAAATCGTTTCGTCGCCTGGATGGCATCGCGCTGCCCAGGACGCCAGCCCCGGGTGGCTCTGGACGGCAAAACACCCCCGAGGATCGCGATCGGCCTCAACGCGTGCGCTTCATCCTGAAAACGGCAGTTGGAGACAGAACACAGGACTTCGCCGTACCTCGCTGCTTCGAAACCGGATTCGCCCCCTTGCCGCTCACCCAATGGGTGCTGCTCCGCAATTGGGTTGATGTGCCGCAACACATTGTAAATCTGAAGCTTTTCCCATCACCTGGGGCGTTCAACTGCCGTTTTCAGGTTCCTGCTTCATGTCGTCTGCCGGCCTTGCTACGCAGGAACGCCTGGTTCCTGCCCAGTGACGGTGGACAAAGTCGAACGAGATTTAAGGATTGTGGCAATTCCAGCGTTGCTCGACCTCCTTTCTGCCGCGCGGCAGATTGGATGACAGCGACAAACGGGATGACAGGGGGTGCGCAGGGGGACGTCTGGACGTGCGAGGGCCTTGCCCGACCGGTGTCCACGTGGACCTCGGACTGAATCCTGAATCTCGGACTGGTGTCGCTCGGTGGGGTGAGGCTGGCGGAAGATAGCCCCGGGATCTTGTGCCGCGCTTCGCGGGCATCTGGCATTGGTGTTTCCCCGATCTGCAGCCGCGCCGCACGGCACAACAAACTGAATGGAGTCGGCGACAGTGTATTGTGTCCAGGCATGTCCGGGCCACGGATTGCAAGGGCTCCAAGGGGGATCGGGTGGTGTATTTGCGTGTGGTCTCTCGTCGATCCGTGTGCGATACATGACCCAGTCCACAGTGTCTGGACACGACACACGACTACGGCATAGAGCGATAGAACTACACAATCAGCAATCAGATCTTTGACCAGTTCGGCCGCCGCGTCCTCCGTTACAGGCGCTCCGCGTATCAACGCGTGCGAGGGATCGGCGTCAAAACGTTCGCTCTCTGGTAAAGGGTCGTGGACAAAAGACAACTGGGTCCCATCCGGCGAGTTCCGATCTACATAATTTCTGGCCGTGCCAACGTTTAATCTCACGAGCTTCCCCGTCCTGGCATATTTCATCCGGACGATGCCTCTAATCTCTGCTACCTGATTGTCAGTTGGAGGATTAAGACACTTCACCCAGTTGACTGATGGCGCATCTTCCTGGGGTCTCCCGAGAAATGCGTCTCCGTTGATGACGTCATCCTCGACGTGCCTGGGGCCGACATGCGTCAAGACGTGATGATCATCCCGGATCGGCGCCCCTCTCTGCGGATTTCCCTGAATCATGAGATCAACAGACCTGAAGCGCCGATAGTCTTGATGAGGGTCATGATATTCGACTTTGTGTCAGTACCTGCAACCCGCGCCATCCTGTTCCTCCCCAAGCGACACTTGAAAATTACGAACTGAACATTTTCATCGCCCAGGAACTGGAGTCCTACCTGCTTCTGATCCGTGTTGCGCCACAATGCTCGCAGATTTCCTTTGTCGTTGAGAAACAACGATGGGCGAACATTCGGCTGCACTTCGATAAGGAATTTGAGCCCCATACGAGTCTACGGAGAAAGGAGAAAGGTACGTTATCAATCTCCACTTCCCCGGTCAGGAAGTGGATTCTCCCGCAGAGTTCGTGGAGCATCTCTGCAAAGGTGGATCGCTTGCTCTCGTTGCATCTCTTCGCTGCGATGATTTCTGTAATGGGCGGCGCAACACTGGCATCCCTGCTGGCCCCTTCGCTAAAATCGGTGACAGGATCGACGCTCTTTTGAGAGACGCGATCGCGCTCAGGCGAGCATTCCCTGCCGCCGCGTCTCGGAATCTCATGCGCAGTCGTTGATTCCAGTGCCATGCGGATTCACTCCATTCCCCAATGATTGTGCTGAATATCCTGGCTCGTCAACGCAGCAAAGCAAGTCACTATCGTCTCGTGAGCGCAATCATACCATCGATCGGATTGAAGCTTGCTCGCGGCCCTTATGGTGCCGATGGCTCGCAGGTCAACTACCAGAGCCGGCGTGCTGGCGGCTGTCGTCTTGTGGCCCGTTCGTGCAGACACATAGGGCTTTCGATCTGACGCCAATTGGCAGGTTGCAGGTTGTAAGACAATTGAAATCCGAGAAGAGGCCAATTATCTCGGTGCCAACGTCCAGATCCCCAGCCAGGGGAGCACTTTCGCTGTATCCAATGAGCTATTCCAATAGCTGCCGGGCTCAATGAGATTGCTATAGGGAAGTCTGTTGTCCGAATATTGACTGCTTCAATCTTCAGTTCGGAACGAACAAAGGCAGAGAAATGATCAAAGTATTTATCAAACAAACCTCTGACACTGTTAAAATGCGGATACGCATCAGCCCGGTTCGCCAATTCAGGAAGGAAGGCATTCTTCTGAATCTGAACAACGATGGCGCCATCTTCGGACGACAGCCAGAAACGTGGCATTGGACAGGGTTCATCGGTAAACCCAAATTGGAAGAACAAGTTCGGTCCCGGCAGATCCGGCATCCGGCAGAGCCAACTCCGGCTGCTTCTGAATATTTGGGAGGGCATCCCTCACTTGCGACCAAAAAACACCGACATGTTCTGAATTCTGAATGCAGCGGAATGATCGGCCGATCGAAGTACGCTCCGACAATCACCTCATCGATGGGTGGTTTCCTGTATTTGGCGCGCACTTGGATCCCCCTTTTCCATCCCATAGGGGATCATGTCAGTTTCACAATGGAGATTTCGCCATAGTGAGGTTCTCTTCATCTGCTGACGTTGGGAAAAAGGTCCCGCCCCGCCCTGCCGCGCGGAGGGGAAGGCGGTTCGGCAGCAGTCCTGGGAGATTTGGCGCAATTTGCCGCGCGGCAGCAAGTGGCCGTTTCGGGGCAGATGTGGCGCTTATGAGCCTCGACGTCGCACAGACGGGACAGTGGTTTGCAGAAGCTTGCCACTCGAGCGACGGGAGGTCTCAGGGGGATTGCCAGGTTTCTTTCCGCTTACCCCTTCCGTCCGATTTCGGAGAGCAGCCCCCAGCCTGCGACTCGCGGGGTGCTGGATGACGTTCATTTCCTTTTCTATTTCAATGAAATATCGGATCTGCCAAAGCCCCGTAAACGAGCCCTTGGCTTCGATCTGCTGGGGTCGAGAGCCGTTTCTCGGGGCTCGAGGTCTCCCTTTTGGGAAATCAGGAGGCTCTGATTCGCTCCGACGATTTCTCCGTTCGCAAAAGGCTCCGCGATCTGCGATCCCACCGGGGACTGTGCAGGGCGCGCGGGAATGCACAGCCGCCGGCAACCGGAAGAGTGTGTCCGGATGTGGTCGACGCAACCCATGGCATGCTAGAGCATCGCGGCAGCAGGCGATGAGCGAAAGGGTGAGGCGCATGAGCGGCGAAGGACGGGAAGCGATGGGTGAGGAGAAGCTGCGGCTCTATGTCCTCGGTGCGCAAGGGCAGGTGGCGCGGTCGTTGCGGGAACTGGCTGCGGGCTGGTCCGACGTGGCCATCGGCTGCGCTCCGGGCAATGTCGTCGATATCCGGGATCCGGAAGCGATTGAAACGGCGACCCGCGCCTTCCGCCCGCATGTCATCGTCAACCCGGCGGCCTATACTGCGGTCGATCGCGCCGAGGATGAGGCGGAACTGGCCTTTGCCATCAACCGCGATGGCGCGCGCAATGTGGCGCGGGTGGCAATGGCGCAGAATGTGCCGGTGATCCATCTTTCCACCGATTATGTCTTCGACGGCAGCAAAACGAGCGCCTATGTCGAGACCGACGCCGCCAATCCGCAAGGGGTCTATGGCTGCTCCAAATATGAGGGCGAGATCGCGGTTCAGGCGGAAAACCCCCGTGCTGTGATCTTACGCACCTCCTGGGTCTATGCCCCCTTCGGCAGCAATTTTGTCCGCACCATGCTGCGTCTTGCGGGGCAGCGGGAGCGCATCGGTGTGGTCAACGACCAGATCGGCTGCCCGACCTACGCGCAGGATATTGCCCGGGCCATCATCGCGATTGCGCGCCAGCTCTCAGACTGGCAGGCGGACTATGCCGGAGTCACCCATGTGGCGGGGAGGGAGGCCATGAGCTGGCATGAATTCGCGAGGCAGATTTTTGCCGCCAGCGCGGCGCGCGGCGGCCCCGTCGCCATTGTCGATCCGATCGCAACCGCGGACTATCCGACGCGGGCGCGGCGGCCGGCCAATTCCCGTCTCGCGACGATGCGGCTTCTCTCGCTGTTCGGGCACAGACTGCCGCCGACGGCCGGCTCGATCACCGACTGCGTCGGGCGGATTCTGGCGCGATGAAGGGGGTGCCGGTTGCTCTCCCGGAGTGCCCGGCTGGTCGTGCGCAATTGCGCTACGGAAACAACGTGTTCTGAGAGATCGGCAAATCAGGCTCGGTGCTCGGCGGGGCAGCCGGGTTGTCTGCCGATGGCCTCGGCCTCTTGCGTTGCTGCTTCCTCTTTATGGAGGCTTTGATTGCTTCGATCTCGATATTCTTCGCTTTGATCATGGCTTTGATTGCTTCGATCTTGATGTTATTCGCCTCGATCTTGGCATCGATTATCTCGTTGAGCATCCTCAGGATGGCCCTGTCCTCGAAGTTTTCGACGCGCTTGCGCGCCCGCTCGGCTTCTGTGAGAAAAATGTATTGCATCTGCCCATGTTAATCCGAGTCGCTTGCGGGTTGGGAAGTCTCGTGGAGCCTCCTGCAGCATTTGGTCAGCCGGTGTTGCGCAAATATCTCGCCGACAGCGGGTATCCCGCGATGGTTGCCTCCCGCTTGTGTTCGCTGATTCGCCCGAATTCTCTGCTGAAGGAGTTCCGATGTTCAATCGAACGGTTGTTGCCATGGGGGCGGATCACCTCGTTGCGGGGTAGGATCAGTGGATCAGTGAGCAGCGACTTTCAGGGGCCGTGAAGGCGGGGCTGTCAAGAATGGATCCTTCCCATCGCAGCTTGCGAAGCTTTGGCTTCGGGCAAATGGGTCAACGCACAAGGGGGCAACACACTTTTTTCGTGGAGACGGTTGCCGTAGCAGAGAGAGCGGTTCCCCGCAGTCAGCGACCGCCCCTTGGGGCAAGAGCTGTCTTCTGCTGTCAGTCGCGAGGAACGTGGCGCTGCACGATGTCAAGGAGCGAGCCGCCCTCGAAAAGGATGCCGGTGATGCCGGCAGCCTGGGCTGCCTCCATGTCGATGTCGCGGTCTCCGATCATCAGGCTGCGGCTCAGATCGACGGGCCAGGTCGCAGCCAGATCCTCGATCATCCCCGGTGCCGGCTTGCGACGGCGACATGGCTTTTTGTAGTGTTCGATGGTGCCGTCTACATGGTGGGGGCACCATTCGAGGGCATCGATATGGGCTTCGATCTCGAACAGGGAGTCCTGCATGGCGGCATGAAAGGCCTCGACATCGGCAGCGGTGAAGAAGCCCCGGGATACCCCGGACTGGTTGGTGACGACGAAGACATAATAGCCGGCGCGGTTGGCGTGGCGCACCGCCTCGCGGGCCTCGCTCTGCCAGACCAGGTCGGCGGGCCGAAAAGTATAGCCGCGATCGACATTGAGGGTGCCGTCGCGGTCGAGAAACAGCGCCGGTCTTGTGCGGCGCGCCATCAGCCGGTGCGCGAAGAAGCGCGCGGAATCACGCAGGTCGAGGAACGCAGAGTTGGCCGGCGCGGTCTGGATGCGAAGCCGCCCCTCGGTCGACAGCGTTGCCAGGATGCTGTCAAGGGAGATTTCGGCCTGGGCCCAGAATGGTGCCAGCGCATCGCGTCGCAGGATATGGACCCCGGTGTTGATCAGGGTACCGGGCGAGGCTGCGTCGGCCCCGTCACGTATCGCCGCGAGCGGAGGCTGCATCAGCACCATGCCGGCAAGGGAGGGCTGGGCGCTCCGCGCGCCATGCCAGCGATGGGCGAGGACGACGAGATCGGCATCGCTCCAGCAGGCGCCATTGAGGAGCAGGAAGTCGGGTGCCAGCCGGTCGCGTGCAGCGCGAAGCGGGTTGGCACCGGCAGGGACGGCGATGACCTCGATGGCACAGTGATGGAGGGTCTTGCCGTCATAGAGGGCGCCGATCCCGGTGCTGGCGGCGTCGGTCAGGATCGTGATGCGGTCAATCCCGAAACGGGAGGCGTCCTGGATCAGGTGTTCAAGGAAGGGCTTGCCACCGATGGGGCGCAGCGCCAGCGGCTCCGGGGTGGCGCTATCGCGTCCCGGCCCGCACAGGATTACGGCCTGGGAGAGCACAATCGCTGCTCCACAATGGCGCAGATCAGGTGGCCAAGGACGATATGGCCCTCCTGAATATGACAGGTGCGGGCATCATTCACGGCGAGCAGGACATCGCTGAGCGGCGCCAGCTGGCCGCCGCCGGCTCCGGTCAGGGCGACGGTGGCGACGCCCATGGTGCGGGCGGCGACGAACGCGTCAAGGACATTGCGGCTGTTGCCCGAGGTCGACAGACCGACCAGGACGTCGCCGGTTTTGGCGAAGGCGCGGAGCTGGCGGGCGAAGATGTGGTGGTAGCCATAGTCGTTGGCGATGGCGGTGGCGGCCGAGCTGTTGACGGTCAGTGCCAGGGCGGGCATCGGATCGCGCTCGATGAGAAAGCGCCCCATGAGTTCTGCGGCGAGATGTTCGGCGTCGGCGGCGGAGCCGCCATTGCCGCAGAACAGGATCTTGCCGCCCCGGCTTAAAGCCTCGGTCCACAGATCGGCGGCCTTGAGGATCTCCGACTGCATGGTGCTGAGGCCGGCAATGATGCCGGCGCTGGTGGCAATATAGGACGCCACGTCGATTTTTTCCGCCATGGGCAATCTCACCAGGGCACCCTTACGAGCTGTGCTGAAAAAGCGTGTTCGGGATGCAAGGGGGATCATCGCCACAAACGCCCCCGACTATCGCAAATCGATCCCGGGATTGCAAACAGGGCCCGGGTTTCGCGCAGGCTTCGTGTACGCCCGGGAGGTCTGGCGCCCGCCAGCCAGGAACTGAAAAAAGGGTGTCGGAGTACCCGGCTAAAGCGGTATCTGAGAAAGGCCAATCGATGGAAGGAAAGGCAGGGCTCTTGTGGATGGGCCTTATGCGGTCACTGGGGTGGTTGACAGCATGGATCCTGTATGCGCCCTCACGGAAAGCCTGAGCCTTCAAGGCTTGAGGATTGGGAGAAATCAATTTCATGAGCGGATCAATGCAGCGTCCTGTGCGGTGGGAACGAGCGAAAGGATGCATCCTGGCGGTGCTGGGAATCGCTCTTTGCGCCCCTGTCCTTTCTGCCTGCGTGACATCAGGCGGGGTGGGGGTCGGTGACCTGGTGCCCCATTGGGCCGGGGGATTGCCTGCGGACGCGCCGCCGCGCCCGGGGACGGCAAAATATGACGAATGGATGGCTGAACGCGAGCGCCAGCGCCAGACACCCGTGGCGGAGGGCGCCAAGGACGGTCAGGTCGCGCCGGCGGCTGCGAATGCAACCACTGCGGTCGGCACGCATTGAGCGTCTGTCGACCTGGAGCCGGCTGGCGCTGGTGATGGCTTTCAGTGCCACTGTGCTCAGCCGCTGCATGAGCGGGTATTGGAGATTACGCACCGCAATCGGCAGCAGGGAATTGCTTTTACGTTCAACGGGGGGGAAGATCGGAAGCGACGCGGGTGTCTCGGCATCCGAGGCGTGAAGCCTCGGCCTCATTGAAGGAAGGAAGCAGGCAAGGAAGCAAGCAAACAAGCCTCAGTCGACGAAGACCACGGTCTTGCGGCCGTCGAGAATCACCCGGTCGTCGAGATGGTAGTGGATGGCGCGTGCCAGTACCCTGCGCTCGATATCGCGGCCCTTGCGTACCAGGTCTTCGGGCGCGTCACGATGGCTGATGCGCTCGACGTCCTGCTCGATGATCGGTCCCTCATCAAGGTCACTGGTGACATAATGGGCGGTGGCTCCGATCAGTTTCACACCCCGTGCATGGGCCTGGTGATAGGGCCGCGCGCCCTTGAAGCCGGGCAGGAAGGAGTGGTGGATGTTGATGCAGCGGCCGGTCAGCCTGGCGGACAGGGCATCGGACAGGATCTGCATATAGCGGGCGAGAACCACAAGATCGGTCCCGGTCTCGCTCAGGAGTTCCAGGATTCGCGCCTCCTGTGCCGGCTTGCCCTCCGGCAGCTGGACGAAGGGAACACCGCCGAAGTCGAGCCCGGCATAGGTTTCCCGCGGATGATTCGAGACGATCGCGGTCGGGATCATCGGCAGTTCGGCGGTGCGCCAGCGATAGAGGATGTCGACCAGGCAGTGATCGGATTTCGAGACCAGCAGCATGACGCGGCGATGAACCGCGCGGTCGCGCATCTGCCAGTCCATGAGGAAGCGTTCGGCGATGGCGGCAAAGCCGGTCTGCAGGCTGGCGAGCCGGACCGCAAGATCAGCGGCCGTGAACACCACCCGCATGAAGAATTTGCTGGTCTCGACGTCGTTGAACTGCTGGGCGTCGAGAATGTTCTGGCCGTTATGGGCGAGAAAGGTCGACACTGCGGAGACGATGCCCGGGCGATCCGGGCAGGACAGGGTCAGGACATATTGCTGAGTGGGGACAGGCATTTGCGTGAGAATTTCGAACTCGGGGAGATTTTCAGAAGGCGGACAGGGCTTTTGCGGATCAGCGTTTAATCAATTGGGGCGATCCCTACAAATTGAAAATTGGAAATGGTTTCCGTGTGTTACCGTCCCCCAATGGAGCGGTTTCGAAGCCGGTTTGCCGGATCCGGGGCCTTTTGCTTCAAGCGGCATCCCGCTCGGGAGCGAGGTCGAGACGGTCTGTTCCGCTCCCCGCCGTTCTGGCCGAAATCGACCTCATCTGCAACGGCGCAACCGCAAACCAGACTCCTGATTCCGCCCTCGCGGTCGCCGCGTCGTCGCCCGCAGACGGAAATAAGCCATTGATATAATTGAGTTAGATTGTGGCGAGGGGCTTCCTGGACGGAAAATATTCACCCTGACAGAGCACGCTCGGGGTGCCTGAACAGGCGTCGATCAGAATGCGCAACCTGTGCTGGAACCTGGCGTTGCCGGCGTCGATGCCGTCGTCGATCAGGAGCATGGACGCTTTCAGTCGAGGTCGGTGCCGCGAACGCACAGGCAGCGGAACATGCCGGGGACAGCTGCGCACCGGTAAGGTCGGGAAAGCCGGCGATTTCAGAAGATTTTCGCGGCAATGCGCGTCTTTGTCGCAGCCGGGCATGCAAGCCGGCGATTGATGTTTGCCGATGCCGGTCGATTCAAAATCCATTGCCGCGCGGTGGAGTGGGCCGGGATGCTCGATGTCGTCACCGCTATTGACGACGACGGGCAGCGCCTTCGATGGTGATGGTGCTCCTGTCCGGGTTTGCAAATGGCGCCTAAGGCGCATGAAGAACGCAGGTCTTGCCGGAACCGTTATGGCCTTCTCAGCGCGATGCGGTTCCATCTCGAGATGGAGACAGGGATCCGCATCCTGGACGTTCTGCGAACGCCGGCAGACGAGGGCGCAGGTGGTGTGCTGGGAATCGTCAAGGGGGGGGCTAATTGACGGGCCGAGAGAGGGCGTAGTCGATTGCCGTGCTGGATCGTTTGCGAATATCCATGGGTTCCTGCCTCAATAAGGTGTGGTTGAGAAATGTCGGCCGGATTCCTTGATGCCGACCTGCGACGATTGGTGCTCGATTCCGAGAGCATAGGCTGCAAGCGGTTCAGCCCAGTTTGGAGGAAGGCACATTCGTCGTCTGGAACGTAAGCGCGCACCTGAATCGAGCAGGCAGCCTTAAACCCGAGTGAGTCCGGCCATGGATCCGTCAGCGTTGATTGCCCTCGTGGACCGCTTGCGTGCTGCGCAGCGCGAAGGAGCGACTTTCGGTGCGCCAGGCAAAGCTGGCGTGCTCCAGCCGGTGCAAGTCCGGCCTGGGTAAGGGGGTAGCGCCCGCCCAGTAGCGAGTGTTGCGTGGTGGACGGCGACGCCCCTCACGAAGTGTACACAGTGCTCATGTGGGGTGTGGGATTGAGCCGCGATGTGCGAATCTCGCAGGGGTCGAGGCGGTCGAAAACGTCGAAGACAACATGTGCGGAGCCGATATTGCAAGGATCTGTCGCCCT
>WQYW01000059.1 GCA_009781045.1 Alphaproteobacteria bacterium
CGCCTATCTGGTTTTCCCGGATTGGTGGGCATTGATGACGACCATCGCGTCTGGCCGCCCTCCCTGAAAAAACGCAGACTGGGGGATCGGCACCCGATGGAAGGGCCATTTGGAATCGCTGCCTCCGCCCAGACCTCGAAAAGCGACACGGTCTGACGCTATAAGCAGAGGGGACCAGCGCGGAGAATTCCGTCGAATCACCCGCAAGGCAAGCCAGTGCGATGGCGACCAGAACCTCCGAAAATGACGGCAATGACCACACCCCAGTTCACCTTCCCCCCTCCCGCCTCTGCCTGCAGCCGCAAGACCAGGGCCTATATCGCGCTCAAGGATGCCATCCTCCGGATGGACATCTATGCCAGCCCCGAACCCCTGATGCTGGATGAGCGCGCCCTGTCCGAGCGCCTGGGCATCAGCCGCACCCCCGTGCGCGAAGCCATCGCCATGCTGGAACAGGACGGTTTCGTGAAGATCCTGCCGCGTCGCGGCATCATGATCGTGCGCCGCTCCAATGACGAAATCGTCGACATGGTCCGGGCCTGGGCGGCTCTGGAGAGCATGGCGGCACGGCTCGTCACCACCACGGCACCCCAGGAGAGCATCGCAGCCTTGCGCCAGTGTTTCGCAGGCTTTGGCAAGGATCATCGCCCCGAAGACCATATCGAGGAATATTACGACGCCAATATCGCCTTCCATCGCGGCCTGACCACGCTGTCGCGATCCAAGGCGCTGGTCGATCTCACCGACAAGCTGCTGCCGCATCTGCGTGGCTGCCACCAGCTCACGTTGGGCGATCGCGTCGCCGCCTCCCTTCCCGAACATCTCGCCATCATCGACGCACTTGAGGCGCGGGATACCGAACTGGCAGAAAAACGCTCGCGTGATCATACACTTGGTCTTGCCAGCTTTGTTGCCACCCATGGTCGGGAAGTTTTTAATTAAGCATTGACCGTCCCCAGACGAACGCGCTCGTCGCAGGCGCCGCCAGCCTTGAGACCGGGACCCGCATCGCCATATCGGGAACACCACCGGATTCCTCACAGAAACAGTGCGGCAGAGACGAACGCCACAGGCGCGTTTGTCCGCTCCCGCTTCTTGTCTTAAATGTTGAAAATCATTCGGCAATTTGACTGGCAGAGGGGCGCGTTCGCGCTCAAGTCTTTTGTCGCCGCGATTCTGGCCCTCTATATCGCCATGCGTCTCAATCTGTCGCAGCCAAGCTGGGCGGTGACCACGGTCTATATTGTGTCGCAGCCCTTCGCCGGCATGGTGCTGGCCAAATCCTTCTACCGCATCCTCGGCACACTGATCGGTGCCGCCGCATCGCTGGGCCTGGTGGCACTGTTCTGCAATACACCGGAATTATTCTGCCTTGCTCTTGCCGCCTGGATCGGCCTCGGCACCTTCATCACCATCTATCTGCGCGACGAGCCACGGGCCTATGTCGGCATGCTCGCCGGCTATTCCGCCGCGATCATCGGGCTCGCCGCGGCGCTGTCACCAGACAACGCCTTTGCCATAGCGGTTGAGCGCTGCCTTGAAATCACCATCGGGATCGCTTGCGCGACCCTGTTTCATCACGTCGTTGTGCCCCAGCGCGCCGGCGACGCCATGCTGAAGGCGCTGGATGCGGCCCTGCCAGCCATGGCACGCTGGGCTGGCGACAGCCTCAAGGGCGAGAGCGACAGTGCAAAAGGCCTGCGCGATCGCCGTGGCATCATTGCGAGCGTTGTCACCCTCGACGCCCAGCGCGTCTTCGCCGTGCTCGACACCCCGGCGCTGCGCCGCGTCGACCCCATGATCCGCCGCTTTGAGGGCATGCTGATGTCCCTCCTGGCACGGCTGATTTCGGTCTACGACCGTTTCGCCATCCTGGAGCAGCATCGCCCTGACATCGCCGATGACCTGCGGCCGCTGCTGGCACGCGCCGCCAGCCACATCCATGCCACCGCGCAGGCCCGCTCGGTGGACGCGGCGGAACAGGAAGCCGCAGGCCAAAGCCGGCTGGAGGCGGAAATCACTGCGCGAATGCCGCCCGCCGAGCAGCTGACCACGCACCCGGATGCCCTTCTTGTCCGCAGCATTCTGCTGGCGCTCAACCAGGTGCTGTCGATGTGGCGGGACGCGGTCTCGACCCGGGTCCGGCTTTTTCTCGGATCACCTGTCGCCCCCGACCAGCCCACGCCCTCCTTCCACCCCTATCGCGATGTCGCTCTCGCTGCCATCGGTGCCGCTCTGACCATGGTCGCGGTGCTGCTGTCCGCCAGCTTCTGGATCCTGTCGTCCTGGCCGAACGGCGAAACCGCGGTGATCTTCGCCGCCATCGTCTGCGCGGTGATGGCCGCGCGCGACAACGCGGTCGCCGCCTCCACCAGTTATCTGCGCTGGGGCATGGTCGGTGCCGCCATTGCCGCACTTTATCTCTTCGTCGTCCTGCCGCCCCTGTCGACCTTTCCGGCGCTGGTGCTGGCACTGGCACCGTTCTATCTCGTCTGCGGCCTGCTGCTCAGCCGGCCCGCTACCGCATCCATCCCGATGCCGATCCTCTTCGTCGGCGGCGCTCTGATCGGGCTCAGCAACTCCATGAGTTATGATTTCAGCGCCTTTCTCAACAACACATCCGGTTACGCTGTCGGCATCGGCATTGCCGCAGCGACGCTGGCGCTGTTGCGTCCGCTGGGGGCCGACTGGACGATACGCCGCCAGATGCGCGGCATCGACCGGGATCTGGCGCAGGTTGCAGCCTGCGGCGCCATGACGCGAACCGCCTTTGAAAGCCGCATGTTCGACCGTCTCAACGCCCTCTTGATGCGCCTCGACCCGGTCTCCGCCAGGGAGCGCGCGCTCCTGCGCTCTGCGCTCGGCCGCCTGCGCATCGGCATCAATATCCTGGGCCTGCACAACCTCAAGCCCGCTCTGCCGGCCGCGGCGCAGCACGCCGTCGCAACCGCGCTTGCCGCGCTCGCGGGCCGGTTTGCAACCCCGCTCCAGGGTGCGGACGGCGAGGCCGCGCTCGCCATGGTCGCCGCATCGCGCGCGCGCATCTTCGCCCTCGGCAGCAGCTCCGACCTGATCCGCGCCGGGGAGGCGCTCTACCGGATCGAAGCCACACTGCGCCCCTCCGACCCCACCACTCCCCAAAGCGCCGCGCCACTCCAGGCGGCAACCGATCCGGCACATCCATGATCAAGGAAATCAATCTCTTCGGCGTCTTCCTGCCGCCCCTGTTCGGCCATCTCGCAGCGGCTGCACTGGTGTGGCTGATTCTGCGCCTTCTGCTGCGCATCACCGGGGTCTATCGTTTCGTGATGCACCCGCCGCTGTTCAACTTCGCGCTCTATGTCATCGTCCTGGGCGCGCTCTTCGCCACAACCTTCTGAAAGACCGTCAATGAGGAAATTCACACTCATTCGCCTTGCCGTCACCACCACCGCGGTCGTGCTCGCCGCCCTGGCAGGATGGTATCTGTGGCACAGCTATCAGGACAGTCCGTGGACACGCGACGGCCGCGTGCGCGCCAATGTCGTCAATGTCGCCGCCGACGTCTCCGGCCCGGTCCTGACCGTGCGGATCCGGGACAACCAGGAAGTCAAAACCGGCGAGCTCCTCTTCACCATCGATCCGGCGCGCTATCAGCTCGCGCTGGCCCAGGCGCAGGCGGCACTGGACGGGGCCCGGAGCCAGGCCCTGCAGCGCCAGGACGAACTTCAGCGCAAGGAGAGGCTTACCTCGGTATCGATCTCCGAAGAAGCGCTGACCCAGGCGCGCAGCGCCGCGGAAACGGCACGGGCCGCGCTCCAGCAGGCGGAAGCGGCGGTCGGCATCGCCCGACTCAATCTCGAAAGAACCGAGGTGCATTCCCCCGTCAACGGCCATATCACCAACCTGCTGCTCGAACCGGGTGACTACGCCACGACAGGGCGCGCGCTCGTCGCCATCGTCGACAGCGATTCCTACTATGTTGCGGGCTATTTCGAAGAGACAAGGCTGCGTCATATTGCTATCGGCGATGCGGTCGCCATCCACCTGATGGGATACGCAACGCCTCTGCGCGGCCATGTGCACAGCATCGCCCGCGCCATCGCCGACCGCGACAACGTCGTCAACACCGACCTTGTCGCCAATGTCAACCCGACCTTCAGCTGGGTCCGCCTGGCCCAGCGCATTCCGGTCCGCATCGCCATCGACCGCATTCCCGACGGCATCATCCTCAGCGCCGGGATGACGGCAACCGTGCGGGTCACCGATTGAGGCGGGTCGGCGCGTCAGACTGTCGCAGACCCGGCAATAGGCCCGTGAGCCCCCTCGGGGCACGCCGGATCGCGCAATCGCCAGCTGTAGCGGGAAATCAACCCGCCACGGGCCCATCGACGACCACACCGACAGGCCTCGCCCGCATTCTGCCTCTGGCCAGGCACCACCCGCGCCGGACCGCCCTGACACCGGGATCCCCGACAGCCGCCGTTCGGGATGCCGCAAAGCCGTCCTTTCCGCTTCCCTTCGGGGGTGAAACATTCTGTTTGCGCCCCGAAGGCAGGCCCGTCCCCCATCCTGCGCTGCCTTACGCGTGCCGTGCCAGGGGGTGCTTTCACCGCCGCCGACAGCCTGCTAAGCTTCGCCGCCGAAGCCGGCTTCCCGCCTTTTTTCCGCTGATGATCGCACCCGGCTCCTGCGTCCCGGCAACGCCCGTCACGATGGCAGGCTTCCCGCCATCGTTTCATTCCAAACTCCTTTTGCAGTTTTTGAAACCCGCCCTTGATGAGCACCTCCGCCACCCAGACCAAAATCCGTGTTGCCGCGATCTCCGTATTTGCCAGCGCCAGCATGGCCTGCGCCAAACTCGTGGTCGGCATCGCCATCGGTTCCCTGGCACTGATCTCCGAAGCGCTGCACAGTGCCATCGACGTCATCGCCACCATCATCACCTGGCTGGTGGTGCGGGTCTCCGACCGCCCGGCTGACAACGAACATCATTACGGCCACGGCAAGGTTGAGAGCCTTTCGGCACTCGGTGTCATCGCGCTGCTCTATGTACTGGCGGGCGGCGTCCTGATGCAGGCCATCAGCCATATCCGCGTCGGCGCACCTCCCCCCACAGTCTCGGCAATCGCCTTCCTCGTGCTGTTGTGCGATATCGCCATCAATCTGTGGCGGGCCTGGGCTCTGCACCGCACCGCGCAGGCCACCGCAAGCCAGGCGCTGGCCGCCGATGCCCTGCACTTCGCCTCCGACGTCATGGGCTCACTGGCCGTGATCGCCGGCCTCGCGCTCTCCGCCTTCGGCTTCTCCTGGGGCGACTCCGCGGCGGCGCTGGCGGTGGCGCTGATGATCGCAATCCTGGGCCTGCGGCTCGGCCGCTCCACCATCGAGACACTGATCGACCGCGCCCCCGACGGGGTCGCCGAACGTGCCGCCAGCGCGATCCGCGCCCTTCCCGGTGTGATCGACGTCGAACGTCTGCGCGCCCGCATGGTGGGCCCGACCCATTTCATCGACGCCATCGTTCATGTCCCGCGAACTTTCCCACTCGACCGCATTGATGCCATCAAACAGCAGGCCCAGACCGCACTCGCCACCGCACTGGGCCATGCCGATCTCACCTTCACCGCGATTCCGGTGGCCCACAACAACGAAACCGTGCGCGAGCGCATCATGGTGATTGCCCGCAATTCGGCACTCGCCGTCCATCATGTCACCGTCCACAATGTTGACGACAAGCTCATCGTCAGCATCGACCTCGAAGTAGATGGCGAGATGGCGCTCGACGCCGCCCATGACGTCGCAAATCAGCTCGAACAGGATATCGTACGGGAATTCGGTGAGGACCTCGAGATCGACGTCCATATCGAACCCCTGGAGCCGGAGGCCCCCTTCGGTGCCGACGCCAGGCCCGCGCGCCTCCAGGCGGTCGAAGCCGCGCTGGCACGGATCGTGGTCGACCGCGGCATCAAGGACATCTATGACATCCACGATGTGCGCGTGCGCACCACCGCCGCCGGTGAAATCGTCAACTTTCATTGCCGCGCTGCGCCTGCCACAAGCGTCATCGACGTCCACACCCATGTTGACGAAATCGAGCATGAACTGCGCCACGTCTTTCCCAGCGTGAAGCGGGTGATCTCGCACGCCGAGCCGCCTTGCGCCTGAAAGGACGCGGCCGCCAGCCGGCGTCGGGACACCGTACGCGGGCGGTGCCGCCTGCCCTGACGCGATTCGCTGTGGGAACTCCCGGCAGGACCCGTTTTCGCGGGGGCTCTTCGGGGTCCTGGCACGGTCAGCGGGGTCATTTTCAGCGCATGTCCCTGCCCTCCGCGCCGTGCCACTCCTGCTTCCAACTTGAAACCTGATCCCGACATCAGCCTACCTTCCCTTGCGTCAGATCGAATGAAGTAACCCCAGCCATTGATATGGCCGGGACAGCGCGAGATCGCACCGCTCCACGATTTTTCAGCCTGTTTCGGACCCACGTTTCATTTCTGGCGACTGACGGTGTGTGTCTTTTCTGATGTTGTCGAGGCCCAGCCACCTCTCATGAAGGAGGTGATTCGTGGCACATGGACGACCATCCCGGTTGGCAAGGCGCAGATTTTCGCCGGATTTCGAGCCGCGTGCGAACTGCCCATGGTCCGCCCCTGGTCCGAGCTGGGCCGTTACGAATTGAGAAAGTCGCGGATTGACAATGCCTTGTGATTACCGAAGAGCCCGTCGCCAAAGCGCGCGCCAGCAGGGCTTTCTACAAAATCCGTTCAATCCAGAAGATCGTCTGGTCGAAACAGCGACTCGAAGCGGGCGAAGTTTCGCCTGACAGCCTCGAACCAGCGCCTGCGCTCTGGATTTTCGCGGTTCTGATCACTTCGGATTCCTGCCCCCTCGACACGCGGTCAATGAGACCGTGACAAAACCGCACACCATTCGCTGCAACGCCTTCCGGCCAGTTCAGCTGCGTCCACGAGCGGGCAGGATAGCGGGCAGGAGTTCGCGCCTTCTTCGGATTGTCGCGCCGGGATTTGGAGAAAATTGCCCCCTGCCCTCCCTTACCGCATTCGCGCGAATTCCCGGACTTCCGGTCCCCCAGGAAGATCCGGCCAACAGCAAAGGAGCCGGATCCCCGCGCCACCCATTCCCGTCCTGGAGAAGACATCACGGCACGCGACGTGGAGGCATCGCGCCGACTTCCGACGCAAGGCCTGGTCGCCCCTGGGGATCCCGCGACCCACGCCTGGCCCATCTGGCCCATAGATCGTTCAAGTTTGAACCCGCAACGATGAATCAGGCCTGAACGAAGTTTCGCTTAGCTTCAATTTATCGAACCACCGACACAGCAGGCCCGTTACAGAAGACCGTTCCATCAAATCCGCGTGATTCGCAAATTCCGACAGGCATCTTAATGCCGGACTCCGGACTCTTTGTGGCGAAACCATGCCCGGACTCCACGTATGGCAGCACCACGTTCCCGTTTCGGACTCAGCATGTGTGCACTGCCACCTCAGCGCAGATGCCCGATTTCCAAACAAATGAGGCCACAGACCGCCATTTTGTGAGAGCGGAATCCCCCAAGGATTCGCAACGCCCGTGATTCGTGGTGTCAACCCAATATTTCAGCCTAATCAGGACGGTCCCTGGGCAATTTTGAGGCGGGCTTGCCGCAACTTCCATGAATTTGCCAAACCGGAATAGGTTTATTTTCCGTTAACAGGCTATCGACTCTCGACAGCAGACGAAAATTGGATTCAAATCACCATGATTCGGATACCGACCAGGGGCGTCTCTAACCGTGCTACAAGGTCTTGGAGGCGATAGCATACCCCAGATGGAGGCCACGGGAGCGTACCACCCGGCGGGCTCCATCAAGGGATTGGCGCAGGCGCTTACCAAGCCCGCCTATGGCCGGTTCCGCTTTGCGGAGCCGGCACTGCGTCGTGCTGTCCCGCTTCTCATCATTGGCTTCCTCATCACCACCTTTCTCGCCGCCTTTGTCCAGGTCGCCGACCAGACCCGGCAGAAACAGGCCGTCACCCAGCGCGACATCTCCGCGCTCGCCGACATTCTCGCCGAACGGCTCGATAACCTCGACGCCGCCCGCCAGCAGGCCGTGCGAACAGCCGAGCAGACCCGAACCATCGGCCCGCTGCCGCAGCTTCTGCCTGCGCTTCTTCCCTCCTGGGGCATGGCCGGCGGCCGTCACATCCTCGTCACCACCAGTGCCGAGCGTCGGGTCCTGGCATCGATCTCGATCGACAGCAGCCCCGCCGGCTCCACTTTGCATCTCGACAGCGTCGCCACCGCCCAGCTTCTGGCCTCGTCCCCCACTGACGGCAGCCTGATCACCCTGATGCTGCCCGGCGGCACCAATGCCATTGCCACATCGCGGCTGTTACGGGCGCTGCCCGCCCGGATCTCCATCCTTCAGGAGAAGACCGCCTCGATCTGGGGGTCCACCACCGCGCTCTCCGTGACGGTGCCGGCCGTCACCGGATTCGTGGTGCTGCTGCTCGGCTTTGCCTTCCACTGGCAGTCCACGCGCGCCCGCGAGGGCGATCTGATCAACGACGCGGTACGCGAGCGGATCGACACCGCGCTCAACCGCGGCCGCTGCGGCTTGTGGGACTGGGATCTGTCCCGCGGTCGCATCTTCTGGTCCCAATCGATGTTCGCTATGCTGGGTCTCAACAGCACCAGCAATCTTCTGACTTTCGGCGACGTCAATGACCTGGTGAAATCAGACGATATCGACCTTTTCGCGATCGCCAACCAGCTGCTCTGCGGCCAGATCACCCATATCGACCAGAGTTTCCGCATGCGCCATGTCGACGGGCACTGGGTCTGGCTGCGCGTGCGCTGCGAACTCACCCAGAGCGTCGCCGAAACCGACCTCCATCTGATCGGTATCGCACTTGATATCAGTGAGCAGAAAAACCTCGCCGAACGCACGGCAGAAGCGGACCTGCGGCTGCGCGATGCCATCGATACCATTCCGGAAGCCTTCGTGCTGTGGGACGCCAACGACCGTCTTGTGCTGTGCAACTCGCATTTCCAGCGTCTGCACAAGCTCCCAGAAAACGCTGTACTTCCGGGAACTTCCTACGAAAGCATCCTCGAAATCGGCCGCATGCCCAGGGTGCGCACCCGTCGCAACGAAACCGTGGACGAGGTTCCAGGCGCGCGCACCTTCGAGGCCCAGCTCGACGACTCGAGCTGGCTGCATATCTCGGAGCGCCGCACCAAGGACGGCGGTTATGTCTCCGTCGGCACCGACATCACCCGGATCAAGGAACACGAGCAGAGACTGATCGACAACGACATCCGGCTGCGCGCCAGCGTCAACGATCTCAAGCGCTCCCGCACGGCGCTGGAGCAGCAGGCGCTGGAACTTGCCGATCTTGCCGAGAAGTACCAGCAGGAGAAAACCCGCGCAGAGGAAGCGAGTCAGTCGAAGTCGAAATTCCTCGCGAATATGAGTCACGAACTCCGCACCCCGCTCAATGCCATCATCGGATTCTCCGAGATCATGGGCAGCGGCATGTTCGGCGAACTCGGCTCTGACAAATATCAGGAATACTGCAAGGACATTCTCAACAGTGGACATTATCTGCTCGAGGTCATCAACGACATCCTCGACATGTCGAAGATCGAGGCTGGGCGCATGGATCTGGATCCTGAGCCGATCGACCTCAGCCAGACGCTCACCGAGTCGCTGCGGGTGGTCCTGGGACGAGCCCAGGACAAGAAACTGACACTCGATGCCAACGTCACCGACCGTCTGCCCGTGGTCGCCGACCGCCGCGCCACCAAGCAGATCATCGTCAACCTGCTGTCCAATGCCGTCAAATTCACGCCCGACGGCGGCCGCGTCATCGTGCGCTGCAGGCCGCATGGCAGCCGCATCGTGCTGACCATCGCCGACACCGGGATCGGCATTCCCTCGCACTCGCTGGCACGGCTCGGGCACCCCTTTGAGCAGGTCGAAAGCCAGCTCACCAAGAGCTATCACGGCTCCGGACTGGGCCTCGCCATTGCCCGCTCGCTGGTGCGCCTCCATGGCGGCACCATGCGCCTGCGCTCGCGGCTCGGGACCGGCACCGTGGTCCGCGTCACCCTGCCCCGCGGTGCCGCCACCCCCCATCCCGCTACAGAACTGCCCGCACCGCCTGCCTCCGCCTCCGCCGAACCGGCTTCGCCCCCCAGATCTGACTCCCAGAAGTCTGACTCCCAGAAGTCCGCTGCAGCAAAATCCGCTCCCCCGCAGAAGCCTTCCAGGTCCGGAGCAACGCGCCGCAGGAGCGCCTGAAGCAGGTCGCGTGATAATGTCTGTGGATTTGCAGATGCGACCCGCCAGGGCGCCCGCGCTGGCTGCTGCTCCACGCGACCCCAAGATCCAGGACCCAAGATCCAGGACCCAAGACCCAAGACCAGACGCAACTGCTGATTGACTTCGCGGTCAGATGAAATAGGGCGCCTGACCTGCGCCACAAACAGGCAACGGTCGTGTCAGGCCGGAGTGAATCGCACTGTGGTGGCGACCCACTGATATTGCGTGTAAGGATCTGCACAGGTGCCGAAAAAGATGGACAACAATCTCCGCTCCCGACAATTCCACGAGGGCGCCCCTTGTCTCTTCACTTCCGGGAGTCGTCTTGTGGCGGCTCATTCTGCAGCTTGCGAGCGGGATCAATGCTCAGCGTGTACACATCGTCGGTTGCCGCAGCGTCTTTCATTGCAGGCCTGGCGGCCCGACCGCCAGACCATTTTCCGGCGCCCCCAACTTCTCTAATCGCATTCTCCAGATGCCTCTGGCGATCCCTGGTCAGAAGTTAGCTCAGGGCACCCACTTGTGCTTCGTGCTTCGCGCCTGTCCTGTTCAAGGTTGTTTCGACAACGAAACGGTTACTGACAGCATTCATGTTCGACGTGTTACTGACAGACATAAACTGCCGCTGATGGAGCATGAAACCCGCAAACCAGCGCAACCAACGCTCGCAATCAGGCGCCTTCCAGCAGCATCAGGAAAACCCGCCGCACCTCGCCCTGGGTTTCCTTGACCCGTGCCTCAAGAGAGGAAAAATCGGGAGCGTCGCCGGCACGTGCCATCACATGCTGGAGATCAATACCTGCGGTATCGGCGTTGAAACGCGAACTGACGCACAGGCGCAGGATCTGGGTCAGGTCATGGTAGAGCTTTGCCGCCGCGCGCAGGATCCCGGCCTCGGCCGAAGCCAGGACGCCGAGGCGGGCGGCGTTCTCCAGGACCTGCATGGTGCTGACGTTGAGAATCTCCGGCATGTCATGGGCATGAACAAGCTGCAGATACTGGGCGATGAAGTCGATGTCGACAGTACCGCCGGCAGCGTATTTGAGGTCCCAGTGGTCGGCCTCCCCCTTCTCCTGAGCGATCGCCCGGCGCATGTCGAGCACATCCTGGGCAATGGCACCTGCCTCGCGCCGGCGCGTCAGGACATCGCGAATGATGGCCTCAATGCGGACGCGGAATTCCGGCGATGCCGACACCACGCGTGCCCGCGTCAGCGCCATATGCTCCCAGGTCCAGGCCTCGTTGGCCTGGTAGTCGGCAAAGGACTCGATCTTGGAGGCCACCGGCCCGGCCCGCCCCGAGGGCCGTAACCGCATGTCGATCTCATAGAGCACGCCATAATTGGTTCTTGTGGTGAAGGCGGCGATCAGGCGCTGGGTGAAACGGGCGAAATAATGCGGGCCCGGGAGTGACTTCGGGCCATCCGAGTCGGGACTGGCGTCATCGAAGTCGTAGAGCAGAATGAGATCGAGATCCGAGGCAGCCGTCATCTCCCGGCTGCCGAGCCGGCCCATGGCGAGGATGGCGCTCTCCTGGCCGGCGATGCGGCCATACTGGGTGGCAAAGCGGTCGGCCACCAGGCCATGCACGGTATCCACCACACCCTCAGCGACATTGGCGAAAGCCGTGCTGGCCTGGGAGGCCGACACCGTTCCGGTCAGAATCCGGGTTCCGATCAGAAACAGGCTCTCCTGGCCGAACAGCCGCAGCCGGTCGAGGAATTCCTCATAGGAGTCGGCATCCCGGACTGTGGCGGCAAGACGCGCCGACAGCTCCTGCTGGTCCGGCATGGCCCCGAAAAAACGCGGATCAATCAGACCATCCATCAATTGCGGCTGGCGGGTCAGCATCTCGCCAAGCCGTGGCGCCGCCCCCAGCACCAGTGCCACCAGCGCCACCAGTTCCCGGTTCTGGCCGAGGAGAGGGATCAGGCGTCCGCCCCATTGCAGCGCCCGCAGGAACTGATCGAAGGCAACGACGGCACGGTCCGGCTCCTCGGCATGTGCCAGACCATCGATCAGCGCCGGCACAAAGGCGACAAAGGCCTCACGGGTGGAATCGGAGCGGAACAGGCGGTAGTCACCGCTCATCCAGTCATGGACCGCCTGCGCCACCACAGGAGGGTTGCGAAAGCCGAGCGAGGCCAGATGAGGCAGGAGGCGTGGATCGTCGGGACCGGCGCCATAATCGATGTCCGGCTCAATCCCACGTCCCGCCGGCTCCTCAAACAGCTTGCTGTAGTGACCCTGAACGATATCGAGCTGGCGCAGCAGCTCACGCGCGAAAGCCTCGCGGTTTTCATAGCCCAGGAAGCACGCGATCGCCTCCACCGCGGCGCGGCTTTCCGGCAGCGCGTGGGTCTGTTCGTCGGCCACCATCTGCAGCCGGTGCTCAACCCGGCGCAGAAAGAGATAGGCGGATGTCAGCTCCTGGCGCACCTGTCCGGTGATCCAGCCGGATGCGGCAAGCACCTCGAGCACGGCAAGCGTCGGCCGCAGGCGCAGTTCCGGATGCCGCCCGCCGGCGATCAGCTGCTGGGTCTGGGCAAAAAACTCGATCTCGCGAATGCCGCCGCGCCCGACCTTGACATTCTGTCCCTCGACCGCGACCTCGCTCTGGCCGCGGAAGGTCTGCATCTGCCGCTTCATGTCGTGAACATCGGCAAGTGCGGCAAAATCCAGATGCTTGCGCCACACGAAGGGCGCGATGTCGCCGAGCAGAGCTTCGCCCGCGCGCACGTCCCCGGCGCAGACCCGGGCCTTGATCATCGCCGCCCGCTCCCAGGTCCGCCCTTCGCGTTCATAATAATGCAGTGCCGCGTTGCGCGAGATCGCGACATGGGTCGATGACGGGTCCGGCCGCAACCGCAAGTCAACGCGGAAGACATAGCCATCATAGGTGCGCTGTTGCAGGATCCGCGCCAGGGCCTGGGTGATGCGGACATAAAAGGACTGCGGTTCGACATCGGGGGCGATCATCGCCGCGTCCGGATCGAAGAACACGATCAGGTCGATGTCGCTGGAATAGTTCAGCTCCCCCGCCCCCATCTTGCCCATCGCCAGCACGATCAGGCCGCAGCCCTCTTCCGGCGCCTCTTCATTGGCGGCCTGGAGCCGGCGGCGCCCGATTTCCTGGCGCAGCAGATAGCGCAACGTCGCCTGCACCGAAAACACCGCAACCTCGGTCAAAGCTGCGGTCACCTGCATCACCGGCCACACCCCGCCGATATCGGCCAGAGCGATCAGGAGCGCCGCCTGCGCCTTCATCTGGCGCAGATGCCGCATCACGGTGGCGTCATCGGCTGCGACCCGCACGGCGCCTTCGGTGTCCGCAATCAGGCTAACCAGTCGCGCTTCAGGGGACTGACCTAACAGATCAATCAGGCGCTGGGGATCGGCCTGCACCAGTTCAAAGAGATAAGGCGAAAATTCCGCGATTCCGCCCAGCACGCTGCTGACAAAAGGCAGATGCAAAAGCCCCTCAAGCGCGGCCGCCTGTTGCGGCTCGATCTCTGCAAGCCAGATCCGCAGGCGCTCGCTGCTGCTGCGACCATTGAGATACGGCCCTTCTGCGAAGCGTGCCGAGAGCGCCCCACCCTTCTCGGCTGCGGAGCACAGCAGGCCACCATCGCGGTCCCGGGACGAGTTATGAACGTCTGTCTTTTCCGCCACTTCACCTGTCCTGCCACCCCACGGGGATTTGAAGGGGGGCTGATCGGACAACGCCGCACGAGCAGCGCCACCACCGCCAATTGTATAGCCACGAGCAGGGATCCTCAAAACCCATCGCGTAAAATCGCACCCCGCCTGTTGCCGCCCGGTTTGCCCCTTCTCCACCCCCTGTCTCCACCTTGGGCAGATTGCCCTCTTGCTTTTCCGCGGATTTCGATGTTTACTTTATCGTCTATTTACGTTTACTAAATTTTGGGGAGAATGCAGAATGGAGCCCTGTGACGCGGTCGAACTGGTCCTGAAGAAACTCGCCTGCAGCCAGAAAGAACTCGCACTCCGCCTCGGTGTCTCACCGACGCAAATCACAAAGTGGAAAAACGGAGAGTACATGTCGAACGACATGGAGACCCGGATTCGTGAGCTGACCGGGATCGGCGACATCGACCCCTCGGTGGTGCTGGCCGCCGGCACGCTGGAGGACGCCCGGAAGTGGCAGGCGCTGATCTCACGAATGGCGGAGATGGTGATTGAGGACAGCGACACCGGCACCAGTTCCGAGACGCTGACGGATCCCGACGGAATGCTGCTCTGGGAAACCTTCTATACTCTCAAAGAGATGGGGGTGGTCATTCCGCAACCCTTCCCGAAAGAACTCGAAGCACAGCATGAGGAAGAAGACGGTGATGAGGAGGAGGAAGAAAACGATCCGAAAACAGAACGCGATTCCTGGCAGCACAATCCCTGCTCCTTGCTGATCTATCGACTTCTCCAGTCCTACAGCGATATCCTGGAATTCTTCCATGTCTGTGGCATCGCGGAGATCTGTTTCGACGAAGACGTGAGCGATGCGGCGCAAAGAACCGGATTCGAGAACATCCCCTTCACGCTGATGAGTCTTGCCGCCACCAAGATTGAAGTGGACGAAAAACAGGCTCCGGGCTTTTCGAATTTTGCCGCCACAACGAAGACGGAGTTTCGCCAGTGGCTGAAAGAACTCAAGCTTGCTGCAATCCGGGCCGGGATCCCGCTGCGCGCCGAAGTGATGGACCTGCTTCACTGCAGCCATCCGGAACTCGCGCTCAAGGCGGATGCAGATTGGTGCGGCTTCAACGACCTGAGGCTTCATCCCGACATCTACATGAATGAACTCCTGGTGGGCATGCGAATGATCCACCAGGTTCTGCCCGCGATCATGGAGAAGCTTGACATCCTCGACACTTTCGAGCTCGACGACAGGGAGTTGTGCCTCCATTCGCGCCGCAGCAGGGGTGAGAAAGGACCGCCTCCGGGCTCCGCTGAGAGCCCCTGATCGTCCGCCATCTGCCCCTGTCGTTCGCTCGCCCGTCCCTCATGACTCTCGGGCAGCACTCCTTTCGCTGCCGCTCCGGCAGACGGGCAGAACCAGGGTGGCGACAAGACCGGGAGAGGCGTCCTCCAGCGTCAGGCTGCCGCCATGGAGCATGGCCACCGCGGCCGCCAGGCTGAGCCCGAGACCCGACCCCGGCAGGGTCCGGCTTGCCTCGAGCCGCACGAAACGCTCCACCGCCCGCTTGCGGTCCTGAGGCGGAATGCCCGGACCGGAATCGCTGACGCGCAGCGCCACATGCTCCCCGCTCCTTTCCGCCTCAATGACGATACGCGGCCTTGCGGCTTCCCCCTGCGCATGTTCACCGACATTTTCAGTTATGCTGTCACCTGTCGGGGGCTTGCCATATTTGATCGCATTCTCCACCAGATTGGCGAGTGCCTGGCTGATCAGCTCGCGGTTGCCATGAAGCGGTGCCGGCCCCGTTTTGAGTTCCAGAACCATGCCGTCCTCTTCCGCCACCGGCTCATAGAGTTCAAAGATGCCGGAGGCGACATCGGCAGCATCGAAATCGACCATGTCGTCGCGGGACTGACCGCATTCGGCACGCGCAATCATCAGAAGCGCATTGAAGGTGCGGATCAGGCCGTCCGATTCCTCAATCGTGCGCTCCAGGACCGCGCGGTAATCAACCTCCTCCCTGGACTTCGCCAGCGCCTCCTCGGCGCGGTTGCGCAGGCGCGTCAACGGGGTCTTGAGATCGTGGGCGATATTGTCCGACACCTCCTTCAGTCCCGCCATCAGCGCCTCGATCCGCTCCAGCATGGCGTTGAGGTTTTCCGCCAGTCGATCCAGCTCGTCCCCGCTGCGCCCCACCGGCAGCCGGCCCGAGAGGTCACCGGTCATGATCTGCTGGGCCGCACGGGTCATCGCATCGATGCGGCGCAACACCCGGCGCCCGACGAAAATGCCGCCGCCAAGCCCGAGCACCACCACCACCAGGATCGACCATTGCCCCGCCTTGGCGACAATGCCGAACAGCCGCCGCCGCTCATCAAGGTCGCGCCCGATCAGCACCCGGAAACCATTGGCAAGTTCGGAAACATGGACCAGGGCGCGATGATTGCGCTCATCCGGATTCTCAAGCCGCTGATAGACGGTTTCGCTCCAGCCCGAGGTTGCCATGACGCCGGGTGCCAGCGACTCGACATTGCCGGCGATGGCCTGTCCCGTCGGAGTCGTCACCAGATAGAGATTGGAACTGGGGCGCAACGCCCGGTATTCGATCGCCAGCACCAGTCCGCGCAATCCCCGGCGCCCATAGATGTCGTTGATCTCCGCGGTCTCGGCATTCACCGTCTGGGTGATCTCCTCGGTGATCAGCCGCCGCGTGTTCCAGGCAAAATAGCCCAGCAGAGAGGCCGAGAACAGGCCGAACAGGAAGAGGTAAACCAGCGTCAGACGAAACGCTGTCGTTCGGATCAGTTTGCCGAATGCCGTCACCGACCCTGCCACCGAAGTCATGGAAACCACCTGGATGTGGTCTGGTCGCGTCTCGGGCATTCAGGGCCGGCAAGGTAAGGGATCTTGTCCCAACCTGTGCGGCTGAGGGGTGGCGGATGACCTGCGAACATCAGACCCTCAGTCTCCACATCTGTCCCCACACGTGATGTCTCGAAAAAGGCGGTGACGGGCTCAACTTTCCGCGACACTCACGTCGCTTTCGCGTCGTCGCGCACCATATAGCCGGCACCGCGAATCGTGTGCAGGAGCGGGCGTTCATAACCCTTGTCGATTTTGGCACGCAGCCGCGAAATATGCACGTCGATCACGTTGGTCTGGGGATCGAAATGGTAATCCCAGACGTTTTCCAGCAGCATGGTGCGCGTCACCACCTTGCCGGCATGCTTCATCAGATATTCCAGCAGACGGAATTCACGCGGCTGCAACGTCAGTTCGTCCTTGTCCCGCATGACGCGATGCGACAGGCGATCAAGTTCGAGATCCCCGACACGATAGACGGTGTCCTCGACCTGGCCGCCGCGCCGCCGCGCCAACACCTCGACCCGAGCCAGCAATTCGGCAAAGGAATAGGGTTTCGGCAGATAATCATCGCCACCGGCACGCAGTCCCTTGATGCGGTCATCGACCTGGCCGAGCGCGGAGAGAATAAGGACCGGCGTCGAGTCGCCCTTCTGGCGCAGGGTGCCGATCATTGACAGCCCGTCAAGCCGGGGCAGCATGCGGTCGACGACCAGCACATCATAGTCGCCGCCCTCCGCCATGGCCAGTCCATCCTCACCATCCGCGGCGTGATCGGCCACATGACCGACCTCGCGAAAAGCCTTCACGAGATAATCGGCGGACTCATTGTCGTCTTCGATGATAAGCAGGCGCATCGTACGATCAGCGATGTTCAAGGTGGTCAGCCTTTCATCAACATGGCGCCAACAGCAGTCGCATGCAAGCCGGAGCGAAGATTTTCGTTGGTAAAAAAGGCGGGCGGCGAGGTCGGAAAGCTCGCTGGAAACCTCGCCGCCCGTGAAGCCCTTCCGGCGGAAAGGGGCAGATCCGCCGGAAGGTCGCGCAAGGGAGCGGGCAAACGCCTTAAACTCCCTCGAAGGTTCCGCAAAAAAGGCGGTACGACGAACGCCTTTCCCGGCCGGGGTCTATCCCCGCGCGTGCGGGGAAACCAGGTTATCGGGGCGGATGCAGAGCGCAAGCCAGGGTCGCCTCCGTCAGCCTTTGGCGATCGGCAGCGCGATGAAGCGGGTGTGGCCCCCGCTCTTCACACGCAGCAGGACCTTGTCCTTGTTGTCGGCGCGGGCGCTGGAGATGGCCTCCTCGACCTCACTGGCGGTGTTGACGTTCTTGCTGGCGACATCAAGGATAACGTCTCCCTCCTTGAGGCCGCGATCGGCAGCGGCCCCCTTCGGATCGACCTCGGTGACCAGCACACCCTCCTTGCCAGCACCGGCCACGTCGGTGGCGGGAACCACGGTCAGACCCAGCTTGGGCAGGTCGGTGCCACGGGACGACCCTTTGCCGCCCTCCTCATTGCCTATACTGGCTTCGAGATTTTTCGGCATCTGAGCGAGATTCAGGGTCACGATCTTTTCCTGCCCCTTATGCAGCACCGTCAGCTTGACCGAAGTGCCGGGCGCGATACCACCGATGGTGCGGGCCAGCTCACGGGAATCCTTCACGCTGGTACCATCTACCGCGATAATCACGTCACCGGACTCGATCCCCGCCTTCGCCGCCGGACCATTGGCCTGCGGTTCCGCTACCAGTGCTCCTTCCGCCTTGTGCATGCCGAGACTGTCGGCAATCTCCTGCGTCACGGCCTGGATCTGGACGCCAATCCAGCCCCGACTGACCGACCCCTTGTCCTTGAGCTGGGCCACCACATTTTTCACGGTCGCCGCCGGGATCGAGAAAGCGATGCCGACGCTGCCACCAGAGGGCGAATAGATCGCGGTGTTGACGCCGATCACATCACCATCGGTATTGAAGGCCGGACCACCGGAATTGCCCTTGTTCACCGGCGCGTCGATCTGGATGAAATCATAGGGTCCGTTGCCGATGTCGCGACCCATGGCCGAGACAATGCCCGCGGTCACGGTGCCGCCGAGACCAAAAGGATTGCCCACGGCCAGCACCCAGTCGCCGATCCGCGGCTTGGCATCGGCAAGCCTGGCGAAGGCAAAGTCTGTTTTGCCGTCAACCTTGATCAGGGCGATGTCGGTGCGCGCGTCGCTGCCGATCACCTTGGCGGTATAGACCTTGCCATCGTCGGTGGTGACTTCGACCTTGTCGGCCTTCTCCACCACGTGATTATTGGTTACCGCATAGCCGTCGGCCGAAATGAAGAAGCCGGAACCCTGGCCGCTGACAACATGGCCGCGCCCGCCACCACGCAGACCCGGGAAGCCGTCCGGGGCACCAAAGCGGCGGAAGAAACGCTCCATCGGCGACCCCTGCGGGAACGGCGACTCATCGTCGTCGTTGTTGGCTATGGTTTCCTTCATGTTGACCTTGACGGAGATCACCGACGGTTTGACGTGGGTGACGATGTCGGCAAATCCAACCGGACGCTGCTCGACCTTGGTGACCTCGGTGTTGACCTGGGCGTGCACCGGGGTCGCAAACAGGTTCGCAGGTGCCGTCGATTGGCTGAACTGACCCGCGACAAAAACAAGACCGGCGACCACCGAGGCCATCAGCGCAATCTTGCGCGCAGACAGCACCGACCGGCGGGGCGGGGCACGGAGTGAGTGAAACGGGAAGTCGGGGTTCATACGGGTGTCTCCAGGAGGCATCGTTATTTTGGTTGCGACGAACCGGATTGGTTACAGCGCCATTGATGACCAGCCGTGCCTTACGGCGCTCTGACGGCGGAATTAAACTTTTGTAATAGTGAGCGAAATCGTCCCGAAGGAAGGATCGGAACCTCCATCTGGCCCGTTCCTTCGCAAATCGCTCTTAAGATTCCCGCCTCGCACTGCGGCCAGATTGCACAAAACCGGGGCCTGCCTGCCCGCCCGAGACCCGAGCAGAACCGCCTGACGGTCCAGGCCGCCCCCTCTTTGGCACCCTTGATTCGAGGAAGGTCTGTGCGAGAAGGCCCAGGCGTCAGCCGCCGCGAGAAGGCCTGGAGCGGGCAGGCCCGGTCAGGAGAGGCCGGTCGCTTTTCGTTTCAGGAGAGGGCGAAAGCCCCTGCCCGGCCGCAATGACGTTGGCGCGGCGAAGCGGGCCTTCCCGCCCTCTGCGGTGATACAGGCCGGGACCTCACAAAGGAACCGCCTCTTTTGAAGAGGCTCTCGCGCCGGGTCACTCCTCCTCAACCTCACAGCGCGGCCGATCCAGGGGGACTTCGCCCATTCCTTGAATCAAGCCAATGAAGCAAAAACGGCGAGGCGAAAAAAGCAAAATAGAGCAGCACCAGAACCTGCGCGATCGGCATTACCGCGTCGAACGTCGAAAAGGTCCCAAGATAGCCGAGCCCAATGGTGACCGCGAGCAACGCACAGCAGCACAGGCGCCACCATCCTTTCATCGGGCCCGTCCGCAGGACATCGGCACGCGCCCACGGCCAGATCATGGGAATGACGATGGCCGCAAACACCAGGACGACACCAGCGAGCTTGTCTGGTACCGCACGCAGCATCGCAAGGGAGGCCAATCCGTGCAGCGGTGGACCGAAGCAACATTCCCTTCGTGTCACAAAAATCCCTCCAACCTCACCGGTCTCAGCCTGCCTGATAAGCACCAGCGTGACCACGGCGGCACCGATGACAAAGGCCAGCCGCAGCACGAATCTCTGCCCCCAGCCCCCGACCGCTTTGTGCCTCGCGATGACGTCGGAGCCGAGCAGACCGGCCTGCACAAACAGAAACAGGATGCCAGCAGCGCTAGCGAAAATGCCCCTCCTCCACAAAACCGGGTCGACCCACTGCGGCACCTCTCCGTGCCCGACCGCCGTCCAGAGCCTGGCAATCGCGGTGGCAAGCCAGTAGCTCACCTGACCCCATGGCAATACATATCCCGCGAAATCGCAAAGCGGAACCGCGACCACACCATTGACCAGCAACAGCCATACCAGGGTGTGTCTTGTCCCCAGATAGAGCGACAGCGCAATGTGAACCACGCTCATCATCCAGAGCTGGTCAACCAGCGTGCGGACTACACCCGGGCTCACAAGAGTGCCAATCTCCAGGCTTGGTGCAGAGAATGCGGCACTGAGCGCAGTCGTCAGCGCATGTGCTCCCAGGAAGGACATCAGGAACAAGTCCAGATCCTGAACATAGGAACGGGGCAGAACCCGCGCCTGCACCAGACTGTCTTCTTCCGTCACTTCCGCCCTCCCAAATCACCCCTCAACCTGAGCGCCGACGCCGGCCCAGGACCGCGGCCCGCAGGCACGCTGTCGCGCCAGGATCGCACGCTCCATGAAGCCGGCCGCCAGTTTGCGCCACGCAAGGCTTCGCAGCCGGGCTTTCTTCACGCCCCGTCCGATCGAAGTCCGTGCCCCACCGCAGGCCCCATGTGCCCGATCGCAGCATCTCGCCCGCGTCAAATCCAGGCGACAAGCCACACATCGCATCGGACCGTCGCCTCAGCAAACCTCTTGCAGGCATGTCTCTGCACAGCAGCTGCGCGCAAGGGGCCTGCCAGGACCTGGCAAAGAGCGGCCCTTTTCGAAGATGACTGGCCCTTCCCACTTCCGACAGCCTGCAGCACAGCCGCCTCTGGACACCTCCTCGCCGCGCCCCGCGCACTGACCTATCCGCATTAGCACAATTCCCGTCAGAACACGGGCCATCTCCGGGCCCCGAATAGCGAAACGATACTGATTCCATTCGCCAGCGTATATCCGCCCAGCACGCACATCCGGTCGAAATCGTCAAACATAGGAACAACGCAGCAAGCCCGGCTGCACCACGTCCTCTTGCGCTGCCGCGCACATCCCTCCCAGAACCGCCAATCCGCGACCTCGGTGCCGGACAGACAAATGCCGCTCCCAAAGCAGCACCACCCCGCCACACGATCGCGCAACGATATTCACCCTCATCGCGACCGTCATCCTCGCCCCACCCGGCCACACGGCCGGGCATTCTCCTCCCTCCGCGCCATTTCCGGCGCAACACGATTGCATGAGGGCAGATATTTATTCAATTTGGCCGGTGGACTAAATGAACGGCCACGGATTGATCTTGATGACGATGTCCTGCTCATCCAGCTCAAGCCGGGCAGGAATATCTTCCGACTCGAAAAGGCGAACCGGGTGATCGAGAAACACCTCGCGCACCTCCCATTTGCCGCCAACTTTCGCCAGAACCTCGGCGCGTGACATTCCGACCTTCAGTTGCGCAACCAGGCTCTCATTTTCAAGCGCACGCAGCGCATGTTCCAGCCACTTCCGATACCACGCATCGAATGTCAGTCCGGTGGGATGGAACTCTCCGTCGCAACCGTCCCAGATCGTACCTGCGGTGGGCCCATTGACGACCAGATACGCGTAAATGTTACATCCCTGGTGGCAAAATTCCAGCACGCCCGGCAACGGCTCTTCCGAAAAATCCTCGGTCGCTGCGGTCAACAAAAACGGTCGCGACAGATCACAGCCCAGCGCATCACGACCAAGGCTCGAGAGCGGCTCCAGTCCATAGAACGGGCCCGCCCCGCCATCGCCTACCGTGGCAAGGAAGTAGCGGTAGGCATCCGGAAGCCGGACCCCGTTGACGGCCTCAAAGGCTGTCAGTTCAACCTCTGACAGCGGCGGTCCAAGCCTATATCCCTGCTCTTCCGAGCCGAACACCCGGAAGTCCTGGTCCCTGGCACGAAGACGTCGGAGCATTTCGCCCAACTCAGCGATTTCGCCCCTCATTTCGTTGGAAGGCTTGCCGTCCCGGATGTAGGACGCGGAAAATTTTACAGCCGCCCGGACCGCCTCATTGTCGCATTTCAGCTGGTCCCAGTCCTCAAAATCGGGTTTGAGGTAGCTCAGCATCGCGATCGTCTCTTCGAGCGACAGCTCGGAGACCTCGATCTTCTGGAACCGGTGCAGAAGCGCCTGGTTCTTCTCCAAATGCCGGTGATATTCCTTGTCGGTTATCTGGCCCATGCAGACAACGCCACAACTCAATGCCGAGTCGAGCAGAACAGAGCCATCCATCGCTCCGCCCCCGATCAGGCGATCGATGTCATCGATGAACAGTATGGCACCGGGATAGCGATCAAGCGCCTTGAGCACCTGCTCAAAACGATTCTCGAAGTCGCCATGATCGCGCACGCCAGCGAGCAATGCTCCGGTGTTGAGCGAAAATACCTCGGCCGAAGCCAGCTCTTCCGGCACTTCATTGTCAACGATGCGCCTGGCCAGTCCCACGGCGATCGCGGCCTGGCCGACGCAGGTCGCGCCGACAAACAGCGGATTGTTATCCTGCGGCCCGCACAGCACCTTGATGGCGCGGCTGATTTCGGAGTTGCGCACGATCACCGGATCCATCTTGCCGTCGCGGACCTTCTTGTTGAGGTTGACGCAATACGTCCTGAGCACATACGCTCTCTTGCCGGACTTTTTCGCTGCCGCCATCGCTGTCGGCCTCTTCACAACACCGCGCACCGACGAGCCTTCCGACACAACCTGTCGCTTGGCGCTGCCGCGCTGGATATAATTGACCACGTCATGACGGGTCATCTCCTGCTCCCGCAGGAAATGGGCGCCATGGCTCTCCTGTTCTGCAAGGATCGCCATCAGCATATCCGCCCCGGTTGCCTCCGCGCCCCCCAAGGACAGAGCATGACTCATGGCTCGCCCGATGACACGGTCTAACCCTGCCGATATCTCGCCATACTCACTGGCGTCAGCAACCGGATTCTCGAATTCGGTGTCGAGATAATTGACCAGACTCAACCGCAGCGTGTCGAGATCGACGCCGCAGGCACACATCACTGCTGCCGCATCCGCGTCATCGATCAGCGCCAGCAGCAGGTGCTCCGGTGTGGAATAGTGATGGTGGCGCTCGCTGGCAATCGTCAGCGCCCGGTTCAGGGATCGCTCGAGGCCTTTAAAGGAAGACACGTTTCATCTCCTGCCATTCTGGCCGCCTGCCGCGCCCATTCAGACCTCCGGTCATAACACCCTGTTGTGAAATTGCCACCACCACATCACAATGATCAATGATCCGCGCGCCAGGAGGGTGCCTGCCATTTTGCACCACAGAGGCGGCTCCACACCAGAAGTTCCAGGTCCTCGCGGACGCTGCCGGCCTATCACGATCGGGTGAGAACTTGCGCCGCCACCGTTCTTTCATCGTCAAGAGGTAACGCGCCACCGATCTGCATCCTTGACATGGGCGGCCCGGAATTGTCGAAAAGCGGCATCCATTCTGAACTCCTTCCTTCCAAAGCCCGCTTTCGGCCCAATGGACACGAAATTTTTCCACCCCTCCGCCCGTTCTCTGGAGCCTGTGCCAATGACCGCCCCTTCTTCCTCCACGTCTGCCCTGACCGGCACCATGCTGACGCAGTTTCTCGATTCCCTGGAGTCTGACCTCGAACGCGCCGGTTCAGCAGCTTTCGACCTGCAGGCACGCCTCGCCGCACAAGAGCTGCGTCCCGACACATTTCCCACACTCGCCCGTCTCAGCGTGCTGTGGTTTGCCGCTGGCGTGGCGACCCTGAGCGCTCTCTCAGCGTGCTTCACGATGGCGGGCGTCAGCTTTTTGCCGGTCTGCTCCCGGGCTCGGCCGACAGCGCCACCCTGTACCTGGCAATGATCAGCCTCTGTCTCGACCTCGGCGACGAGGCCATCGACGACCGGCCCGAACTCTATACCGCGATCGCCCAGGCGGTCACCGACTTCGCCGCTTCGCTACCCCTGCCCCAGCGCCGCGAAACCGAGATCCGATGGCACGTCTTGAGGCCCGTGCAAGTCACGCCAGAGGTGATCTCCGAGCTGCCCTGGCACCACGGAACCTGACGATCCGCGATCTCGCCGCCGACAGCAACGGGGAGGACGATTTCTTCGAATATGATCTGCCCTGGCTGGTCGAGGCCGGCCGCCTCAAGGACGCCGGAGAGCGCGCCTTCCTCTGGCTGCGCGGCCCGGATCTCGACGCCGACGAATATCTTGCCACCCTCCTCAATCAACGCCTGGCGGATCAAACCGACGTCTCGGTATGGTGGCCCCTCTGCGTCATGATGATTGTCCTCGGAAGCAGCGAGGAACAATTCCATGGCTATTTCGGCACCGATATGGAGGCGTTGCGCCGGAAGTCGCCAGTCCATGCCCGGCTCTTTGCCCCGCTGGCGGGCGCGACAAATCTCACGCCGGCGCTGTTCGGCAAAGTGCTGGAGGCCGCGGGCCAGGTCGCCGAGGAGCGTGAGCCCGGCCATCCCTGGACCCTCCGTCTTGCTGACGAGCTATCGCCTCCGCGCCGGATTTCTCACCACGGCCCAGGCAAGGCCGCATTTTGAAGCGGTCGTAGCCAAAGGACTGGGTGACGACACCACGCTGCTTCGCACCTTCCAGGCCCGGGTTGCGGCGCTGGGGCTGGAAGCAGCCCTCCAGCAGCCGGCGCTGATCCCCGAGAGTGCCAGTGCGGCCTTCGGTTTGGGCTGCGGTGCCAATGGCGACACGGAGGACGGGGACGGCGTTGAGCAATGGCTCGAAGACGTTGCCGAAACCGACCGCAACCGTATTCAGGCGCTCTGGGATCCAATCCTTTGCCATATTTATGAGCAAGGCCTCGCCCGCATGGAGCGCTTTTTCGAAACCGGCAAACCACAGCATTCAGCCGACGTCTGCTCGCATCTCTATTCGATGATGTGCAACAATCTCGCCATCCGATATTCCAATGCCCTCCTCCGTTACGACGACGCACTTTTGCTTCACCGCAAGGGCATCGAAGCCAGCCCCTTTGCCGAGCACTATTACGGCATCTTCCGATGCCGGGAAGCCATGGTCGATGAAGCGGACGAGAATCAGATACCGGACACCGCAAGGAAGCCCTTGTGGGAAAAGGCCGTCGCCGCCGGCGAAGAACTGTGGCAGTTTTCAAGCGAGAACGGCTTTGGTCGCAACGAGCCCAATACCTACATCCCGGCCATCGCACAATATCTCCATCTGCTCCAACGCGACGCCGAACTGCCAGCCTGGCTCGAACGCCTGGTGCAATGGCAGGAAGATGAGGACGGCGACGCGGAAGATCCGGCGCATCTGTCCGACGAAGCCATGCGGGCAAGAATGGACCTTTTCAGCGCGATGCGCCGAAGTTACCGGGTGCAGTCGGAAAAGGGCTCGGCAGCGCTCAAGCCACAGGTCAGGAAGTCCAGGGATTGGGACACCCACTACACTGTCGGCAACAACCTGTGGAAATATTTCGAGGCGCCAGATGAGGCCATCGAATTCTACGAGAAACACCTGAAACTCAACCCGCGACGCACCGAAGACCAGCGCATCCAGGCAGAAGACATCGCGGAAAATCTCCGGAACTGCCGCGCCGGCCCATGCGCCAGGCCGTGGTGGCAGGTTTGGAAATAGCGCTTGCTAAAAAAACAGCCTGTTCTTCGCCTCGCCGATCCGACGAAGTGGTCCGGCGAGGCCCGGAAGAACAGATCAAAACAACCGATCTGGAAAGCGGATCGGCGAAAGTAGCACGAGGACCGGTCCCACCAGGCTCAAGCGTGGGACCGGGCTTTCTGCTCCGGCCGCTGTCCGGCCGCCGGGGCCAACCCGGCAGAAGGCTTAACGATCAGGCGGAGCGCTCTGGCTTCGTGCCGTCATCCCCGGCCATCAGCGCGGCAAGCCGCGCCTCCTCGTGGGGAGTCAGCGGCAGCACCTGCTCGGCGCCAGCGCGGGGACGGCTGCGAAACCACGCCACTACACCAAAGGCTCCGGCAGCCAGAAGGAGCGGCGTGATCAGCCACAACAGCCAGGTGTGACGGCCAAAACGCGGCCTGAGCAACACAAACTCGCCGTAGCGATCGACCAGAAAATCCTTCACCTCGGCGTCGCTGTCGCCCTTATTGATGCGTTCCCGCACCAGAATCCGCAGGTCCTTTGCCAGCGGCGCATCCGAATCGTCGATCGACTGATTCTGGCACACCATGCAGCGCAGCTCGGTGGAGATCTCCCGGGCCCGGGCCTCTTTGGCCGGATCGGCCATCACTTCGTCGGGTTGCACTGCGCGGGCCTCTGACAGGCCGAACGCAAGCAGGACAGCAAAGAGCGCAATCAGACGCAACATATCCCGATCACTCCGCCCCCTGAAGACGCGCCTCACCACGTGCGGGCTGCGGCGCACCGACCCGCAATCGCCGGTCAAACAGCGATAAAGCACCGCCCAGCGCCATCACCAGCGTCCCCCACCAGATCAGGAGCACCCACGGCTTGTGATAAATGCGCACTGCGATGTGATCGTCGTCCTTGACATCGCCAAGTGAAATATAGAGCTGACTGGCACCGCGCGTCATCAGCGCGGTCTCGGTCGTCGAGGTCCCGCGTGTCGCGAACTGGCGCTTCGAAGGCATCATGGTGCCGAGCCTGTCGCCGCCCTGCCGGACTTCGAAGCGCGCCACCATCTCCTGGTAGTTTGAGCCCCGGCGGTCAAGCAGCTTGTCAAGCTTCAGCTCATAGCCCGCGATCACGGCCGTGTCCCCCGGCTTCATGATGCTGATATATTCGCTGTTCCAGCTGGTCTCGCAGACGATGCCGATCAGCGTCATGCCAATCCCGATATGCGCAAGCGCCGTGCCCCAGACCGCGCCGGGCAGTCCCCACGCCCGGCTCGCCGAGGTTGCCGGCGGCAGGCGGAACAGACCGGTGCGCGTGGCGAGATCGGTGCACGCCCCGACAATCACAAAGACGGCGAGCGCGATGGCAAGCGGCGCCAGGCCATGGCCGCTTCGAACCCCCAACCAGACCACGGCCATACCTGCGAGCGCCACCACGAAAGCAGCCAGGAGCCGCCATGCCGCGGCAGCGATATCGCCGCGTTTCCAGGCCAGCATGGTGCCGAAGGGGATCGCGATCAGCACCGGCACAAACAGCGGCCCGAAGGTGAGATTGAAGAACGGCGCACCGACCGAGATCTTTTCACCGGTCAGGAGTTCCAGGGCGAGCGGATAGAGCGTACCGAACAGCACCGCGGCACAGGCAGTGGTCAGAAAGAGGTTGTTGAGCACCAACGCGCCTTCGCGCGAGATCGGCGCAAACACCCCGCCCGGCTTCAGGGTCGATGCCCGAGCCGCATAAAGACTGAGGCTGCCGCCGATGAAAATGCACAGGATCAGCAGGATGAAGACGCCACGGGTCGGATCGGTGGCAAAGGCGTGGACCGAAGTGAGCACGCCCGAACGCACCAGGAAGGTGCCGAGCAGCGACAGCGAGAAGGTGAGGATCGACAGAAGGATGGTCCACACCTTGAG
>WQYW01000060.1 GCA_009781045.1 Alphaproteobacteria bacterium
CACAGAACCTGGCTTTGACACAGAACCTGGCTTTGACACAGAACCTGGCTTTGACACAGAACCTGGCTTTGACACAGAACCTGGCTTTGACACAGAACCTGGCTTTGACACAGAACCTGGCTTCACGGCCGCTGACCTCACGGGGACGGGAGTGACGGGATCGGGTTTCACGGGCAATCCACCGTGATCCGGTTGGCATAGCTGGCACCGAAATTGGCATTCTCGCCGTCGTCGATGAAGGTCTGCTCATTGAGCGTTCGCGCCACCGCCGCACCCCCGCCGCCCGGCCGTTCGAGCTTCATCTGACAGCCCGCCGGCGCATCCCGCAGCTTCACCGGATCCGCTTTGGCCATCTGAAATTCAACGAAAAACGAACGGTCGTAGACCTCCAGCACCAACTGCTTCGGCTTGACCGGGTTTTTCAGCATCAGCGTGAAATGCAGCGTCAGCGTGCCGTCTCTGTATTCGAGAAAATAGTCGATCGGCTCCTGGAAGCGCTCGCGCCTGCCATCGGCTTTGGCGAAGGTGAAAAAGCCGTATTCTTTCAGCGAATCAACATTGACCTGCGCCAGCGGCGCCAATTCCTCGCGGGTATAGGCCCTGGTTTTGCTCTCGATGCCCTGCAGCGCATAGGAGGAGAACATGTCGTCGAAGGTCCAGGCGTGACGCACGCCCGTGACCGAACCGTCGGGCGCATAGATCAGTTCACTGACCGCTGTGACAAAGACATGGGGATGGGCGCAAAGCGGCTGGATGCCCACCACCATCACCGCCAACAGCGCCCCAAGGAACACACCCAGAAACACGCCCGGCAGCGCGCCCCGTCGATTCCCGGATTTCTGCCGCTGTGCCATCTCAGGCCGCCGCGTCATCTGTGAGGCCGCGGCGGCGCAGCAGGGCATCAACCTCGGGCGGCCGGCCGCGAAACGCGATAAAGGCGGCCTGCGGCTCCACCGCCCCGCCCCGGGAAAGGATTTCATCATGCAGCCGCTTCGCAACCTCCGGATCGAAGATATCGCCAGCCTCCTCGAAAGCACCGAACGCATCCGCATCCATCACCTCCGACCACATATAACTGTAGTAGCCGCTGGCATAGTGGCCGCCGGAGAAAATGTGACCGAACTGGGGCGGACGATGACGGAGCGCAATCTCCTCCGGCATCCCGATACGCTGCCGTTCCGCGCTTTCAAACGCCCCGACATCGGCAACGCTCGAAGCGGGGCGGCTGTGCAGCTCCAGATCAATCAGCGCCGAAGCCACGAACTCGACGGTAGCGAAGCCCTGACCAAAGCGGCGTGCCGCAAGGAAGCGCTGCAACAGCGCATCGGGCAGCGCTTCACCGCTTTCATGATGGCGGGCGAAACGGGACAGCACATCCTTCTGCTCCATCCAGTGCTCATAGAGCTGCGACGGCAATTCGACAAAATCGGTCAGCACACTGGTGCCGGAGAGTGAGGGATAGGTCACCGCGGAGAGCATGCCGTGGAGGGCGTGACCGAACTCGTGGAACAGGGTGCGGGCGTCATCGGGCGACAGCAGGCAGGGGGCCTCACCGGCGCCGCGGGCGAAATTGCAGACATTGACGATCAAAGGCGTGGTTGCACCATCGAGACGGTCCTGATCGCGCAGCGACGTCATCCAGGCGCCCGAGCGTTTCGATGGCCGCGCGAAATAGTCGCCGTAGAACAGCGCAAGATGGCGGCCGGCGCGATCGGTGACCTCAAAGACCCGGACGTCCTCATGCCACACCGCGATGTCCCGCCGTTCGGTGAAGCGCAGCCCGAACAGCCGCGTGGCGCAGTCAAAGGCGGCTTCGATCATGCGCTCGAGGCTGAGAAAAGGCGTGATCGCGGCATCATCGAAATCGGCCGTTTCAAGCCGCAGCTTTTCGGCATAGTAGCGCCAGTCCCAGGGCTGAATTGTGAAATTGCCCCCGTCGGCGGCAATCCGGGCCTCGATCATCCCCCGTTCCGCCAACGCCCGCGCCCGCGCCGGCCGCCACACCCGCTCCAGCAGGTCTCTTGCCGCAGTCGCGCTCCCCGCCATCATGTCGTCGAAACGCCAGGCGGCAAAATTGCCAAAGCCCAGAAGGCGGGCGCTTTCCTCGCGCAGGCGAAGCGTCTCGGCAATGAGAGCATTATTGTCGCTGGCACCACCGTTGTCGCCGCGCCGGATGAAGGCCTGCCAGACCTTCTCACGCAGATCGCGCCGGGCGGAGGTCTTGAGAAACGGCTCCGCCGAAGAGCGTGACAGCGTGACGATGGCCGCAGCCGCGAGACCGCGTTCCCTTGCCGCCTCCTCGGCGGCGGCAAGGAACCCCGCCGACAGACCGTCACAGTCGTCCTCGCCGAGTGCGAGCACAAAGTCCTGTTCGTCCGCCAGGAGACGGTGGCTGAATTCGGTGCCAAGCGCAGCCAGCCGCTCATTGATCGCAGCCATCCGCCTGCGCGCCTCCTCGGGCAGACCGGCACCTGCGCGTCTCAGCCATTTTTCGATGCGCTCCACAAGCCGCGCCTCCTCCGCCGCCAAAGTCCCGGCGTAACGGTCGCGCACTGCGATGACACGGGCGAAAAGATCCGCGTTCATCAGGATTGCATTCCAGTGCCGCGCCATCCGCAACGCCACCTCGGTCTCGATGGCGAGAAGCTCGGGGTTGGAGTGTGCGGCAACCACGACATGGAAAACGGCACTGATCCGGCCCAGCGACCTGCCGGAGCGTTCCAGTGCTGCAACCGTGTTGGCAAAGTCGGGCAGCGCCTTCTGGTTAACGATGGCGGCGATTTCGGCGGCGTGCACGGCGAAGGCCTGGTCAAACGCCGGCAGGAAATGCTGCGGAGCGATATGCCCGAAAGGCGGCGTGGCAAAGGGGGTGCGCCATTCTTCCAGAAGCGGATTGGTTTGCGGTAACGGAGTGCCGGCGGCACCGGTTTTTTCTGTCATTATCCCTCGAGATCCCTGGCGCAGACTGCCTCCCTATACCAGCCCGGACTGCACCGCCCAACACTCACCCGCACTCACCCGGTCGGGCGACGAGAGCGTTTTGTGGTTAAGGGAAATGGAGCGGCCCCCTCCAGCACGCTCCAGCACGGATTACCGCTTGCCCCGGACCCTCTTTTCGGAGAGATTGCGCCCCGCGAAAAGCAGGATCCGCCGAACAGCGCGCCCTGACTTTGACGTACCGTTTTTCGAAACCTGCCCGATTTTCCGAAAATGCCTCTCCACCAGCCCCTGTTCCATGTGGCTTGCAGGCGAGGCGCTGACGGGATCCGGTTCTCATGATCAGCAAGCGGATGAAAGCCCATGGCCGCAACCTCCTCCACCTCCCGCCGGATTGCCTGGCCGAGCGTGATAACCATTATCAGCGCCACCATTCTTATCGGCGCAGAGGTTTTCGGTGCTGCCTTCGCCGCCGCCTGGGCGCTGTCGACCCTGATCGGACTTGAAGGCATGTTCGCCCTCATCCTCCGAATCGTGCTGTTCGCCCTCGGCGCTGTTGTCATGTGGGTCTTCATCCGCGGCGCACAGCGTGTCGAGCCTTTTACCGAAAGCTCCTGAGGCGACAGGCACCGGGGCAGGCCACCTGCGCGAGGCCACCTGCGCGACGCTGTTTCACATCCAACTTAACGCATATTCATCTTCAGCGCTGTTGATGGGCAACACCTCACGCACCCTTTCGGGCAATTCACCGCTCTCGCCAAAAATATCCTTGCGCAGATAATTTAAAGCGCCTATGTGCGTTCTTGCCCAGTTTCGCACGTGCCTGTGGTCGTGTGTCGGTCGGTAGGTATCCGGACAAGAGGCCGGACAGCCGCCAAGGGGTGAAGGAGCCGAGGGGCGCTCATCGGATGCCGAAGTCAGAATATGACGACGGTACAGGCATCCGGAGAAGCCGCCCAGCATCTCTCTCAAGAGGTGCCAGTGAAGGTGAACTCGCTCTTTGCAACCGTGACCGGCAGCCGGAGGCGAACCGGCGCACCCCGCTCTCAAACGGGGGACGCGACTTAAAGCAACGACGGATCGGGCTTTTTTGGTCTCTACCGGCAGTCCAACGCCGGCTCGGGCTACTGAAAAGGCTTGTCCTTCATTGCCAGGTGAGCGGGCGGGAAATTTTCCCAACCAATCCACGGCAGCACAATTCGGATCTTTCGAGTTCACGGTACTGTCGCGTCTTCCATCGTGTGACATCACCAGGCACTCAGGATTCGGGAACATTTTGAACGGGTCCCGTCGCTGGGCCGTTTGGAGGGTGCTATGACCGAGCGCATCAGGGAATTCCTGCGCAACCGCCGTGACCGCGGCCTCGACACCGAGCCTTGTCTGGTGGTCGACCTTGAGGTCGTGCGCGACAACTATCTTAACTTTGCCAAGGCCCTGCCCGACAGCCGCGTGTTCTATGCCGTGAAGGCGAACCCGGCTCCGGAGGTGCTGGAGCTGCTTGCCTCGATGGGCTCGTGCTTCGATGCCGCGACGGTCGCCGAGATCGAGATGGCGCTCAACGCCGGTGCCACGCCGGACCGCGTCTCCTTTGGCAACACCATCAAGAAGGAGCGCGACATCGCGCGCGCCTTCGCGCTTGGGATCCGCCTGTTTGCGGTTGATTGCTGTGCGGAGGTGGAGAAGGTCGCACGTGCTGCGCCTGGCGCCAGGGTGTTCTGCCGCATTCTCTATGACTGTGCGGGTGCGGAATGGCCGCTGTCGCGCAAGTTCGGCTGCGACCCGGAGATGGCGGTGGAGGTGCTTGATCTTGCCAGGCGTCTGCGGCTTGAGCCCTGTGGCATTTCTTTCCACGTCGGCTCCCAGCAGCGCAAGGTCAAGGCGTGGGACCGGGCGCTGGCGATGGCCTCGACCGTGTTCCGCGACTGTGCCGAGCGCGGCATCAACCTGACCATGGTTAACATGGGCGGCGGCTTTCCGACGCGCTATCTCAAGGATGTGCCGCCGGTGCTGCAATATGGCCGGTCGATCTTCCGTTCGCTCCGCAAGCATTTCGGCAACCGGATTCCGGAGACCATCATTGAGCCGGGCCGGGGCATGGTCGGCAATGCCGGGATCATCGAATCCGAGGTGGTGCTGATTGCCAGGAAGAGCGACGACGACGACGTGCGCTGGGTCTATCTCGACATCGGCCGTTTCGGCGGTCTTGCCGAGACCATGGACGAGTCGATTCGCTACCCGATCCGCACCGCGCATGACGGAGCGGAAATGACGCCCTGTGTGCTTGCAGGGCCGACCTGCGATTCGGCGGACGTGCTCTATGAAAAGAACCCCTATCCGCTTCCGGTGACCCTGGAGATCGGCGACAAGGTTCTGATCGAGGGCACCGGGGCCTATACCTCGACCTACTCGTCGGTAGCCTTCAACGGCATCCCGCCGCTCAGAACCTACCACATCTGAGCGTCGCCTCACGGCCGCACGATCAACCCAGCCATGACGCCTGCTTTTTTTCCGGCGTCGTGGCTGGCCCTTCCCTCTGCTGCATAGGGGGTTGCTCCGCCATGAACGCCGCTCCTGCCCATCCCCATCCCAGCCCGCTCCGCGCTGCTCAGCGCCACATCACAATCCGCGCCGAGCGCAGCACCGACGTGCCCGCCCGGGAGGCGCTGCTTGACCTCTGTTTCGGGCCGGACCGCCTCCTGCGCAGCTGCCAGCGTCTGCGCGACCGACGCCTGCCGGCAGCGGGCCTGGCCTTCTCTGCGATCAAAGGCGGATGCCTGGTCGGCACTTTGCGGCTGTGGCATGTCAACGCCGGCGGCCGCCGCGCTCTGCTCCTTGGCCCGCTGGCGGTCGACCCCGCCTGCCGAAATTCCGGAATCGGCAGCGCCTTGATGGAGCAGGCGCTGGCCTGCGCCCGGATGCGCGGCCATCAGGCGGTGATCCTGCTGGGCGATGCGCCCTATTATGCCCGCTTTGGTTTCTCCGCCGTTCAAACCGGTGCCCTGGCACTGCCCGGTCCCTTTGCGCCTGAGCGCCTGCTTGGTCTTGAGCTGATCAGGGGGGCACTGAACGGCGCAAGCGGCATGGTGATCGCCACCGGCGTGCTGAAGCCCAGATCCGGTTTTTCTGCGCCCGGAACACCGAAAACGGCGCGATTGGTCGACAAAGCCGCCTGATCTCGCGGGCGGTGACGCCTCAGGCGCACCGCTCCGGTCCCGGGCGGCACCGCCTGCCGAGGCCGACGCCTGCTGGCTGGTTTTTTGTTTTTTGCCGGCTGGTTCTTTGCTGGTTGGCTTTTTGCTGGTTGGCTTTTTGCCGGTTGCCTTGCGACTTGAAAAAGCCGTAAACCGCCCGCGGGTCCGCGCAGCCTCTGATCTGGCCCCCTTCACCCCCCGACAGTTTCAGATTCCATCTCCTGGAGATCGTCGATGTCCCCCTCCTCGCAGATCCATGCAACCATTTCCGGCCCCATCGTCATGATCGGCTTCGGCTCGATCGGCAAGGGCATGCTGCCGCTGATCGAGCGCCATTTTGCCTACGACAGGTCGCGCTTCGTCATCATCGATCCGCATGAGGACGGCAAACTGGCCACCCAGCATGGCGTGCGCTTCATCCAGCAGGCCATCACCCGTGACAACTATCGCAAGGTGCTGACACCGCTTCTCAGCGAAGGCGGCGGCCAGGGCTTCTGCGTCAACCTCTCGGTCGACACCTCCTCGGTCGATATCATGACGCTGTGCCGCGAAATCGGCGCGCTCTATGTCGACACCGTGGTCGAACCGTGGCTCGGCTTCTATTTCGACAACAACGCGGGGATGGCGGCGCGTTCCAACTACGCGCTGCGCGAGACCCTGCTTGCGGCCAGGCGCACCAGCCCCGGCGGCCCCACTGCGGTCTCCACCTGCGGGGCCAATCCCGGCATGGTGTCGTGGTTCGTCAAACAGGCACTGCTCGACATCGCGGCCGACAGCGGCATTGCGTCAGCGGTGCCGGAAAGCCGCGAAGCCTGGGCCAGGCTTGCATTTCAACTCGGCGTCAAGGGCATCCATATCGCCGAGCGCGACACCCAGCGCTCCAGGAAACCGAAGCCAATGAACGTCTTCGTCAACACCTGGTCGGTCGAGGGCTTTGTCTCCGAGGGCCTGCAGCCGGCTGAACTGGGCTGGGGCACGCATGAGAAATGGATGCCGGACAATGGCCGCCGCCATGACAGCGGCTGTGGAGCCGCGATCTATCTCGAGCAGGCCGGAGCCAATACCCGTGTGCGCTCCTGGTGTCCGACCCCGGGGCCCCAATACGGCTTCCTCGTCACCCACAACGAATCGATCTCGATCGCCGACTATCTCACGCTGCGTGACGGCGACAGGGTGCTCTACCGCCCCACCTGTCACTACGCCTATCATCCCGCCGATGACGCCGTGCTGTCGCTCCATGAGATGTTCGGCGCCGCCGGCCGGATGCAGCCGCAATGGCACATCCTCGATGAGAACGAAATCGAGGACGGCATCGACGAACTCGGCGTCCTGCTCTACGGCCATGCCCGCAACGCCTATTGGTATGGTTCCCAGCTCTCGATCGAGGAAACCCGGGCCATCGCCCCCTACCAGAACGCCACCGGCCTCCAGGTCTCCTCCGCCGTGCTCGCTGGCATGGTCTTTGCACTGGAAAACCCCGCTTGCGGCATCGTCGAAGCCGACGAGATGGACTTCCGCCGCTGCCTCGAAATCCAGCGTCCCTATCTTGGTCCGGTCAAGGGCTACTACACCGACTGGACACCCTTGAACGATCGCCCCGGCCTGTTCCCCGAAGACATCGACACCGACGATCCCTGGCAATTCCGCAACATTCTGGTGCGCTGACGCCAATCCGGGGGCAGGCACTTCGCCTGCCCCCGCCCGAGCGCGATACCGCCTCCCACGCCCTCTGCTTCTTTTTTCAGCCCTGATCGTGAAAACGCGCAAGCCCCTGCCGCACCTCTCCACCACGATGACGATCCTCAAGGCACGGCTGTCGATCCCGCACTTTTTCCGCATTTTTGAAACCCGCAGCCGTGCCGGAAAGCACAGACCCGCGGGCAGAAGCGGCCTCTCCTCCCTGGCGAAGCTGCCGGCGGCGCCCGGCCGCAATCCGGCAGGCCCGCTCTTCATCCGCGCAAGCCTGTGAGATGGCGAGCACCCAGGCCCGAAGTGGAATTGCCGGCTTCACATCGCCCTCAAGGCGGGTTGGCGTCCGAAACCGCCCCTCTGCCCGCGTAATCAACGAATTGCTTTGCAACCGGATGCCCCTTTGTCGCAGCCTTGCGGATCCAGCACGCGGCCTGCGTATGGTCCTTGCCAATGCCGCCCAGACCGAAGGTATAAGCCATGCCGATGCGGAACTGGGCATCCGCATCCCCCTGTTCCGCACCCTTGCGGTACCACGCATTGGCCTCGCGCGCGTCCTTCGGAACTCCCTGTCCCATCGCGTACATCAGACCCAGGCGGCTCTGCGCCGCCGCATCTCCCCGCTCCGCGGCTTCCCGCGTCCTGCGCAGCAGTTCCGCAAGCCCTTCCTTCCTGGCGCAAACCGACGCACCAGGGATCGAGCGCTGTGGCCGCAGACCACGAACAAACGCTAAAACAACAGCAACCAGTTTCATACCGACGGTTCTCCCGATAAAAGCACCCCCGACAACACCCCTTGCGCACACCAGGGGTTACCGCCCACGGCGAACGCTGCGAGACCCACACAGCCAAAGGCGAAACACCCCTCCGTGCCGCGCGGCTGGCACACCCGGTTCTGTGCCCGCGGGGGATCGGCATCTCCCGCGTCCATCGTCACTTCGCGCCCCCCGGCAGGGAGCACCGCGCCTCTCTCGCCCTGCCGGCGCCATGAACCACGAACGCACAGGGCGTCAAGTCGGCAGACACACGTGCGCACCACGCTGCCGACCGCAGCACTCGAATACCATCGACAACACCGCTGGCCCGAGCCAGGCCTCCCGCCTCCCCTCCGTCTTCAGCAGCGCCCGCTGCTGACAAGCTGTGCGATCCTCTCCGTCTCCTTCGCCAGGTCCGCGCTCACATCCGCATAGGCCACAACGAAATCGTCGGTCACCGGCACCCCCGCCTCCCGCAGCATCCTTTCGAGCGGGATCCGCGTATTCTCAAGCACCCTCGATGCCGAGGCGTAGTTTCCGCTGCGGACCATCAGATAGGCATGCAGCAGACAGGCATCCGCCAACGAACCATCTTCGAGCCTGTGGAAGCCGTCTTCGCCTTTCTCTCTGCTCCTTGCGAGCATCGCTCCCGGCCACCACAGGCAACGATTCTCCGCCTGCCTGCACTCGCGCACCGCGCTCCGGTGGGATTCGCGCCCCCACACCAGAGCCGGCGGCCATGTCTCTCCCAACTCCCTGCGGCAGTAACACAACATCATACAGTAAAACGCCTCATCCCTCGGGATCTCCCGGATCACATCAGACAGCGCCTTTTCCAGCAGAAGCTGCACACGCGTCTCAATGGTTGCCAGTGTTTCGCCGTCGGGAAGACGCATATACAGAACGTAGCCTGGATCGGGCAGGATCTCCCCACTTTTGTCGAGATGAACGAGGTCGACGCGACCGAGAACACCATCCGCATCGTAGCTGAAAATATTCCCACAACGGCAGACCTCTTCCTCATTATCTCCGACCACATGTTCCGTAGTGACGAGTTTCAGACGTTCGCCATGATATTCAAAGCGTGTGTCCCGGAAGCCATGGACATCACGGAGCTGCACAGCAACGAGCCTGCCATCCTCGTAGTGACTGATCCCCACGCGGGCGACCCGGTCGGATTTGTCCCAAACGATCGTCAATCTCTGTTGCGGCCTGTAGAAAATGACCTTTTCACCACATCTGCACGACTCGAAGATGATGCGCCCCTGCGCATCGAGGCCATGATGAACGTGGCACTGCGGATCGGCCTCCGCATCGTCCACCCAATAGGGTGCGCAACAACCCGTCAACTCAGCGAGAAAGGGAACGTCCTGACTCATCGACCCGGTGGCCCATACCCAGTCTTTGACCTCCGCCCTGGTATCGGCCTTGAGCGTTGGCGGAATATTTTCGGAGCTATAGGTGGGAGACTGAGACTCAAGTCCCGAAGCGGTATGCATGGCGTAATCATCCTCACTTTGAATCAGGGGGTACACGCGATTTTCACCTGTCCGCGCACGACGCCGGAGGTGGTGACCATACTTCAATTGCCGCTCCATAAAAGAGCCGGCAGAACTGGATTCCGACTCACGAATTCCAGAAATTCTACTTCATCGATGCAACCTCCGTTCCTTATCCTGATGCACCGGCGGTTTTGCCGGTCGATCGTTTCCCTAACGTCACAAGTTGCCGCCTGCTTTCAATTCAGCTCCGCCTTCTTCGGCGGCAATTCCCCGCGAGGCGACCGGCCGCATCCGCATGCCGACATGCGCAGCCATCGCAACCCGACCGATGCATCCGTCATCGTTGTTGTTCCCGGGGTTCCATTCACAGAAGACCCAAAAACTGATTTGGTTCCGCAATCCCGGGTTCCGTTCGAGACCGTAGGGAATGGTGAAGTTGGAATCCACCCCGGTCGTTTACGTATCCATTCTTCTTTCGTCGTTACACAACAGTCCCGCTCAGCACAATATCAAAACTGCAGCGTGATCAACTTTCTCATCTCAGTTCACTTTCCGAAACGAAATTGCCTCCTTTCCGCCATCGTGGTTCCATTCCGCGGATTGGAAGTAACAACATGCCGTCGCGAAATTCGGTACCGGTCCGAAGACGGTCTTTCCCGGCCGGACACAACTTCGCCGCAATGGTCCGTGGTTTTAACGCGGTCAGCCAGAGTTTCGCCACATCCTACACGATTTCGCCTCACAGACCTCCAAGCCGGCGCAGCGTGACTTTACGGCCATGCCTGCCGGACGGATTCATAACCAGTCCGCGCGCCGATGGTTCCGCAGTATTTCCTGTTTTTTTATCTGGCCGCTCTCGGATCGGCCCGGTCTCCCTGGAGATATCGCCCTTCCTGCTGTGATCCTGCAGGCCCTGGCGGTGCCGACATATTGTCCTGATCTGAGGCAGGATTCCGCCTCGTCTCTCAGAACTGCAACCTCTCGGCGAAAATTTTTCCACTTTTGTCCACGCTGGGACGACACGTCACAAACACAGGTTGTATATCCGGGCCCGATCAGGTTTGAAGGCCGCGCTTCGCGCGCGCCCTGCCATACCGAAAGCACGGCAAGCGCGGAAATTTCCACAAATCCTGCGATGAATCCTGCGATCTTAAAATTTCCGCCGTCCCCAACAACACCGCGACTTCGGGCTGGAACACCGTCAAAGTTCCATGTCGAGATCCGGTCGTGGTCCCTGAACAGAGTATCTGCTCTTTTCTTACAACAGCCTGCAGGCAACCCGGACTTGATGCGAAGCGTCACTCCTGAATCGGGATGGAACCGCGAGAGGCATATCCGCCTTGACCCGACGTCAGCCGACCCGGCGGCTACTCATAAACGCTTCCCTTTCCCTTGTTGACGATGACGGAATTCGCCCGCATAGCTCTCTTCAGGTGGGAGATGACAATGCAGCGGACCGGCCCGAGGATGTGCCCTCTCGACAACGGGTCCGGCAAATGCGGGGAACCACGGTTCATCTCCGCCGGGCCTGACGAAGGCCAAAGTTCCATGTGGAGATCCGGTGGTGGCCGCTGGCCAGAGTATCTGTCCTTTTCTCACAACAGCCTGCAGGCAACCCGGGCTTGATGCGAAGCGTCATTCCTGAATCGGGATGGAACCGCGAGCGGGATATCCGCCTTGACCCGAAGTCAGCCGCCCCAGTGACGACTCCTAAACGTTTCCCTCCCTTGTTGACGATGACGGAATTTGCCCGCAGAGTTCTCTTTCGGAAAGAGATGACAACGCAGCGGGTCCGGAAAATGCGGGGAACCACGGTTCTTCACCGCCGGGAGCGGCTGGGTGACGCTCAGAGGAATCAGGCGCGTGCCGGGATGCGCAAAGAGCTGGGCGAGAGCGCCATCCGAGACAAGGACATTGACTGTGGCGCAGCACAGGCTTTTCGGCTGCGGACCGCCGTCCGCTCCATCGCCATCAATTGAAGATCGGGCGGTGATTGACTTTGGCCCAATGAGACAGATTCGTCAGCGGGCATTCGCCAGGATCGCCCGTCGCATCGAAACCGACACCGTTCCCGCGCAGTTTTCACCGACTCGGGTGCCGCACGGATGCTATGCGCTGCGGTTGTCGCTGTGCGGGTCGGTTTTGCATCCGGCGCCGTCGCGCCGCTCACCTCGCAAATTCACCCCCGCTGTTTTGAGCCCCCTGAAAGCCGGACGCCACCACGGCTCCAGTGAGCTTTGCTCCCCGCCTCACGGCCTCACCCTCACCTTCTTCCCTGCGCCCTCAGGCTGTCGCCGAGATGACCCTTGAACATATGCTGGCCGAGGCGGCCCAGTCGGCAGGCGAGATCGACAAAGACCTTGCCGCCGATATCGCGCCACAGCCTGCAGACGGCGAAATCCTCGGAGAGACAGCGGTCGGTTTCGGGATCGTCCATGCAGTCGAAGAAGCGCCAGTAGAGATGGGCCAGAGGCTGGCCGGGCGGACTGTGGGGCATGTATCTGAGATGCGGATCGCCTTCATCTTGCGCCAAACGCGGACAGCCGCCGAACCGGCCCTCGAGTGCAGCGAAATCGGCGTTGCCGCGAATCGGCAGGTCTCAATCCGGCCGCCCGCGAGCTGGCATTCCGGCAGACACCCCGCCCCCCCAAACAGCGGTTGCAGACCGATTTCCCTTCCCGGCCGGGAAACAGCCCGCAACATCAACTGGGATTTGCGGGCTCCTGCCCATCGCCGCCCAGGGTGGTCGTGGCCCGTCCTGGCCCCCGCACATCTGGAATTCGGTTCCGGTTTTGACGTAAGCTTCAGGGATCAAGGATCCGCCCATTTGACGCAAAGACCATCCGAATGCGCTTCTATCTACCGAAATTGGCACTTGCAGCGCTGCAGCCACCGCAGGACCGCCTTCTGTCCAAACTCGGCGGCTGTCCCTGGGGATTCCCGCAACATCTCTGGCCCGCCTGCGCCGATTGCGGCTCACCCATGAGCATGGTGGCCCAGCTTGAACATTCTCCGCCGGCGATCGATCTTGGCAGGTGCGGCGCCGTGCTTCATCTGTTCTCCTGCGCCGACCTCCTCTGTCCGAGTTACGGGAACCCCTGCGGCTGCGCTGCCGTGGTCCTGCAGCACCAGGAGATCGGAAACACCCTCACCGCCCCACCCCCTGACGAGCACGCAGACCCGGTCATCAACGGCGAGCTCCGGATCACCGGATGGCAGGCCTCGGAGGATGCGGTGCGAGCTGACCAGGCGGCGCTGTTCTATGAGGATCGCTCTTACATGGAACTGCCTGAGACCATCGCCACTCCATTCGACTTCGCGCCGCAATGGGATACCAAGGCCGGAGGGGTGCCCTATTGGGGCGGCAACGGCGTTACCCTTGATCCCGTCCATATCCCCTGTCCGCCATTCGAATTCCTGCTCCAGATCCACGAAACCGTCTATGTCGATGGCACGCCGCCGGAACCCGACGTCATCGGCTGCGATGTCAGCACCTATCAGCGGGTCGGTGCCGAGACCCGATGGGAGCACAGGACGCCGGCGCAAATGTCGGCGCAGGGAAGTCCTGCCTCGCAGATGTCCATCGTCCATCAAAAGGGCTCAGAAAGCTTCGGGGTCGATTTTGTGAACTTCGGCAGCGATGGAACAGGATATGTCTTCATCAACCGGGAGGCCGACCCGCCGGAGGTCCGGTGGTTCTGGAGCCGCTAGTCCGGTCAAACAGCGCGCACGAACGACTGGCGTGTCAGAATGGTGACCCGTTTCGCCAGAGCTGTTTGCGCTCTCATCGGCACATACCCGGCGTGCCCAACAAATCGCTTGCATTCCGGCGGCTTGATCGCTTTCAGTATAGTGCCGACCTTTTCTGTCAGTGTCTCAACGGTCCGCCCTTGCATCGCTTGCAGTACAGGCGCCGCACCTCAAGTTCCAATTCTATCCGATATGGTCCGATGGGCAGGTCGCGAACCCGACGGTCCCTTCGATCATACCAGCCATGCTGGACGTGCCAACAACAGCCGCAAACTGTTTTTTTGAGCGCCGATTGAGGCGCGCTATGCGAAGGTTCGGATCCCCAAACTGCCCACGTAGCATCCTGCTCGGCCGGAAGCCGGGGAAAGAAAAACCCTCCCACCAAGGCCGTCCTTTAGTCGACTTTTTTGCCATGAAACCGTGTCCAAAAAATTGCCTCTCAATAAACGACGGATTGCCCTGTTTCAATAGGCTGAATCGCTCCTCAACTACGAAAAATGACCCACAAAAAAGCCTGAAGACCCAAAATCAATGACGCAGGCGACTGGAAGATCTCTCTTTTTCGCCTCTTGAGGATCGCGCTGCCATCGCCCGCTGCCCGCGCTTGTCGCGCGCTTGCGGTCCATCACGTTCCGGGTCGATGTGGCGCACCGCGTCTGCGGTAGCGCGAATGTGACTGGAGAGGACAGCGCTGCGCTGGTAAGACCCGGCGGCCTGAAAGCAGATCAGGCCGATAGCTGCGCCGCGTCAGCTTCCCGCGCGGGCAGCCCGCGGCGCTTCCACTTTCCCCGGTGATGGCACCGCGATCCCGGCAGGCAACTGAAAGCACCTCTGGCGCACGCATTTTCGAGGATCACGAAGTGTCAGCGCATGTCGCCGCCATGGATGTCACTGCCATGACATCCATCACGTTGTCGCCCTTGTGTTGCCGGCGAGCCGCCTTGCGGGATCCTGCCGGCCACGTCCGGTCCTGCGCGGCAACTGAGCCTCGCTGCCAGTTTGCCGTACGGCAACAACTGTCGCAAAATCGCTCCGCGGCCGCGCGGCAAGGCGGTGATCATGACGCAGCCGCGCCCGGGAGTGCGGGTGCCGCCCAGGCCACCTTCCCGCGCCGGCTGCGGCGCCCTCGTCCACCGCCACCATGCAGCGCGACTGGCGAAAATGCAGGCCAAAATCCGCTCACCTTCAAATCCCGCCGCGTCATCGCACCAATATGCGAAAAGGCGGAAATCGCAACAGAAACGGAATGTCCGCCATGCGTGTCGCATCACCTCCCGGATTGCAGATTTCGATTGCGACAAACGAGACCGGTACGCCGGTGATCGTCATCCCTGCACCCCAAATACCCGTCCCGAGCCGCACTTTCGCCCTTCTCTGTCTCCTGATATTTCCGGTCCTTTTCGCCAGCTGGCTGTACCTCACAATGTCGGTGATCTCCCTTTGGCCGAAGGGACCCTTTGACGCCCTCTTTCTGCTCCTTTCCGGCGCGGCAGGACTAACCTATATCTACCAGGTCTTTCGCGTGCTGCGTCCGACCGTTCCCGAGACCCTGCAGCTGGAGAAAAGCGGAATTGAATTTGATGGCGGCGTCTGGCCATTTGCATTCTCCCCTGCGCGCCGCAACCGTCCAGACAGCGACGGGTTCGGCCGATCCGGGTTCTTTCCGAAGCGAACCCGCTGCGCAATCAGCTCCGAGCAGCTGCAAAGCCTGCGCCTGCGCGAATTGATGCATGGCAACCGCCTGACCGTCGACGTCGAAACGCAGCGCATCGAGATCGGTCAGGGCATGACAGACGTAGGACGGGAATGGCTGGCCCGCACCCTGGCAAACCGATATTGCCTGCCGCATGAGCTTGTCGGCTGCTGAATGCGCAAAGCGGAAGGACTTCCACGCACAAAGGTGAGGAGTTCCGCCGCGATCTGTGCGACCGGTGCGGCGACCGCGCGAATTCCGCCTCGTCATGGCGGAACGCCAGGGACAATTGCTGTTCCTGGCGGCAAGACCAGCGACGCGCACGTGTCCGCTCACGCACGGCGGGTCATTCGCAAGCCCGCTCACACGCACGCAGACACAAACAGATCATCCTCCCTTGAACTTCAGAAGACCGGCATTGCCATTTTCATCGGAAAAGGCAAGCCGCGTGCCTGACGCGTTCCAGCCTACCGCTGCAATGGCACAGTCCCCTTTGCGACGGACAAGAATTTCAGCGCCGTCTTCAAGCCGCACCATGAGGACGGTGCCGTCGCTATAGCCAGCCACCAGAACATCAACCTCGGGATGACAGGCAACCTGGGTCACCCTGGCAGCCAGCGGAGCAAAGACCATCGGCTGGCAATCAAGCGGTCCCTCCCTGCTCATGAACGGCCACACCACCACGACATCGGCCCCTGCGGTAGCAAGGAATCTTCCGTTTCCATTCCAGGACATCGATTTGACGCGGCCGGGATAGCCGCCGAGCCCCATATGAGCATTGTCCGCAAGCCGCCAGGCATGCAGCACCGGCTCATGCATCGCGCTCACCAGAAACTTGTTGTCCGGGCTGAAAGTCACTCCAAGATGGGAGCCCGCCCAGGGCAGAAACTCCTCGGTGCCGGCCATGTTGGGGAACCACAGAGTCACGCCGTTGTAATGGGCGATCGCAAGCCGCAGACCGCGCGGCGCCAAAGCCAGAGCCCCGACCGTTGAAGGCACGTCGAGCGCTTTCTCGGTGCCTTGTTCATCCCTGACGAAGGCGGTCTTGCCCGCCGACCAGGCGATCGCGCCCGCGCTGTTGAGCGCCACCGCATCGATCCAGCGCCGCCTGGCGTCCACCGCCAGCACGCTCACTTCGCCTTCTGCGTCGAGCACGACCACCCTGCCGTCGTCGCCCCCCATTACCATGCGCTCCCCCTCGCTTGCCGCACAGAGGATGGCACCGCTCAAGACCTCACGCCTTGTCGTCGCGCATTCGCTGTCCACCAGGATGACGCTTTCCTCAGCCCCGACAAAGACGGCGCTGTCGTTCAGAAAATGCACCGATGTCACCGCCATGCCAAGCGTGAGCGGGCGCACCTCGCGGGTGATGGAGCGGAGCGGATCCGTCCCGGCGGTGGAATCGGCTTCACTCATCGGGTCACAATACAGCGTTCGAAACCTTCACGGATCGCCTGTTCCGGCAACTTGCGACCAATGAACACCAGGCGGCTTTCACGCCGCTCACCGTCCTGCCAGGCGCGCTGATGATCCGCCTCCAGCATCATATGGACCGCCTGAAAGACATAGCGATCGTCATCTCCTTCAAAGGCCAGGATGCCCTTGGAACGCAGGATGTTCGCGCCTTCTTTGCCAATCAGCTGCTGCAGCCAGGGTATGAAGATCATGGCTTCGATCGGCTTGTCGGTTCGCAGTGCCAGCGACTGCATGTCCTCGTCATGATAATGTTTCAGAGCATGGCCGTGATCGTCATGATCGTCATGACCGTCATGACCATGATGGTGATGGCCAGGATCGTGGTCGTGGTCGTGATCATGCTCATCCCGGTTCAGGAAATCCGGCTCAAGGGTGAGGATGCGGTCAAGGTCGAAGGCTCCGCGGTCGAGGACATCGGAAAGACGCACATCACAGCGCTCCGCCGGCACCAGCCGGGCATAGGGATTGATTGCCCGGATCCGCGCCTCAACCTCGGCAAGCTCGGACTTCGACACCAGATCGATCTTGTTGAGCACGATGACGTCGGCGAAAGCGATCTGGTTCTTGGCTTCAGGGGCGTCCCGCAGCCGATCCGTGAGCCATCTGGCGTCCGCGACCGTGACCACGGCGTCGAGCCGGGCATTGGTCTGGACATCGTCATCGACAAAAAAGGTCTGCGCCACCGGTGCGGGATCCGCAAGCCCGGTGGTCTCGACGATGATGGCGTCGAACTTGCCGCGCCGCTTCATCAGTCCACCCATGATGCGCACCAGATCACCGCGCACGGTGCAACAGATGCAGCCGTTGTTCATCTCGAAGATTTCCTCATCGGCACCGACGATGAGATCGTTGTCGATGCCGATCTCGCCGAATTCATTAACGATGACCGCATATTTGCGGCCATGGTTCTCCGACAGGATGCGGTTCAGCAGCGTGGTCTTGCCAGCACCGAGATAGCCGGTCAGTACGGTCACGGGAATTTTCGGCGAGGTCTGTTCAGACATATCTGCTCCGACATCAGGCCCACCCGATTGCAGGCCACGGGCGGCACGCACGGATCTGGACCACCCGCGCTTGCGGCCGCATCTCTTTGTTGTCTCGTCCTGTGTATCGTCTTTCGGTGCTTTCCAGCCGGGCAAACCCTATGGCCCGAGCGCCGTGGACAGCACCCTTATATTGTGCCTGACCATGTCAATGTAAGTGGGGGCCGGTCCGTTTTCGTCCGTCAGACTGTCCGAAATCAGGGTTCCCCCGACCCTGGCCCCGGTCTCTGTGGCGATGCGGCGGATCAGCCGCTCATCGCTGACATTTTCGAGAAACACCGCCGGGATTTTCTCCGCCCGGATCTGGCTGATAATCGTCGCGATATCGCGCGCCGCGGGCTCGTTTTCGGTGGACACCCCGAGGGGGGCGATGAAACGGATGCCGTATTCGGCCGTGAAATAGCCGAAGGCATCGTGGGTCGAGATCACGACGCGCCGCTCACGCGGGATTCGTGCCACCTCGGCGCGGGCATCGCGGTCGAGTTCTGCCAGTTTTTCCAGATAGGCGCCGGCCCGGGCCCGGAAATACCCCGCGTCCCCGGGGCTCGCGGCCTCCAGGGCCCGGGCGATGTTGATGACATAGATGCGGGCATTGGGAACCGACTGCCAGGCATGGGGATCGGGTCTGGCATCTTCCCGCAGCGCCGTGACGCCGGCACTCACGGTGACGATTTGCGCCCTGCTGCCGGAGGACTGCACCAGCCGTTCCAGCCAGCCCTCCAGTCCGAGGCCGTTGACGACGACCAGGCGGGCATGGGCAATCCGCATCGCGTCACCCGCCGACGGCACATAGACATGAACATCGCCCTGGTTGCCGACCAGCGTGGTCAGGCTGACACGATCGCCGCCGACATTGCGAACCAGATCGGCGAGGATCGAGAAACTTGCGACCACATTGATCCGCTCCGGATGGATCTGTTCCTGCGCCCGCAGCGGCATCACGCCGGCCAGGCAGGCGAGCAGCACAGAAACGAGATAACGCATCATCACCCTTCCAGATGCCGGCCGGGAAATCTCTGCCGCACCAGCCCGCCGATGCGGCCGAACAGGAGCGAGAGGACATAAAGCAGCGCCGCCACCAGAATGATCCCGGGTCCCGCCGGCACGCGGGTCTGGAACGACAGTACCAGCCCGAAATAACCCGAGACCATCGCCGTTGCCACCGCGATGACGATCATGGCGGTGAGGTCGCGCGACCAGAACCGGGCGATACTGGCGGGCAGGATCATCAGCCCGACCGCAAGCAGGGTACCCAGCGCCTGGAAGCCGTTGACCAGGCTGATCACCACCAGCGCGAGAAAGACGAGATGGGCGGGACCGCCGGACCGGCTGACCGTGCGCAGAAACATTGGATCGACACTCTCGATCACCAGCGGCCGATAGATCACCGACAGCACCACGAGCGTCACCGAGGCATTGAAGGCGACCACCAGCAGGGTGAGGTCATCCATGGCCAGGATGTTGCCGAACAGGACATGGAGGAGATCGATATTGGTGCCCTTGACGGAGACGATGGTGACCCCGAGTGCCAGCGATATCAGATAGAAACTGGCAAGCGAGGCATCCTCCTTCAGGTCCGTGGCGCGGGCGACAACGCCGGCGAGAAGAGCGACCGTGAAGCCGGCGATCAGGCCACCAAAAGTCATCGCGAACAGATTGAGCCCGGAGAGCAGAAAGCCGATCGCCGCCCCCGGCAGAATGGCATGCGCCATGGCATCGCCGACCAGGCTCATGCGCCGTAGCATCAGGAAGACGCCGATCGGCGCGCCGGCAAGCGACAAAGCGATGACAGCCGCAAGCGCCCGCCGCATGAACTCGAATTCGGTGAAGGGAGCGATCAGCAGGTCACGAAGCATCTGCCCTCGCTGCATTCACCTCGTGTCCCCGGTCACGACCCTGGGCATGGTGATGATGGTGATGGCCATGGTCATGTGCCGGGCCGTCATCCCCGGCGCAGGCAGCGGCGCGGTCATCAAAAGCCGCGCACATGCCCATCGCCACCGTCAGGTTCTCCGCCGTCAGCACCTCTGCGGTCGCTCCCCAGGCGACCACGCGCCGCGCCAGCAGCAGGCTGTGGCTGAAATGGCTGCGCACCATGGTGAGATCATGCAGCGCCGCCAGCACGGTGCGCCCCTCCTCGTGCCAGCGAGCCACCAGAGCCAGCAAATCCGCCGTGGTCCGGGAGTCGATGGCGTTGAAAGGTTCATCGAGCACAATCAGGCTGGCATTCTGCAGCAGCACCCGCGCGAACAGCACCCGCTGCATCTGCCCACCCGACAGCGTGCCGATGGCGCGGTTCTCGAAGCCGCTGAGACCCACGGTTGCGATCGCCGCCCCGATCCTGCCCCGGGCGGCCTTGCCGACGCCGCCGAACAGTCCGATGCCGCGCCACAGACCGGCGCTGACGAAATCGAATACCGAAATCGGAAAGCTGCGATCAATCTCGGCGCTCTGCGGCAGATAGGCAATATCCATGCTTTTCAGTGTGCCACGGTCAATGGTCCCGGAGAGCGGTTTGACGATGCCGACGATGCCCCGCAGCAGCGTCGATTTGCCGGCACCGTTGGGCCCCACCACCGCCAGCTGCGCTCCCGGCGCCACCTCGCCCGTAAGATGGTGCACCGCCGGATGCCGGTCATAGCCGAAGGTGACATTGTGCAAAGAGAGTTGTGCCGCCATCGCTACCTCATCGCCATCCAGACCACGGTCCAGAGCAGGGCACAGACGGCCACTGCAAGGGTCAGCCGGGTCGCCACTGTCATGCCCAGGATCGACCACCGCGCCGGCTGCGCGGGATGGGGCGATGCAGGATCATGGCCGTGGTCACTCATGCGCAAACTTCCCTGGTTGACGCCTTCACATACATTCTCCGGCGCTTGCCTGCCGTCTTCCGCCCTGTCCGCGGCCCCACGCCCTGGTGCCACCTTCCGGATCCCGAGAAGTGCCAGGGCCGTGCGAAGAAGCGATCCCCCGGATCCGGGGCGGGCCAGCCCCCCAAGGGAGACCACAGGGAAAAGATGAAGCGGTGCGGGAATCGTCGATCCCTGCATGGACTCACGGCAATGGCAAAGCCCACGCCCGAATTCAATGCGCGCCCTGCTGGAAGGATAGAAACTCGCCCCCCACCCCTCAAGGGCTGCGACCATATCAAACAATTCGACGGTAAAAACGCCGTTTCAGCCCTTCTGACCGACATAATCCCCTTCCCGGATCGACAGGCAAAGACACAGATGGGCCTCGCCACGCAAAAAAAGCCCTGATTCGCCGATCCGGCGCTGCCGCGTGCCGCCCCACCCTTTGAGGGGGAATTTTCCTCAGGTCTTCGCCGGTTGCGCTTTCGCCTTTCCAATACCGAAGACGGCCTGGCGGAAATCGCAGGCTCCGGAAAATCGGACCTCCAGAAAATCGCTGCCCGGGCAGATTTTTTCAGGTCAATCTGTGCCAGCACGGCACGCCAACGCAGTCTGACGAAAACCCTGAAAGCGGGGCCATCGATACAGAATTTCGGGCCGGTACACGGCCTTGACGGATCGCTGCGGGAAATCTCTGTGAGCCCTGGGCAGGCCGGAAAGGCCCCCACTGGCAAAGCCGAAAGTCCCCTCCGCCTCCTCAGCCTGGTCGTGGTTCGACCCGCCTGGCTTTTCTGGCGAAAGCTGCCGAAAATAGCGCAAGGGCTTTTGGGACTTTGCAAGGCCCTGGCGGAATCCGGGCCAATGCGCGGGCAGATGGGCCGCTGCAGGCTGGCGCTCCCCACTCCCTTGCCGTTCCTCTGCTGCGGACAAATCCGGCGGGCAGCAACAGCCTCAAGCCGCCTCTCACCTGGCCGCACTCCCTCTGCCATCCCGGAACGTCTGATGTCTGATTTGCCGCCTTCGGTGCAGATTTTTTCTGATTTTGGCGTTCTCCTGCGCCCGTGCGCGCTGCGGCAACCGTCGAGAAAGCCCGGCCGCTGGGATTGACGGACCTCAAACCGCAACTCAAGGCCGCCCGGTCGCGCCTGCCCTCGAGCGCGACACGCCGGCCCATTTCCAGCCCTATTGTTTCACCAGTTCGACGCGGCGGTTCTTCGCCCGACCCTCTTCGTTGTCGTTGGTCGCGACCGGCTGAGAAGAACCTGCGCCGTGCGCCATAAGGTGATCGGCGCTGATTCCTGCAGCGACCAGCGCATGGATCACCGCCGAGGCGCGGCGGACCGACAGATCCAGATTATGCGGCTCAAGACCCTGCGAATCCGTATGTCCCACCACCAGCAATTTCAGTTCCGGATTGCCCTGCATCAGTTTTGCGATCTCGGAGATCGAGCTTCCTGATTCCGGCCTTATCTCGTCCCTGTCGAAGTCGAAGTGGATGCCGTAGAGCGCGATCCTGCCCGCCGCAGCCAGACCCTCGGCAATCTGTCCTGCCGACACGGTCTCGGCGCTTTCCGCCCGCTCCCTGTCGGCGATCTTTTTGACTATGATACTCGACGTCATCTGGCTGAAATCCGGCAATGTTGCCGTGTCCTGGTTCAGGACTTTCTTTCTGCCGCCAAAATGCCAGTGCTCATACAGTTCGACCTCGAATCCAGCCGGAACCTTCACGGAACGGATCGCATCATTTCCTATGATATTGAGTTTCTGCACATCGAACCAGCCCGTTCCGAAGACCTGGCTGCGTCCACCATAGTTTTCTTCCTCATAAACAACCACTCCGCCTTCACCAGCTGCCTCTTTCGGCTTAATAATGATACTTGAAGTTACGCGGTCAAAATCCGACAATGCGGGCGTATCCTGCGTAAGAACCTTCTTTCTGCCTTCAAAATGCCCGTTCTCATACAATTCGACCTGAAGTCCGCCCGGAACTTTCACCGAACGGATTGCATCATTTCCTATAATATCGAGATTCTGCACGTCGAACGAGCCAACACCAAAACTCTGATTTCGTCCACCGTAGTTGTTCTCCTCATAAACAACCACGCTGGTGCGATTCTTTTCTTCCGACCTTCCTGACGGCTTGCGTTTCTGTTCTCCGACATTGATCACATCCATAAAGATGTGAGCTCTGTTATCATTGTCATAGACGAGAATGGCGAGATAGGTCCTGACGCCGGAACTTTCTTCCTTGACGGCCGTCATATAGCGGAATTTCTCGGAAAATGTAGCGCTTCCTTTCAGGGTCTTCATGATTGCGTCAAGATTGAGATCGCTGCTATCATTGTCGGCAGCCTTCCCTTCGTTCAAAATCCTGAAACCGGCTGCGGGTATTTGCTTCATATAGTAACGATACACCTGTTCCGACGAATCGCCATCGGCAGTGCGATAGTGTATCCAGTTGCGCCTGCCCTCGACCGTTTCTGCGTCCGGCCCTGTGTAGAGACCTTCTTTTTGATCCCATTGCACATTCATCCCGCCGGTCAAAAGGCCATATACTTCGAAGTTGCGTGTCAGGCAGTTCTCAATGTCTGCCCCCTCAAAGCGTTCCATGCCGGAAAAATCTCTGCAGCCTCCCTTGTCCGCGGCCCAGACAGTCGATGACGCGGCACCGAAGAAGGCGATTGTCAGCAAAATGGCGTTGATTCTCTTCGGAAATTTCATGGATATCCTCGGCTGCGGCAAGGAGGTGCGAAAAGTGACACAGTCACATCTGCCACTTCGCGTTCCACGAGTCACTCCCCTGAATGAGGGGTGTAGGGCGCGCGGCGATCTGTGCGCCGCTGCCGCACATGTCAGGGAAACGAACGGCACAAACACCAAGGGATCCGCAAGCCGCACTTTCGCAAAACAGACAGCCTCATATCTGACAGAGCTGCGCCGCACCTGCCCCGTGTGGCAGGTGGCGCGCAAAGCCTCACCGCCCGCGAAAGCGCTTCCGTTGGCCGGATCCCGGGTCGGCAGTCCGCGGCGAACCACAGCTCACAGGACATCGCAGACCGCGTGTGCACTCCACCTCGCCCCCCCCTGGACCCGTACCCCCCTGGTGGAACGGGTGGAATGGTGGAATTCTCAAGCCCCTGGCAGATCCCCCCGGGCACGCGATTGCCCGGCGCATGGGTGTCGCGCGGCAGCAATCCGCACCCAGCGGTCATCAAACCTGGTCAACGCGAAGTTGCCTCAAGATTCTGTGCCCGGCGCGCCATCTCCTGCGCCAAATGGTAACGCTTGTCGGCGGCGGCCTTGCGATACCATTCCGCAGCCTGCGTCAAATCGCGCGTCACACCCTCCCCCTTTTCGTACATTTCCCCGAGGCAGGCGGCAGCTCCCCCGTTTCCGCGCTCCGCCGCCTTGCGGCACCACATCGCCGCCAGCGCCAAATCCCGGGCGACGCCGACACCGCTGCGGTACAGGCTTGCGAGCTGGAGTTGTGCGGGAGAAAAATCCTGCGCAGCGGCCTTGCCGTACCACAGCAGCGCCTGCGCCGGGTCCTGCGTCACGCCCATGCCACGTTCATACATGGAGGCGAGCCTGAACTGGGCGAGCGCGAAACCCTGATCCGCTGCCTTGCGGTACCACTGCGCGCCCTGCGCCGGATCCCGCGGAAGGTCGTTATGTCCGAACTGATAGGAAGCACCGACGACATATTGCGCCTCGGCGTGTCCTCGCTCGGCCGCCTTGCGGTACCACTCGAACGCCTTGGCGAGATCAAGGACCACTCCCCTGCCTCTCTCATACATCACCGCAAGTTTGAACTGCGCAGCTGGATCTCCACGTTCTGCGGCCGCGGTGACGTCGCCGATGGCCACGACCGCCGCCTCGCCGGACTGCCCCTGCCCGTCGAAGCCATCCTCACTCTCAGCCAGACTCGAATGCGCGGTAAAGGTGACGCCGAGTGCGTTCGCGCGCGTCTGCAGATTGCGTAACACCTCCTGAGCCGGAGCAGACCCCTGCGAGGCCGCCTTGCTCAGCCAGTTCACCGCCTGTCTGGCGTCAATCGGCACCCCCAGGCCCTTGATATACATCACTCCCAGATTGTGCTGGGCAGTCGCGTCCCCCTGTGCCGCCGCCTTCTCCATCCAGATCGCGGCCTGCGCCAGATCCCGCTCCGCCCCTCGGCCATTGGCGAGCATTTCGCCAAGATTGCGCTGCGCGCTGGCATTCCCCTGCTCCGCCGCCTTACGGTACCAGGCCAGCGCCTGGCTCTCGTCTTTCGTCACCCCGTAGCCATTCACATAGGCCACTCCGAGACTATATTGACCGCCGGCATTGCCCTGTTCGGCCGACTTGAGATACCAGCTCAGGGCCTGCGCATGATCCTCTGTCACGCCGCGGCCGAGCGAGTACATAAGACCGAGATTGTTCTGCGCCAGGGCGTCGCCCTGCTCGGCCGCCTTGCGGAACCAGTCGGCGGCCTCCCGGTCATTGCGCAGCACGCCGCCCCGACCGTCGCGATAGGCCATGCCAAGAACGTTCTGGGCGGCAGCAAGCCCAAGCCCGGCAGCCTTGCGGCACCAGGAAAGCGCCTCCGTCTCATTGCGCCATACACCTTCGCCACGCGCATAAATCAGATAGAGATTATATTGGGAATCACGATCGCCCTGGTCCGCGGCTTTTTTGAACCACACAAGCGCCTGCGCCTCGTCGCGCTCCACACCACGTCCGCTTAAATACATGAAGCCAAGATTGTGCTGCGAAAGCGCGTCGCCCTGCTCGGCCGCCTTCCGAAACCAGATCACGGCCTGCGCATCATCGCGGCGCACGCCCTGGCCGGTTGAATAGGCGAAGCCAAGTTTCTTCTGCGCGTCAACGCTGCCCTGCTCGGCCGCTGCCCGCATCGCCTCCGGGCTCTGTTCCAACTGCGCCACGACAACGCTTCGGCCATCGCGGGAGCCCGCGCTTTCCTCTGCCTGCGCCACCCCGCTGCCGCCGAGCGCCAGCACGACGGCGCCGAGACCGAGACAAACCAGACCAGGAGAACCGAGACCAGCAGCGCGTATCCGAAGCGAGACAGACTTTCTCATTCCTATTTCTCCATGGCAGACCGAATGTCGAGGCGCAGCGCAAGCTGGTTTGCGGGAGAGAAGCACGCACAGAAATCCCACGCCAGTTTCTCCCTCGCGGATTCACACGGGAGCCCCGGGCGACGGTGCATCGCCAGAAGCTTTCTTTGATGCGCAATCTATAAGGGCCTGCGAATTCCAGGTGAATATCCCCCCTCCATCACTTTCCCGCGATATACCCGGCCAGATTGCGCTCCTTCAGCGGACCATCGGCTTCGGTCTCAGTTTACGCAGTTCACCCGACGTCGATCCCTGCTGCGCCCTTTCGTTGACACCACAGCAGAGCCACAATCGCGCCCGGGGCGGGTATACTCGAACCGGCTCGCTTGAAGCCTGAAGCTGGAACAGGCTGCGGCGGTGAGCGAAGAGCGAAGATCACATGTCTGTGAGGTGATTTTTGCCGATTGCCGATTGTCTGCATGACCGGCATTGCTGCGCGCCGAAGGCTGCCGAAATAGGTTCCTGGCGATCGGGCATAGGGGTGCCGCGTGTCCTTTCAAGACCCCACCTTGCGATGACGCCCCTGCGCTTTGCTACCCCTTCGTCGCCATCCCGTCGGGGGATAAAGACTTCAACCTCCCGCACTGTCGACCATTCCCGGCACTGCGAAAAAGGCGGCTCTGACGAGCCGCCTTTTTAACCCGGTGATCCGTTTCATGATGAAACGGTTTCGAAAAGAACAGCCGCATAGCCTTCCTCAGCGCCTGCTGCGGAAGATCACGCCTTGTCGAACTGTGCCTCGACATATTCCCAGTTGATGAGATTTTCAACAAAGGCCTTGAGGTAATCGGCGCGACGGTTGCGGTAGTCGATATAGTAGGTGTGTTCCCAGACGTCGCAGGCGAGAATCGGGGTGGCGCCATGGACCAGCGGATTCTCCCCATTTGCGGTCTTCGAAATCGCCAACCTGCCGTCCTTGACCTCGAGCCAGCACCAGCCGGAACCGAACTGCCCCATGCCCGCGGCCTGGAAGTCGGCCTTGAATTTCTCAAAACCGCCGAGATCCTCGTTGATCCGTTTCTCAAGCTTGCCCGGCAGCCGGGTGCCGCCCCCATTGGGCTTCATGCTGTTCCAGAACTGGGAATGGTTGAAATGCTGGGCGGCATTGTTGAACACCGCGGTGTTCTTGCCGAAGGAGCCCTTGATGATTTCCTCAAGGGACTTGCCATCCCATTCGCTCCCGGCGATCAGGTTGTTGGCATTGGTGAGATAGGCCTGATGATGCTTGTCGCGATGGAACTCAAAGGTCTCCTTCGACATCAGGGGAACCAGGGCGTCGTAGGCATAGGCAAGAGGCTGCATGGTCAATGTCATGGGCTTTTTCCGCGAATGGTGAGATAAGGATCTGGCTCAACGCCTTGCCTTATAGCAAGATTCCCGGTGCCAACACTACCGCCAAATCAGGTACGCAGCCCTCTTGACGCGGCCGGGAGCAGACATCAGATGGAATCGGCGGAATTTTCCTGAGGCAGGGACCTTCCCTGGGTTTTGCGGGGTCGGCTGCGGCATCAGCGACGCGAGCGACGGTGATGGCGCGGGTGGCGATGGGGGTGCCGTCGTGACCCGATCTGGCGGCCGCCATAATAGGGATTGACATCGCACATTGCCGCCCGGCCGGAGGCCGAGGCGCGACATTGCGGCAGAGATACAAAGGAGCAGTCGAAATAGTCGCCACCTCCGGGCCCGGTGAACACATGCATGCACACCGGGTGATCGGGACTGTAGGTCTGGGCGTGAGCCGCGGGGGAGCCGAGCATCATCCCGACCGCTAACAAAATGCAAAGCTGTGTGCGCATGGAACTTCCTGAGTGAACACGGGCGGCTCCCGATCCCTCTGGAGACACCGCAGTTAAAATCACGAAAACCCGGAAACCGGGAGCCTGAAGTCGGCAAACCAGCGTCAGAGAAACCCGGTCGGGAACCAGGTGAGCGGACCGCGGCCGCACGGCGCGCCCCCCCGTTGCCGCATCGCCATGTTACCCTGTGACAGACCGCGCGAAAAGGCGATCTGCCTGCCCCGCAAGCCCAAGCTGCCATGACTGCAGCCCAGGCTGCTGCGGCCCAGGCTGCTGCGGCCCAGGCTGCTGCGGCCCAGGCTGCTGCGGCCCAGGCTGCTGCGGCCCAGGCTGCTGCGGCCCAGGCTGCTGCGGCCCAGGCTGCTGCGGCC
>WQYW01000061.1 GCA_009781045.1 Alphaproteobacteria bacterium
ACCGCTGATGTCGACTTTGGTGATGGCGCCACGATAGCCCTGGCTCTGGTCGAAATTGACCAGGCCCGTGACCATGGCCTTGCGCGCCATGACCTGGAGTTTGGGATCGAGCGTGGAGTGGACGGAAAGGCCGCCTTCATAGAGTTTGGTCTCGCCGTAGCGTTCGAGGATGTCCCGGCGCACTTCCTCGGCGAAATATTCGCCGGCGAAAGTATGGGCGTCGTTGCGCCGGCTGGCCATGGCCAGCGGTTCCCTGAGCGCCTTGTCGGCCTCGGCCTGGGTGATGAAATTATTCTTCAGCAGCTGATCAATGACGTAATCGCGGCGCTCGACGGCGCGGTCGTGGTTGCGTACCGGATGCAGTTTCTCCGGCATTTTCGGCAAAGCCGCGAGATAGGCGGCTTCGGCGACCGTCAATTCGCTGACGGACTTGTCAAAATAGGCCAGGGAGGCGGCGGCGATGCCATAACTGCCAATGCCGAGATAGATCTGGTTGAGATAGAGTTCGAGGATCTTGTCCTTGGAATAGGCCTCCTCGAGCCGCCGCGCCAGCAGGGCTTCCTTGATCTTGCGGGTGACCGAACGCTCGGGGGTAAGAAAGAAGTTCTTGGCGACCTGCTGGGTGATGGTGGAGGCACCCTGGGTTCGGCGGTTGGAGCCGTAATGCGTCACCCAGGAGTAAATCGCACGCGCCATGCCGGTATAGTCAAGGCCGCCATGCTGGTAGAAATTCTTGTCCTCGGCGGCCAGGAAGGCGTTGATAACGAGCTTGGGCACCGTCTGGATCGGCAGATAGAGCCGTCGCTCCTTGGCGTATTCGGCCAGCAGCGAGCCATCGGCGGCATGGACGCGGGTGGTCACGGCCGGCTCGTAATTGGCAAGTTGCGAGGAATCCGGCAGGTCCTGCGAGAAAATATAATAGCCACAGACCAGGGCGGCGACAGCGGCGAGCAGCAGCACGGTTCCTGCAGTGAACAGGAAACCCAGGAACCGTATCAGCATACGCATCGGTTTCGATCTCCTGGTAAAGGGGGCAGATGGTGGCACAGAAACGTCCCGTCGCGAACCCGGGCGGGGTGCGAACAGCTTCCTTTGCCCGGCAAATCGCCAAATGGCAATGCGCCGGTGTCGGATCCGCCCCGGTTGTTCCGCTCTGGCAATGGGGGCGATCGGGGTGGTAGCGGCGGCACGCAGGTCCGGGTCGGAAGAGCGCATGAGAGTGCTTCTCAGGTTTCAAAAACATGTGTGCAAAGAGAGACTTGTCGGATCATAGGGGGGCCGGCAAAAGCCCGCCACGGCAGGCCGGATCGGGTTCTTCGAATCGCGACCCGGCCGCAGCAGAATAGAGCGCAATTGAACTAAGTTCAATATGTTTCGGGCGGCCTCTGTATTGGAACGGAGCGGGAACCGGATGATGGCAGGCGCCTGCTGTGGGGGCCTGGCAGGATGGCTGACATCAGGGGTGCCGCTCGCTATACCATGGCGCCTGCGGTGGAACCGGACAGCGCGATTGGGGAAATCATGACCGGGACGACACGATCAAGCGGCGGCCTTGACGCCCGCCGCAAGCGACTCCTGTTTCGCTGCTGGCACCGGGGCACGCGCGAGATGGACCTCATCCTGGGCCGTTTTGCCGATGCCGAGATCGGCAATCTCTCGGACGACGAGGTGGCGGCGCTGGAACACCTGCTCAATGTGCCGGATGCCGATCTTTATGCCGCGGTAGCGGGCCAGAGCGAACTGCGTGTCGGGCTGGACCGTGGACTGTTCGAGCGCATCCGGCGATTTCGTCCGGACGGAGTGGAATGAAACAGCCAGCCAAATCGCCAGCCGACCTCTTGGAGCGCGGACGCAGGCTCAAGCTCTGCAATGCTGCCGAAGGGGCCGAAGGCCTGATCGTCTCCGATCTCGCCCGCGCCATCGCCGCTGGCCGGGTCAGGCGCGCGATCACCCTCACCGTGGTGTGCCGCGATGGCCAGCGCATGGCGCAGCTGGCGCGCGCCCTGGGATTTTTCGCCCCCGACATCGCTGTTGAGCAGTTCCCGGCCTGGGATTGCCAGCCTTATGACCGTGTCTCGCCCCATGGTGCGGTGCTGGCGCAGCGCGTCACCACTCTGGCGCGGCTCGCGGCCCTGACCGGCAGCGACAAGGCGCTGATTCTGCTCACCAGCGTGAACGCCATCACCCAGAGGGTGCCGCCGCGCGATCAGATTGCCGCCCAGGCGCTGGCGCTGGCTCCCGGCCATGCCGTGCCGATGGAATTCATCATCTCCTGGCTGGAGCATCACGGCCATAGCCGCTCCTCCACGGTGCGCGAGCCCGGCGAATATGCCGTGCGTGGTGGTATTCTCGATCTGTTTCCGGCCGGTCTCGACCAGCCGGTGCGCCTCGACTTTTTCGGCGACACGATCGAATCGATCCGCACTTTCGATGCCGAGACCCAGCTCACCCTGGTCGATATGCGGGCGCTCAATCTGGTGCCGATCTCGGAGTTCCAGCTGGTCACCGCCACCATCCGACGCTTCCGCATGGGCTATGTGGCGCAGTTCGGTGCCGCCGAGCGCGACGATGGGCTCTATGAGGCGGTCAGCGAGGGCCGGCGCTATCCCGGTATGGAGCATTGGCTGCCTTTGTTCCAGGAGCGCATGGAGACGCTGTTCGACTATCTCGACGATACCCCGGTGCTGCTGGAGGCTGAAGCCGAGGCCGCCGTCGCTGAGCGTTTCCGGCAGATCCTGGATTATTACGAGGCCCGTCGTGCCGCGCTCGAGGGGCCGCGCAGTGGTGCGCTCTATAAGCCGCTGCCGCCGGACCAGCTCTATCTGAGCGCACAGGAGTGGGAGCGCCGCCTCACCGACACGGCGCTTGGCGAACTGACGCCGTTTGTGGCGCCCCCGGAGGGGTCTGTAATCAATGTCGGTGCGCCCCGGGGGCGGGATTTTGCAGCAGAGCGGGCCGACGCCGGGGTCAATATTTTCGAGGTCCTGGTCGCCCATATCCGGGCGCTGCAGGCAGAGCGCAGGAAGGTGGTGCTGGCGCTGTGGAGCGAGGGCTCGCGCGAGCGCATGATGTCGATGCTGCGCGACCACAGGCTCGATACCGCCACTGCGGTCAACAGCTGGCGCACGGTCCAGGCGACGCCGCGCAACCAGACCATGCTGGCGGTGCTGGGGATCGACAGCGGCTTTATCACCGACAGCGTGGCCGTCATCGCCGAACAGGACATTCTCGGCGACCGTCTGGTGCGACCGCGCAGGTCCAGTCGCAAACTCGACAATTTTATTTCCGAGATCACCAGCTTAAGCGCTGGCGACATTGTGGTGCATGTCGATCACGGCATCGGCCGCTTCGTCGGGCTGCAGACCCTTGATGTCGCCGGCGCGCCCCATGACTGTCTCGAACTGCGCTATGCCGGCGACACAAAGCTGTTCCTGCCGGTCGAGAATATCGAACTCCTGTCACGCTACGGCTCCGATCAGGCCACGGCCGAACTCGATCGCCTGGGCGGGGCCGGCTGGCAGGCACGCAAGGCGCGGCTCAGGAACCGCATCCGCGAGATCGCCGGTGAACTGATCAAGATCGCCGCCGAACGCCAGCTCCATGAGGTGCCGAAGGTCGTGGTGCAGAGCGGTCTCTATGACGAGTTCTGTGCCCGCTTCCCCTATGAGGAAACCGAGGATCAGCTCGCCGCGATTGAGGCGACGCTGGAGGACCTGGCGCGCGGGCGGCCGATGGACCGGCTGATCTGCGGCGATGTCGGTTTCGGCAAGACCGAGGTGGCGCTGCGCGCGGCCTTTGCGGTGGCGCTCGAAGGTCGCCAGGTCGCGGTGGTGGTACCGACCACGCTTCTGGCACGCCAGCACACCGCGACCTTCAGCGAGCGCTTCCGTGCTCTGCCGGTCCGGGTGGCGCAGGCCTCGCGTCTGGTGCCGACACGCGAGCTCAGCCAGGTCAAGAAAGGGCTTGCCGAGGGGGCGGTCGATATTGTGGTCGGCACCCACGCGCTGCTCGGCAAGAGCATCAAATTCAAGGAACTTGGTCTCGTCATCGTCGATGAGGAGCAGCATTTCGGGGTCAGTCACAAGGAACGGCTGAAACAGCTGCGGGCCGAGGTTCATGTCCTGACCTTAAGCGCAACGCCGATTCCGCGCACGCTGCAGCTGGCGCTGAGCGGGGTGCGCGAATTGTCGCTGATTGCCTCCCCCCCGGTGGACCGCCTCGCCGTGCGCACCTTCGTGGCGCCCCATGATCCGGTGATGATCCGCGAGGCCCTGCTGCGCGAGCGCTATCGCGGCGGCCAGGCCTTCTATGTCGTGCCCAGGATCGAGGATCTCGCCGGGGTCAGGGAATTCCTTGACCAGAACGTGCCGGAGATGAAGGTCGCGGTGGCGCACGGCCAGATGCCGCCCGGCACCATTGAGGACATCATCACCGCGTTCTATGACGGCCGCTATGACGTCCTGCTGTCGACCACCATCGTCGAGTCCGGGCTTGATATCCCGAATGCCAATACGCTGGTGGTACACCGCGCCGACATGTTCGGTCTGGCGCAGCTCTATCAGCTGCGTGGCCGGGTCGGGCGCTCCAAACTGCGAGCCTATGCGCTGTTTACGCTGCCCCCCAAACACAGGATCACGGCGCAGGCCGAGCGCCGGCTTGGCGTGCTGCAGTCGCTGGAGACACTGGGCGCGGGCTTCCAGCTCGCCTCCCATGATCTCGACATCCGTGGTGCCGGCAATCTGCTTGGAGAGGAGCAGTCCGGGCATATCCGCGAGGTTGGTTTCGAACTCTATCAGTCGATGCTTGAGGAGGCGATCGTCAACCTCAAGTCGGGTGCGGCCGAACCCCACGCCGACCGCTGGTCGCCCTCCATCACGATCGGCATGCCGGTCCTGATCCCAGACGATTACGTCGGCGATCTGCCGGTGCGGCTGTCGCTCTACCGCCGTCTTGCCGACCTCGACAGCGAAGACGAGATCGGCAACTTCGCCGCCGAGATGCGCGACCGTTTCGGGGCGCTGCCTGCCGAGGTCTCAAGCCTGTTCAAGGTCGCCACCATCAAGGCCTATTGCCGCCGCGCCAATGTCGAGAAGGTCGACGCCGGCCCCAGGGGTGCGGTGCTGAGCTTCCGGGGGAACAGTTTCGCTTATCCCGAACGGCTGGTGTCATTCATCCGCCAGCACGGGGAGGCGGCGCGGGTGCGTCCCGACATGAAGGTGGTGTTCTTCCAGGAATGGGCGAGCCCCGAGGAGCGGCTCGCCGGCACCACGGAGATCCTGCGCCAGCTGGCAGGGCTTGCAGAGGCGAAGAAGGCCTCGTGAGCGAGGCCTCGCAACCCGTCGGGACCAGGACGACCGCAGGTGGATCCACAATGCACTGTGGCGAGACCCGTCCGGGACAATTGTCCCGGACTAACTCAGCTTTGAGGCGCGGCGGCGCTCATCCGAGGCGGCGGGCTCGAAGGGATCGGAGTAGAAGGTCGCTCCGGCGCTGGCGGCCAGATTGCCGACCGCCTCGACCATGCGCGGCGAGCCGCAGGCATAAATGGTGTCACTGCGGTCGAGTTCGGGCAGATGGGTCTCGACGCGGCCGACCCGGACCTCGGGATGCGGGCACTGCCCCTCCTCAATGGTGGGGATCACGGTGACGCTGGAGGTGCGGCTCAGCAGGGCCAGTGCCGGCGCCATATAGAGGGAGGCGAGGCGCCTTGCCCCCGCGATCATGACAATCGGGCGGTCCTTGTATTCACGCAGCGCCATACAGGCGATGGCCCAGATCGGCGCGAAACCGGTGCCGCTGCCCGCCAGGATCAGTCGCCCGCGGCCGCCAGGGCGCAGGAAGGCGCGCCCGAACGGGCCCTGGATGGTCAGACGGTGGCCTGGCCGGATCGCGTTGCCGAGCGAGGACGACACCCGCCCGGAGCGCAGTCGCTTGATATTGAGGCGGATGACATGGCCGCCGATACGCCCGTCGAGGGAGGCGGTAGCACTATAGGCGCGCGCCGGAAAGCCGTTGAACGAAAACCGGAAATACTGTCCGGGGAAGAAGACGATTTCCCGTTCCGGGGCAATCAGCAGTTCGAGCACGTCGGGCGCCAGTTCGCGCAGATTGGTAAGCCGTGCCTTGGTGGTCTCGATTTCCGGCACTTCCTCAACATCAATTTCGAGGTCGGAGACGACACGGGCCTGACAGGCATGGACCAGTCCCGGGGTGTGGGTTTCCCCGCACACGGTCTGTCCCTTGACCACCTGCACGGCACAGGTGCCGCAGGTGCCGGCGCGGCAGTCATGGGGGATGTCGATGCCGTTGGCGAGTGCACCGTCGAGCAGGACTTCCCCCGCGCGCACGCGGAACGTCCGTCCCATGAGTGAGACATTCCTGTAGTTACTCATCCGTTTCTCCGATCGGAATCGCGTCGGTGCCGATAACGGCGGTCCAGGGTTCCGGCATGGGGTCAGTCATTGTCCTGGTCACGCTTGGGGGTCACACGGACGGCGATGGCGTTGGTTCTGGAATCGAACCGGGTCGGCCAGTAGGTTGAGGACAACACCGGTCGTGTGGTCCAGCTCCTGGAAGGGGAGCGCAGGACCATGATGTAGAAGAAGAGCGCCGCAGCCGCGACATGGAGGTATATCGCCACATCGGGGAAGGATGGCGGCAGCCACTCCGAGCCGGGCGGGCGGTAGTACCAGTAATAGGTGCTGATCGCCGTGGCGGCGAAGATGCGGCGCAGATAGGTCTGCACCTCTTCGCGATAGCGCGGCATCATGACCGGGAGGATCAGTTTGAGGATGTTGAACACAGCATAGGTCAGGAGACCGGCCCCGAGCGGCCAGGCATAGGCGTTGAGGATCTGACTGAACCCGACTTCACCGGGCAGGACATCTTTGACCTGGAACCAGCCCCAGATGAAGCCGCAGAAACTTCCGGCCATCAGGTTCTCAAGGAAACGGCGTGGCGGCGTCGATTCGATGTTCGCCGACATCGGGTCCGTGGTGGAATCCGGGCAGGGGCTGCAGCAGCCCTCGCAGACATTGCAGCGGGCGTTTTTGACCGAGACAATGGGAGTATTGGCGTAGAGCCGTTCCACCGGATGGATCGGGCACAGCGAGACACACCAGCCGGAACGCTTTTCGTAGAGCGCCCCCATGATCATGGAGACGACGGTGGCGATCACCACCATCCCGGCGGTCAGCCAGCCATCGACATTGAGGCCGAGATGGCGCAGCGGTACGATCAGAAACAGCAGAAAGACGGCGAGGAAAGCGATCCGGGTGGTGGCCGTCGCCGACATTTTCCAGTTGCGCGCCATCCCGAATTTCTGCGGCAGCATGTGCATGGTGCACATCGGGCAGATATTGCGCCACAGGCCCGGGGCCAGGGCGACCAGAGCGGGCGCGACCGGGATGACGACTTTCCAGAACACGTAAACCCCGACCGCGGGCATGAACAGGAGCAGGCCAGCCACAGCAACTCCGACCGCGAGCAGGACGGACTGGAGGAGGATCCAGACGATGCGGGCGGCGGGGCCATTGCTGTGCTTGCTGAGCGGCAATACCGGATCGAGCCTGGTCGGCATGATCCGGACCGCCAGGAGGTCGGGCTCCGGCACAGCGTCAAAATAGCGGCGATCGTAGACGGTCATGGCTCAGCATCCCTGAACTTGCACGATGGATCCTGGGGTGTGACGGCAACGACGGGAGATCGGCACGGCTGTGCGCCGGGTCGGCACCGGGAGCGGAAAGGACGACGGGTCTCTGTCAACAGGCAGCCTTTCATTAAATGTCGGTCCCTGACGCAGCAGTTTATTTCCGATGCCACAGCAATAAACAAAATTTCGGGCTTTGGAATTGTCGCTCGCCGGTAACGTTACGGGGAGGAAATCGCAGAACCGCCTTGGCCGCTTCAGGCCCGGAGGAGGGCTGGGCAGGACGGCGGACCGCCATGCTGGCGGGGGCAAAGCCTGCCGGAGCGGGGCATCCAGGGGCCAGCAGCACCGGGCGGGAGGCAGGGTTTGTTTCAGCCGGTTCGCATGGCAGGAGAAAATCCCCCGCAAACCGGGCCGGTGGCAGCATGGACTTGACGGAAACTGTGTGTATTGCATTATTCCAAAGGCGCGGCAGTGGGTTACCCTCGTAGCGCCGAATATTACCTTTATCGCCCATCGGCGACAGTAATGTGGTTTCGCAGGCATTTAATTCAAAAAACGTGTTGCGAAAGGGCGACAGTATTTTTTTCCGTTCATGGTACCTATCGGCGGAACGATCACATTTAATTACCAACCGCTTTTAGGATGCGGCGGTAAGGATCTGGTGATCGCAGCACTGACCGTTCCTGACCGAGTCCAGTTTTATGGGGCTGAAGATGAAGAAGAGTTTATTTGCGACCGTCAGTCTGGTTGCGCTTGCGGCCGCTGGCCCGGCTATCGCCGCCGACATGATGCCTGCCAAGGCCCCGATCTACAGCAAGGCTCCCTATGCCGCCGCGATCTATGACTGGAGCGGCTTCTATGTCGGTCTCAATGCCGGTGCCGGCTACAGCAGCAACTGCTGGGATTTTGTCGCCAACACCGTGCCCAGCCATGCAGCGAACGATCCGCGCTACACCACGGCTGCGACGGTCGGATTGCCGGATGGCTGTTATAATGGCAGCGGCGCCACTTTCGGCGGCCAGCTTGGCTATCGCTGGCAGATCTCCAACTGGGTGTTCGGCCTTGAAGGCCAGGGCAACTGGAGCAATATTTCCGGCAGCATCCACAGCCTGCGCAACCTCGCCTATGTAAAGAATTCCAGCATCGACTCCTTCGCCCTGTTCACCGGCCAGGTCGGTTATTCCATCAATAATGCCCTGCTCTATGTGAAGGGTGGCGGCGCGCTGGTGAATGAGAAGATCGGCTTCAACGGCTTCGACAACGGGACGGGGGCGCCGGATAACGCCTCAACGAACCTGACCCGCTGGGGCGGCACAGTGGGTGCCGGTTTCGAGTTCGGGCTGAGCGAGAACTGGACGGTCGGCGCGGAATACGACCATATTTTCCTGTCACAGAAAGAGAGCGATATCGTTTCCAATCTGCGGCGCACCACGGTACGTGTCAGGGAAGGGGTCGATGTCGGCCTGGTGCGGTTGAGCTATAAGTTCGGCGGCAATGGCCAGCAGGGCTATTCGCCATCGGCTGGAATGGTGAGTTCGCTCTATGACTGGAGCGGGCTCTATATGGGCGTCAATGCCGGCGGCGCGACTTCCAATAATTGCTGGAACCTGAAGAAATTCACCAATCCCTATGCCGGCCTCAACGCCGATGGCAGTTCGGATCCGGTTGGCGCTGAAAAGCTTACCGGGAATGAAGGTTGCAATACTGCCACCGGCAGCACTTTCGGTGGTCAGGCCGGCTATCGCTGGCAGGCGGCCAACTGGGTCTTCGGTGTGGAAGCCCAGGGCAACTGGGCCAGCATCAGCGGCAGCAATGTCAGCGAGATCCTCAACACCGATAATTTCGGTTTCCCGACTTACAAGAAGGAACACCATAATCGGGCCTCGATTGATTCCTTTGCCATGCTGACCGGTCAGCTCGGCTACGCCTTCGGCAGCACGCTGCTCTACGTCAAGGGTGGTGCCGCCGTTGTCAGCCGCACGCTGGAGGAAAATCGGGTGACGCATAATCTCACGTTTTCCGAGGGGACATTGGCCGGCTACGCCGCCGACACTTCCTGGGGCGGAACGGTTGGTGCTGGTCTTGAAGTCGGTGTCGCCCCGAACTGGTCGCTCGGTGCCGAATATAACCGCATCTTCCTCGGCAACCGGACGGTTGACCTCACCAACACGGCTGGCGGCGGCGCTCTCTATAAGACCGACGGCATCCGCCAGAATGTCGACATGGCCACGGTTCGCCTGAACTACAAGCTTGGCGGTCCGGTGATGGCGAAACAGTGAGTTCTACATTGTCGGCTCTGGTTCTGCGTGCCGACAAGCAGAAAGGCCCTCGGTGAAAACCGGGGGCTTTTTTGCGTGAAGGGGTGACAAAACCGTGATCCGCTCTGGTCAGGGCGAAGGACAGGCGAGCGGCAGACCTCGTTTCTGACATGCCCGGGAGGCCGGGGAGGATCTGCAGGCAGCGGACGCTGTCTGCAGACCTTCGCTTGAGGGCTGCGGGTCCTCAGGCCAATGCGGCGATCAGCCTTCCGGCATGTTCCTCAAGGACAGCGCCTTCTTCCTTCCGGCTGGCTGGTGGCAGCATGGCGACATTGTTGTGCCGCGGCATGACATGCATATGGAGGTGGAACACCATCTGGCCGCCGGCCGGCTCGCTGAACTGCTGCAGCGTGATGCCGTCGGCGTTGAAGGCGGTTTTGGCGGCAGCGGCAATTTTGTGGGCGGCGCGGGCGACATGGGCGAAGTCGTCGGCTGTGATGTCGAGAATGTTGCGTGCGGGAGCCTTGGGAATCACCAGAGTGTGACCGGGAACGCGCGGCAGGACGTCGAGAAATGCCAGCACATGGGCATCCTCATAGACCTTGTAACAGGGCAGTTCGCCGCGCAGGATGCGGGCGAAGATATTGTCGGGATCGTAAGGGGTCATGGCAGGTGCTCCACAGGTTGGGGGATTTCAAAAGGGACGGACGACAAGGGCAAGCGGGCAGCGGATGCGAATGGGACAATCGCGGCACCGGGTGCATCACGGCGGCTCCGCTTTTCGGAAGGGGGCGAATCCGGCGAGTTCCTGTCCGAACTGCGCGACCGCCGCGCGCTCGCGACGAAGATAGTCGGCGATGGCGCGACGCAGGCGGGGATCGCGGATGAAATGGGCCGACCAGGTGGTCTCAGGCACATAGCCGCGGGCGATCTTGTGTTCGCCCTGCGCACCCGCTTCGATCCGTTTCAGGCCATGGGCGATGGCGAATTCGATCGCCTGATAGTAGCAGATTTCGAAATGCAGGAAGGGGTGATGTTCAATGGCGCCCCAGTTGCGACCAAACAGGGTGTTTGATCCAATGAAGTTGATGGCGCCGGCGATCCAGCGCTGGTCACGGCGCGCCATCACCAGCAGCACGTCGCGGCTCATGCTGGCGCCGATCAGGGAGAAGAAGGCGCGGGTGAGATAGGGGCGGCCCCATTTGCGCGATCCGGTCTCCATATAGAAGCTGAAAAAGGCGTCCCACACCTCCTCGGTAAGGTCCGCGCCGGTCAGCCAGTGGATGGTGATGCCGGCGCGCAAGGCCTCGCGGCGCTCGCGCCTTATCGCCTTGCGGTGACGCGAGGTGAGGTGGGCCAGGAAGTCGTCAAAGCTGGCAAAGCCCTGATTATGCCAGTGAAACTGCTGGTCGCAGCGCAGCAGGAAGCCGCATCCGGCAAGAATGCGCGATTCGCTCTCGGGGGCGAAAGTGACATGGACCGACGAGCAGTCGAGAGATTCGCATAATGCGGTCAGTCCCTGCGCCAGGGCGGCGGCGATTTCAGTCCGATTCGTGGTGGTGGCGACCAGCAGCCGCGGTCCGGTGACGGGGGTGAAGGGAACCGCGACCTGGAGCTTGGGGTAATAGCGCCCGCCAGCCTCCTCATAGGCCTCGGCCCAGCCCTGGTCGAAGACATATTCGCCGCGGGAATGGGCTTTCGCATAACACGGAGCGACGCCGACAATTTGCCCCCCCGATCTGGCGACCAGGTGACGGGGCGCCCAGCCGGCCCGCGGCAGAGCCGATCCGGAATTTTCCAGCGCGCTGAGAAAACTGTGTGATATAAAGGGGTTATATTCGAAAGAGCAATCGCTCCGGGAGATCTCGTGCGACGGATTGGCGCAGCCGTTCCAGTCATCGGCGGCGATGGCGGAAATGGCGGGCACGGCCTCGATTGTCAGTTCGGGGGGAACCATTCCTGGCCCTGAAATCAGATTTGCGGGAAAAAGGCAGCGAAGCCGCTGGCTGGTCCGGGTCACGGTCGGCGGCCTGGGTGAGGATCGTGGATCGCGACGGCAACTTCAAGGGCGGGATCGGTCAATCGGGCGGCACGAAGCCTTCGAAGATGATCTGATCGGCGTGGGCGCGTGCGTGGGTCCGTTGCGCCGGGCTTCTCACGGTCCAGGCCAGCAGCGGGCAGAAAAAAAGGTGGCGGGCAATCCATGGTGCCGGGGCGGGCAACTGGTCGACCGCGAAGGCGACAAAATGCGGCTGGCTTCGAAAGGCGTGACGCAGTCCGCGCATCGACCGGCGCTGCGCCGGGGTCAGCGAATTCCAGTCGGCCTCGTCGGGGCAGCGCTCGGCGACGATGCCGCGGGGGCGCGACGGCAGGATGGAGCGCAGGGCCTGGACCAGGTTGGGGTCAAAGGACATGGCCGCCGCGGGGCCATCATAACGGCAGAGAATCTCCGCCATGCGCTGCAGCAGACGGTGGTCGCCGCTGAAGCGGCTCTTGATTTCGATCACGAGCGGTACCCGGCCGGCGACCCGGGCGCAGAGATCGCTCAGGCTCATCATCCGCTCGGTGGTATCGCGAAAGCGGATGGCCTTGAGTTCATCTGCAGTCCTGGCTGCAAGCGGACCATGGCAGGTGGTGAGACGATCAAGGTCGTCGTCGTGGAACACCATGGCCTCATTGTCGGCGCTGGCCTGGATATCGACCTCAATGGCGAAATTGCCTGCGATTGCCGCATCAACCGCGCCGGGCATGTTCTCGATCACGCCGCGAGCGCGATCATGCAGGCCGCGATGAGCGATGGGACGTGCAATCAGCCAGTCTGGAGCGCGCATCCAGCTTCCCCCTCGTCAATGGCGGCTTCCACCCTGTGGTGGCCCGCCTTCACGGCACCGCCACACATAAGCGCCCGTCCCCCGGACCGCGACCGGCTTGCCGGGCAGAGCCGCCACGTGACGTCTTTCTCCACGTTCCCTTGGCCGGCCCCGGCCGCAAGCTATTCGACTTCGTTTCTGCCCACGTCCCATTTCTGGAACGACTGACTGTGCCCCCTTTGGCCCCTTTGGCCCCTTTTCACGTTGTCGAGGCAGAAGAGCCTTTTCACAGGCGAGGAAATTCGTGGCAAATGGATGACCATCCCGGTTGGAGAGGCGCAGTTTTTTCCGGATTTCGAGCCGGTGCGAGCTGCCGCTCTTCCGACCCAGGTAGTTACTCGACTTCGAACACGGCCTCGATCTCGACCGCAGCGTCGGCGGGCAATGCGGCAACGCCGACCGTGGTGCGGGCGTGACGCCCCCTGGTGCCGAAGATCTCCACCATCAGGTCGGAGGCCGCGTTAAGGACCCTGGGGCCATCGACGAAGTCGGGTGTCGAATTGATGAATCCGCCCAGCCGGATGACCCGCACCACATGGTCGAGATCACCGATGGCGGCTTTGACCTGGGCCAGGATGTTGATGGCTGAGGCTCGCGCCGCAGCGCAGCCCTGCTCCATGGTGACGGTGGCGCCAAGCTTGCCGGTGGCGACCATCCTGCCAGCGCCATCCAGGCAGAGCTGGCCGGAGACGAAAAGCAGACTGCCAGAATGCGCATAGGGCACATAATTGGCGATCGGCTCGGGGGGCTCGGGGAGGGTGATGCCCAGTGTCGCCAGCTTGCGCTCCACCATGCCTGTCATATCTTCCTGCCCCTCTTCTTTACCATGAAGGAATTGCCACTTTCTGTTTCGCCGATTGGCTGGGGAGAAGCAAGCTGTGTCGGCGCCGTCGCGCGCCGTCGCCCCCCCCGGGGATCGATTGCGAAGGGTCCAGGGGGAGGCCTGATGGCCACGGTGGGCGGCTTTCGGGCGTGTGCGCTTTGCGGGGAGCCGGAAGGCTGGATCACGGGGAGCGAAAAAGGGGCGGGAGCTGCAGTTTCCTGTGATCGTTACGGTGGTTGCGAGCCGGCGGAAGCATCAGTAGGGTACGGCCGGCCGGATCCGTGGCCTGGCTTTTTCATGTGGGAACAACGGAAATGATGCATTTTTGCCGGACCTCACTGGTCGTGACGGCGTTTGGCGTGGCCGCCCTCGTATCTCCTGTGGGGCTGGTTTGCGCAGCCGCCGCCGCGAACGGGCCGTTTCTGGCGCATCAGGCGCTCTATAACCTCAATCTCCTGAAGTCGCGTGGCAATGCCATCGGTGCCGCACGTGGGCGGATCGTCTATAATTTCACGGGCTCGGTGTGCGAAGGCTACAGTTCCGAATTCCGCCAGGTGTCTGAACTCGACAATGGCGAGGGCAAGTCGATAATCAGCGACCTGCGCTCCACCTCCTGGGAGGACGCCTCAGGCAAGAGCTTTCGCTTCCGGATTGAGACCCTCACCAATGAGGTCAGCACGAGTCAGGTCGATGGCACCGCCGAACGCAGCGGCGACCACATCATTGTCAGGCTCAGGCAGCCCAGCTCCAAGACGTTGACGCTCGATGGCTCGATCGTGTTTCCGACCGAGCAGATCCAGCGTATCATTGACGCGGCCAGGGAGGGCAAGTCGCTCCTGGAACTCAATGTCTATGACGGCTCGGGTAACGGCGAGAAGGTCTACGATACCATGGCTGTGATCGGACAGCCGATTCCGCCCGATCGTCCGGTGACGTCGCCCGATCCGTCCATCGGCAGCGAGCAGATGAAGTCGCAGACCCGCTGGCCGGTGACGGTCAGCTATTTTGATCGCGATGCCAAGCGCAGGGAGGGCGAGCAGACGCCGCTCTACGCGATGTCCTTCGAGCTGTACGAAAACGGCGTGTCGCGGGCGATTGTGCTGGATTACAACGATTTCGTGCTGTCAGGCGGGATCGACAAGTTCGAGGTCAAGGACGCCAGACCCTGCAAGTAGGGAGCCGGGCAAAACAGACGAATCCACAGGGGCAGGAACGTTTTTGGGATTGTCCCGCCCTTGTGCGGGCCGGTGCGCAGGAGATTATTCCTCAAACGGCTTCTCAAGGGGGGAGCAGGACCGTGAACCCTGGATCCTGCAACCCTGGTTCCGGCAACTCCGGCGGCGACGCCCGTGCTGGCTGTTGTCCTGACGGAAGTCCCAAAGAGCCGTCGGGCCGCCCGCGGCCTCGCACCCGCGCCGGGATGCTCTGGTTGAAGAGGCCGCCCCCTTGGCTTTCCCGGTGCCTTGCGCCAAGGCCTGCAGCCGCCTGGAAAGCCGCCGGTCTGTTTTCGCCAATGCCGCCTGATCCGCCGCCGGAAAAATTTTTTCGATTGCGCAGGGGTTCAGGTTCAAATCCTGCGGTCATACCTCAAGCGACAGCTGGGAGCGGGGCGCGCCGCTGTCCTGCCGGCCTTGCCCTCAAGCCTTGCCCTCAAGCCTTGTCCTCAAAGTGTCGTGACGCCTGGACAGGAAAGACTTCGGGGGAAGAGCCGGGATGGGAATTGGCGCACGGATCCTTAACCGGATGGCGTTACACCTCCCTGCAGCCGGATTGATTCGCGTATTGTGACAGGAGTGCCGGGGCGGCGCGTTCTGTTGTCTGGATGCCAGGCTCCCCTTCGGGTTTTCACAGGAGCGGCGAATTTTACCGCCTGGATCCGGTGGTATCGTCAGCTGGCAATCCGGTGCCGAGAGTACCGCGTTCCCGTGTCAGGCCGTGTGTTCGGCAGACCGGGTCTGGAATTCTGCAGCGTTGTGTCTGTGAAGGATTGCGCGCGTTGTCCTTCAAGTCGGGCGAAACCGGCCGCTCGCTCACGGCAGGATCGGGTCTGCCCCTGGCGGCCGGGTTCGCGGTTTTTCAAAGGTTGACAGCCAGTCAGGGTTTGCCGAAATCGAGTTTCAATTTGATGTGCCGGGCCTTGCACATTAATCCCTGGTTCAGGGCGCGGGTGTTGATGAATGCAGCGCGGACAGCAAATACAGGAGACGAGATCCGTGGTTAAAAAAATTGCAGCCGAAGCGATCGGCACTTTCTGGCTCACCTTCGCTGGTTGTGGCAGCGCGGTGATCGCCGCAGGCTTCCCCAATGTCGGGATTGGTCTGCTCGGGGTATCCCTGGCATTCGGATTGAGCGTGGTCACCATGGCCTACGCCATCGGCCATATCTCAGGATGCCATCTCAACCCGGCGGTGACTGTCGGTCTTGCCGCCGGCGGGCGGTTTCCGGCAGGTGAGGTCCTGCCTTATGTGATCGCACAGGTTGTCGGTGCCATCATCGGTGCCGCAGTGCTTTATGTGATTGCCAGCGGGGCGTCCGGCTTCGATGTCAGCGCCGGCTTTGCCTCCAATGGCTACGCCGAGCATTCGCCGGGCCATTACAGCCTGTTGGCGTGTTTCATCATGGAAGTGGTGATGACCATGATCTTCCTGTTCGTCATCATGGGGTCAACGTCGGACAAGGCCCCTGCGGGCTTCGCGCCGCTGGCCATCGGTCTGGCGCTGGTCCTGATCCACCTTGTCAGCATTCCTGTCACCAATACCTCGGTGAATCCGGCGCGCAGCACCGGACCGGCGCTGTTTGCCGGTGGTCTGGCCTTGACCCAGTTGTGGATGTTCTGGGTTGCTCCCCTGATCGGTGGTGTACTGGGTGGCGTGATCTATCGCGGACTCTGCCCGGACAAGAAATAGGCAGATCAGAGTTGAGTGAGAGCAGGGGAGAATCGTGCGGCAGGCAGGATTCCCCCTTTCTCTTCGTTCTGCGGGCGCCGGCCCTTCCGCGCCCGTTCCTTTCCCGAATTTGGGTTTACGGCTTTTCCGGGCCCTTATAGGCGATGCCGCGAATCACGGCGCTGTCGCCGAATTTCCGGCGCAGCACATCGATGGCCTGTTCGGCGCGGGCGCTGCGCTGGTCGAGAAGGTCGGGAATGTCCTCGGCATGCGCGGGGTGGAGTGCGCTGACGCCGGCTCCGATCAGGCGGAAGGCAGTGCCGTCAGCCTCTTTGGCCAGCATCTCGCGGCACACCGCAAAGATCTTCGCCGCAAGCTGCGTCGGCGCGCCGAGCGAATGCGAGCGGCTGCGCAGATGAAAATCGGCGGTCTTGAGCTTGAGCGTGATCGTCGAGCCCGCCAGCTGGCTGTCCTTGAGGCGGGCCGAGGTCTTTTCCGCCAGCTGCCACAGGATCTTTTCGAGGTGGGCTTGATCGCGGATGTCGGTTTCGAAGGTGGTCTCGCTGGAAATCGTCCTGGCAGCGCGTTCGGGTACCACCGGGCGATGGTCGATACCGCGCGCCAGTTGCCAGAGCCGCCGTCCCTCGCCCTGAAACTGGCGTAACAGGTCGATTTCATTGGCACGCTGGAGATCGGCAACGCTGCGATAGCCGCGCTGCATCAGGCGCTGCGCGGTTGCAGGTCCCACGCCAAAGATGAAGCCGACGGGCTTGTCCGCCAGCAGCGGGATCGCGTCGTCCTGGCCGAGCGCAGTGAAGCCGCGCGGCTTGTCGAGGTCGGAGGCGATTTTGGCCAGGAACTTGTTGCAGGACAGGCCCACCGACACCGTGATGCCGATCTCGCGCTCAATACGCTGCGCAAAACGTGCCAGCACCTTGGCCGGAATCATGCCGTGGACAGACGTGGTGCCGGCAAGATCGAGAAAGGCCTCATCGATCGAAAGCGGTTCCACCAGCGGTGTAAGCGCCAGCATGGCTTCCCGGATGTCGTGGCCGACCGCGACATATTTGGCCATGTCGGGGGCAATCACCACCGCGTGGGGGCAGGCAGCCAGTGCCTTGAACATCGGCATTGCCGAATGGACACCGTAGGTGCGGGCGATATAGCAGGCGGTGGCGACCACGCCACGCTTGCCGCCGCCGATGATCACCGGCTTGTCGGCCAGCGCCGGATTGTCGCGCTTTTCCACGGCGGCGTAAAAGGCATCGCAGTCGACATGGGCGAGCGTCAGTTTCGCCAGGTCAGGATTGCGCACCAGGCGCGGCGAGCCGCAATGGCCGCAGCGCAGGGCACCAAAGCCGGTGTCGGCCAGGCAGTCCCGGCAGAAGCCTGTACCCGGGGGGGACTGCGCTGTGCTCACGTTTCCTGGTGCTCCCAGCGTCTGTCCCCCAGGGCATCCCGCAACAGCTGATGCGCGGCGGCAACAGTGTCTGGGGTAAGTTCAGCCGCGATCGCGAAACTGTTCACGATTTCGTTATCCTTCAGGACAAAATCCAGCACGCTGAGAAGAAAGCGTGGGTCGCTCGCGGTACCCCGCAAGGTGTCGGGACCGATGCCGGTTTCAGCCAGGAACCGGCCCAGCTGGTGGGGGGTGCCGGCGACAAAGGAAAGGGCCTGAATGGCAACGATTTCAGCGGCTTCGCGAGGGTCCTGGGACATTGAGCGGGCTCGGTGCGGGAAAGGGGAGCGGTATATTTCGGGACGATGCCGGGCGGTATCTGCCCGGGAGATTTGCGGGATCCCGATCGTTCAAGGATCCCTTGGAAAAGTCGCATAATATGGGAAAAGTCCCATGATATTGGGCAAGGAATTGTAAACGACGTCGTATAAAGGTGATGGCTGCGATTAACGAAAGCAGAGTAAATCATCGATTAGTTTGAATCCAGTTCTTGAAGCGCTGGCTGAAGGGGGGCTGCCACACATGCAACCATCTCTTTCGCCGCCAAAGAGAGGCGGAATGCCCAAGACCGTCCTCATTGTGGAAGACAACGAGCTCAACATGAAGCTCTTCCGTGACCTGTTGGAGGCCCATGGCTATGCAACCTCGGGCACCAGCAGCGGTCACGAGGCACTGGACCTTGTGCGCAGGACCCGTCCGGATCTGGTGCTGATGGATATCCAGTTGCCTCAGGTGTCGGGTCTCGAAGTCACACGATGGATCAAGGATGACCCGGAATTGCGCAACATTCCGGTCGTTGCCGTAACGGCTTTTGCAATGAAGGGGGATGCGGAGCGGATCCGCGAGGGGGGATGCGAAGCCTATCTTTCCAAGCCGATCTCGGTTGGAAAATTCATCGAGACGGTTCAGCGCTTCATCGGCTAGGAGTGAAGTTCAGTGTCCGGGCGTATCCTGGTTGTCGATGATATTCCGGCCAATCTCAGATTGCTGCAGGCGCAGCTTTCGGCCGAGTATTTCGATGTGCTGACAGCCAGCAACGGGGCGGAAGCGATTGAAATCTGTCGTCGCGGCGAATGCGACATGGTGCTCCTCGATGTGATGATGCCGGACATGGACGGCTTCGACATCTGCCGCCGCCTGAAATCCGACCCCACCACCCACCATCTTCCCGTGGTGATGGTGACAGCGCTCGACAGCCCCGCCGACCGCGTCCGCGGGCTGGAAGCGCGCGCCGATGATTTTCTCACCAAACCGGTCTCTGAGGTCATGCTGATTGCGCGCGTGCGCTCGCTGACGCGGCTCAAAATGATGACCGACGAATTGCGCATGCGCGTGCTGACCTCGCTCGAATTGGCCGGCCAGGCTCCGGAACGCAGCGCCGTCACCGATTCGGGCACCGGCGGTCGCATTCTTCTGGTCGACGATCGGCCAGCCTCCTGCAACCGTCTGGCGACGCTGCTGGCGCTGGAACATATGGTCGAGGTCGAGGCCCATGCGCCCGACGCGGCCTATCACGCTGCGGTCGGCGATTACGATCTCCTGATCGTGTCGCTGGGGCTGGAAAATTTCGACGGCTTGCGCCTGTGCAGCCAGGTGCGGGCGCTGGAGCGCACCCGCCATCTGCCGATTGTGGCGATTGCCGATGCCGATAGCGGCACCCGCCTCCTGCGCGGACTTGAGATCGGGGTCAACGATTATCTCCTGCGCCCGGTCGACAAGAACGAACTCCTGGCGCGCGCCCGGACCCAGGTCCGCCGCCGCCGCTATACCGATCGTCTGCGCGACAATGTGCAGACCTCCATCGAGATGGCGGTCACCGACTCGCTGACCGGCCTCCATAACCGCCGCTACCTCGAAATGCATCTGACGACGCTGTCGGAACAGGCGGCTTCGCGCGGCAAACGGCTGGCGCTGATGATCATCGACATCGATCATTTCAAGGTGATCAACGATACCTATGGTCACGATGTCGGGGACGAGGTGCTGCGCGAGTTCGCCACAAGATTGCGCGAATCCGTGCGCGGAGCCGATCTGGCCTGCCGCTACGGCGGCGAGGAATTCGTGGTGGTCATGCCCGACACCACTCTGGCTGCTGCCAGCGGGATCGCCGAGCGTCTGCGCAGCCTGGTCGCCTCTCAACCCTTCACGATCAACCGGGGCGCCCGCAAGGTCGATGTCACGATCTCGATCGGGCTGACGGCGCTGGAGAAGAAGGGCGAGGCGGCAAGCGATGTACTCAAGCGCGCCGACACCGCGCTCTATCGCGCCAAACGCGATGGGCGCAACCGGGTGGTGGCGCAGGCGGCGTAGGACAATCCGGTCGATCCTGATTGCACAGCACTGCGCCAGCTGCGCCTCAAAGGGCTTTGAAAATCCTCGTGGAAAGGCCGTTTCCCGCGCGCCAAAACGGTTTCGCGATTGCTCTGACCGCAGAACAATGCAGATTGCCGTGGGTCTGGGTTGTGGCGCACGACAGAAGGCTTCTCCTGGTGAAACATCGCTGTGCATACCCGCTGAAAACCAGCGAGCACCGGGAAAATGGCAAAACCGCAACGATCTGCGAAAAATCCCCCCTGGCTCTGCGGAATTTCGAACACCAGGCCGCCTTGCGCTGCCAGGCCGCAACCTCGCGGATGTCAATGTGCCGGGAGCCGGAAAAGACGCACAGAAACCGTGGGACAGGCATCGCAGGTCCTTGCGATAAAACAGGAAATTATTCCCTTCGAGGCGGTGCTGGCAGCACGTGTTCGAGGCGCCGCGCGGCCACGGGACGCCATTCGCGCAAATCTCGGGGGGAGGTTTTTGCGGGCACGGCTCGCGCTCGGGCAGCTCCCCTGGTGCTGCTGGGCGGCAAGCGGGTTGCTGATTTTGCGCAAACCCCGGGCTCGCCGAAAGTGGCGCGGAAAAATGAAAATTGGCCCACGCGCTGCCGCGTGGAGTGGGTTTGTCGGGAGGGATTGCGGCAGACTTCGCGCATTCAGCGCGAGGCCCGGAGCGTGCGCAGTAAAGTGGTAAATTAAACGCGAAATATTAAATGCGGACCCGGCCAGCCGCCGCAAGCGTTCGGAAAAAAAAAGGGGGGGGCGTCAGCGCGAAGTCATTGGATTGTAAGACAAAAATTAACGCAGAACAGAGCCCGAAAGGGCGCCCGTCTGATGAGAGTGGCGGCAAGATTAAATTTCTGTAACTTCCGCATAATTAATTAAATATCCCGCAGAGGTTGTGGTAGGCGACGTCCAGTGCGTCGCGGCGTCACATTTTTCGTTTATAAACAGCGGGTTATTGCCATGAAAAAGTCCCTTTTTTTCTTCACTGCCAGTGTTCTGGCGCTCGGTGCTGCAGCCCCCGTGTCAGCGGCGGATCTGGCTGCTGCTCCGGTTTATTCCAAGGCACCGCCCATGGTCTCCGCGATTTATGACTGGAGTGGGCTCTATATCGGTCTCAATGGCGGAGGCGGCTGGAGCCGGGTGGATGCCAACAGGTACATCATTCCGGGTGACCGATATTCTGACGACCTCAAGACAAATGGCGGCACCTTCGGCGGTCAGGTGGGCTACCGCTGGCAGTTGTCGAACTGGGTGTTCGGCATTGAGGGGCAGGGCAACTGGGCCGATTTTTCGGGGACGGTGGCGCAAGATCGGAGTTCGCCGGAAGACCTTGGTCCCGGTGGTGTGGAGTATGACAGGACTCGCACCAACTCCTTTGGCTTATTGACCGGGCAGGCAGGTTTTGCCTGGAACAATGTTCTGCTCTATGTCAAGGGCGGCGCCGCTGTCGTGAATAACAAATATGACGTCAGGACGGTGGATGCGGGCGGCCTCGTCGGGACAGCCTGGGCGAATGAAACCAGGTGGGGCGGCACGGTTGGTGTCGGTATGGACTTTGGCTTTGCGCCGAACTGGTCGGTTGGCCTGGAGTGGAACCACATCTTCCTGTCTGGGCAGGACAATACCTGGAGTGCTGCCATTGCCGATGGGACGACCAGCACACAAACTATGCACACCGGTCGTCAGGATGTCGACATGGCTCTGGTCCGCCTGAATTACAGGTTCGGCGGCCCGGTCATCGCACGTTACTGATTTTGCCGGAGTACGGATAGAGAATCACAACAGGGTATCTCTGTCGGACTGTCTGACAACGGACCAGCCTGGAAGATCGCCTCGCGAAAATCGGGAAGCGGTCTTTCCACCTATGGAGATGGCCATACTGCACTGGAGCGGGATGGGAATACCGCTCACGAAAATGTGTTCAGCTCGCCAGTCGCTGTTGCGGTCCTGCCAGAACTGACTGACTTCCTTATCAAGACTGCGGGGACGTTTCGGATTTCCCTTAAAATTCAGGCAGATGCGCATTCCAGTGCATGTTTGTGGTGAGCGAAACCGGAACAGACTCACGGGACCGGATCTGGGATCATCTGCCCAGACGGTATTCAGTGCCGACAACCACAGGTTGAACGCCGGGAGTGTTGTTCCAGAGTTACATTCTATCCTGCTGAACTATGTTACAGCACGATGTATTCGGGAATGAGTGAGGCGGAGTCGTTTTACCCGAATTTGTAAGGCCTTGGGCCGCGTGCAATCTGTTCAGTGAGAGTGTGAGTTATGGGCATGAAGAGGAAGCTGTTATTTGCGGGCGCCAGCCTGCTGGTTCTGGGGGTTTGTGCGCCGGCGTCAGCGGCGGATCTGGCTGTTGCTCCGATCTATTCGAAGGCACCGGCCATGGTCTCTGCGATTTATGACTGGAGCGGGCTCTATCTTGGTCTTAATGGCGGGGGCGGGTGGACGCGGGTTCGTAATGCCAACCCCGATGTATACGACGATTTCAGTGGAAATGGCGGAACCTTCGGTGGCCAGATCGGGTATCGTTGGCAGTTGTCGAACTGGGTATTTGGCGTTGAAGGCCAGGGCAACTGGGCTGATTTCTCTGCAGATGTGACAAAGAATTGGCCCGGCTCTACCGAGACCGGCACCGTCCACGTGAACTCGTTTGGCCTGTTCACGGGTCAGATTGGCTATGCGTGGAACAATGTGCTGCTCTATGTCAAGGGTGGTGGTGCTGTTGTATCCAACAAGATTGATAGCAAGGAAGTGGCTCTTGACGGTTCTACCCTTTACACAGCTTCGGGAAGCCTCACCAAGTGGGGCGGCACGGTTGGTGTCGGCCTTGATTATGGTTTTGCGCCCAACTGGTCATTGGGTCTGGAGTGGAACCATGTCTTTGTCGCCGGCCAGAACTTTTCGGAAAATTACGTCGATGCGGGTGGGAGCTACACTGCAGATGCGCGCGTGGGGCGTCAGAACATCGACATGGGCCTTGTTCGCCTGAACTACAGGTTCGGTGGCCCGGCCGTCGCGCGCTACTGATCTGTCGGTTTTTCCGGTAGCATGACCTGGCGATCTGAAGTGCGCCTCCAGTTCTTCGGCAAAGCCGGGGCCAGCAGGAAAATGTGAAAGTGGCCCCTCGGAAGGGGGGCCATTTTCGTAGCGTGCGGGTGCGATGCGGATTGTTTACGGATCCGGTTCAGCTATGTCGGGAAGAATGTGCTGCTCTGCAGTCGAAGCTCGTGCGCCTGGTTGAAAAGAGTTTCTTCCTGGAAATGCGATCTCAGCATCTCAGCTCAGCGAATGTCGTCGTGGCGTCGGCCCACCCGGACCCGTGGGGCAGCGATCAATTGGGTGTTTTGGTCGGCGCAATCCGGAAGGGCAGCAAAGAGGATTATGGCTGAGGGCTGACTGAGTGATCCCGATCTCACGGACGGCCGACCCGCCGATCCACACTCGCTCCGTCTGGTCTTCGCCTGTGGGAAACCTGATCCCGGTTTCATGGACGACGGTAGCGCCAGTCTGGAACCATTATGCTGCATGTCGAATGACCCAGGTCAGGCAAATAGCGTCAGAAAGGTGAGGCCATGCCCTCCTACCCGATTGTGAACATCCACCAGCGGATCATTCCGGCCGCTATGGCCGAGCTTGGTGATCTGTTGGAGACGCTTGCTTCGTCTGATGACCGAATCTGGACCACGCGCATCGTGTTGCCGATGCTCCTCGATCGAGGGCTGACGGTTGGATCGATGGGCGGGCACGGTCCTATCCGCTATGACGTCATCGCGCATGAACCCGGCCGCAGAGTCCGTTTCCAGTTCGCGCCGGGCTCACCGCTGATTGGCTGGCACCAATTCGATGTGGTTGAAGTCAGCCAGGCCCGCCCTCCACTCGCCAACCCCGGTATCTATCTATGTCGAGCGGGAACGTTCGGTGATACGCCACACCATTGAGGCTGAGCTTGATGCCCGAGGCCGCATTTTGTGGCCATTGTTCATACGGCGGTTCCACGACGCCGCCATCGAAGACATGTTTTCCAATCTGGAAGTGGCCCTTGGGGGGGAACCCCATCCTCAGCAGCCGATTCCGGGTTGGATTCGGTGCGTGGGCACATGGCTCACCAACCTGATGCAGCCGTCAAAGGTTAAAGATATGCGCCGCAAGAGTGGCTGACTGCTGACTGCCGCTGCAACCCCGAGCTGTGGCTGTGGAGCGGACGTGGCCTTTGTGGAGGTGCACTTCCACTGCCTTCATCCTGATAGTTCCTGTCGCTCGGCCCGTTTTTTGCCAAAGAGTTCCTCGTTCAGCGACTTTGCGATACGACTTGTCGGCTTGGGCACTGTGCCGTCTGCTCCGCTCATTCGCACCATGGGTCATATTTCAATATCAGCCCATCGATCCTGCCCGGGGTGCAGCGTGCGGCGCGGCACGAGATTCTCTATTCGCCCCTCACTCTCTCAACCTGGGCTGCCGCTTTTGGCCTGGGTCTGGACCATCATGCCTTCGTCGGGACCAGGATCATCCCAGGAGCGCTGGGTCACGCGCGCCAGAATGCGACTGGCCTCCCTCTCGGCCCCGAGGCCGAGCACCGTTCACCATCTGCTTCTCACCCACATGTGTCACTGCGGTGATCCGAGCCTGGCCGGATGTTGAGCACCGTGGTGGGTGGGCCTTGCGGGACAGGACGGCACCTTTCTCCTTCATCGATCCAATTTGGCTCCTGGTGCCGTCGATACCTGCGGTGAACGCAGGACCAGGTGTCATTGTCGGCGCGGCGTGAGCGTGTGTCGACGGCGATTGACGATGGCCCGGGTCGTCGAGAAAGACGGCTGAGGAGACGTGAGGAAAAATTGCAAATAATTAAATCGCTCGGCGAGAGGACTTTCCCGCTCAGGCCGCGCCAATTGGCGATTATTCTTTCACGGCTCACCGACCTGGAGGATGCGTGGAATTTCCCATGAGATCGGCCCTTGGGGGAGCTGCTCGAGCGATCGGCGGGTGTGATCCGGCGTGAGATTCCAGGGCGCCGAGCGTGGAAACTCTGGGCAATCCGGGAGGATTGTCGCGGGGGCAGAGCACCGCCCGTTTGAGGGCAAGATCGCCCGCAAAGCCCGAGCGGCAGCGGAGAGCCGGAGTGATCCGGCTTTCACCGCTTGAACCGCAGCACAGAGTATGCCGTCTGGACCGACATTGGGCGCGGCCACCTGACGTGAACCCGCCCGGCTGCCATGCGGGACCCGGAATATTCCGTCAAGCTGTTGACAATAAAACGGAATTACTTGATCTTGGTCTCTCGGAATTCGACGTGCTTGCGCGCCACCGGATCATATTTCTTCTTGACCAGCTTGTCGGTCATGGTCCGGGAGTTCTTCTTGGCGACGTAGAAAAAGCCGGTGTCGGCGGTGGACACGAGCTTGACCTTGATGGTGACCGCTTTGGCCATGCTGGGGAACCTTCTGTCAAACGGGAGGGCAGCGGGAACCGCTCAGACGGTCCGCGAATTTGGCCCGAACCTAGCCGCAACCTGCCTGATGTCAAGGTTCCGGGAGGGCAAAAAACCCCAAAAGCCTCAGAAATCGTTGTGCTGACAAGCCCAGGCGCCGCACTCTGCCGCTGTCCGGGACGGCTCCACGCTCCCTGACAGACCTCCAGGCCCGTTGCGATCCATCGGAGGCACAGCGGCGCGAGGAGGGAGGGCGGCGCCGCCCCACCACAGTGCTGACCTCCCTTTCGGTAAAGGATGGGAGTGTGCGCCAGACCCTGGCCTGTTCGCACCCCAGGCGGCCAGCTCAAGCACGGCGATCGCAGCCTGGCGTAAAACGGAGCCGCGGCAATGGCTACAGGGGGCTCGGGGCTGGCGCTGGAGATCACACGGATTTTGCGGTTTCGAAGAAAAAATTCGGCACTGCCGTGTGCAAAATCGAAAATCATGAAACTGATTGTGGCCAATTGCCTGGCGTCGTGCGCTGGCGTCGGGTGGTCCAGTCCGTACGGACATGGCCTTGCTCCCTTTTCTGCTTCGGCACCTCCGCAACAGGCCGGATTGCCGCGCGGGTTGCGTGTGCGAGGCAGCCCGGGGCCACATCGGGGACGAAACGGTGTCGCCCGGGTCTGGCTCTCGAAAGAAATGCTGCGGTTGGCGATGCAACACCCTGTTGACCTCCGTCAGGGAAAGGAGCCTGCCGGACCTGATTTCCGGATGCGGCTACGAAAGCACAGGCTCGTCGACGCGTCGACCTGTGCGACTGCGGTGCGACTCCCATCTCAGACTGCAGCGCTTCCTGTGCTGATGTCAGCTAACGTAGGATCGTGTGAACCAGTGTCCTGTCGCTTCCCTCTTGATGCTGCGAATTGTTGGTCGTTCCCTATTCGGATATTAATCTTCCCTGCGAATGATGAGGGATGTGGAAAATGACAAGGCGCTGAATGAGCTGGAAAATGCAAGCGAAGAAGCCGCCGTACACGCATGGCTTCACCGACAGGTACGGGAAGCCGCGTTTCTATTTTCGTCGTCCTGGATATGAGCGAGTTGCGTTGCCTGGCACTCCCTGGTCCGAAGAGTTCATGAACGCGTATGCTGTGGCCTTGAGCGGCCCGGCTTGCCCGGCAGGTTCGGGAGCAAATTCGGTTCGGAACGAAGATTTCGATACATTGGCTGTGCGGTATTATGCTTCCGCAGGCTATTTGCAGTTGGCCCCCGCCACGAAGACACGCTACCGGATCGAGATTGAACGGCTCCGGAGAGATTATGGTCCGCGTGCGATCGTCGGACTCGTGCGCAAGGAAATTGTGGAGATGTTGGGCCAGCGTGCGGCCAAGCCCTGGGCTGCGAATAACTGGCTGCGCCTGCTGAAGCGGTTGATGAAGTTCGCTGTGGAGATTGGGATGAGGCGAGATGATCCAACAGCCGGAGTGGCGCGGATCAAGGTAAAATCCAAAGGCTTCCCGACGTGGGAAGAAGAGCACATTGCGAAATACAGGGAATGCCATCCGCTTGGTACGAAGGCGCGGCTGGCGTTGGAGCTGCTCCTGAATACGGGGCAGAGGAGGGGCGACGTTCTGCGTATGGGGCGGCAGCATATTCGATCCGGCACTCTCTCGATCGAGCAGAGAAAGACCGGGATGCTTGTTCAAATCCCGGTCATGCCCGAGTTGGAGGCCGCCATTGATGCGATGGCGTTCGAGTACCCGACGTTTCTGACAACGGATTCGGGGAAGCCTCTGAGTGGGAACGGCTTCGGCAAGTGGTTCAGGAACCGGGCTGATGAGGCTGGTATTCCGAAGGGGTACACGGCGCACGGACTTCGGAAGGCAAACGCGACGCGACTCGCGGAAGCCGGCTGCACCGAGCATGAACTTATGGCATGGGGAGGTTGGAGCACGCTTGCCGAGGTCCAGCGTTATACAAAGGCTGCAAACCGCAAGCGGCTTGCAGAAAGCGCTCGAGAGAAGCTTGAAGCCAAAACATCCACTGGCAAACCGGACTGAGAAGTTTGCCGAAACGGGAGCTATGTGCAGGACGATGTTGGTGATTCGTGCGGTCGTGCGATTCAGTTTGAATCGCACCCCGACTGCCCCTTCGGTAGCATGGTTACGAGGGGAATAATGTGACCTTAGTACAACAGTTTTCCGACATTTAATTCAGATTGTCGGCAAATAATACCGCCGG
>WQYW01000062.1 GCA_009781045.1 Alphaproteobacteria bacterium
AAAACCAAGAAATCGATAGTGAGAACTATTCGCAAAACGATTCGGGAGATCAGTGATGAGGAATGCGTGAACTTTATTCGTGATGCTGGATACGGTTCCATGTGACCGGAAACCGCTCTATCTGGCCTGATTACGCCAAATCTAAAAAGTTGATCCATGTGTACTGCGGGCGCTGCGGAAGCCCCTATGTTGAAGTTGACGGCCCATGGTAATTGGCGCAAGACTGGCGGTCAACCGGCTGATCACCAATAAATCACAAGCTTGGATGCTTATGAGTTCTGGAAGGCAACCCTCAACAGTTGGCACAATGTAGTCAAACAAGGCTAATGCTTACTCTCAGCCACCTTCATTGCCAGATCCCATTCATTGAGCAATGTCCTTCCTGTAAGATCTAAGGCAATAATTGCGCTATCAACATAGACATCAGTTACGGGTTCGGACCCACTGATTGAACGTTGATTGAACGCGCCCAGTGGCATTTCAAGAGCGCGCGGTCTGGTGGGCACGAAATTTGGCGAAGAACGGAGGAGTTTGCCGGAAGTTGCGGGAAGCAGAATTCGGCGTTCGTCACGACACAGCGAGATCACAGCTGGAATGCCGAACTCACTGATTGCAGCTTGAAGCCCTCCAGAAACGCTCCCGTCCTTGGGAATATGCAATCTCTCCTTTGATTCCGTTCGATACCAGCAATGTCGCTCGCGATACCTGCCGCCCCAGCATCGTCGTTCGAATATAAGCTCGACCTGCGCAGCCCTGCTTTCCACAGTTGTGGATTCGCTTTGCAATTGGCGTTGATGGTGTATGATTAGTAATTAGTAATCACTGCCTTACGTATAGAAAATGGACGCATCCAACCTCTCTGCGCACATCGCAACATTGGCGATCGCTGGAGGCATTGGAAAGTCCGACCACAGCCGTCACAAGCGACGATCGCGCACCTGGGCAACCAAACAAGTCGGTCTCCAGCCCGCCAGCGGGAACCTCTCTGTCGAGAGATGCCACACGCCGCCCCATCTGGTCCTTGTCGCCTCTTAGCGGGCCCCAGTGGCCTTCTCCAGCCGATTGAAAGCCTGTCAGACCACGGTGCACGGTGGTCCCCGGTAGCCACGGTAGCGGCCGTGCTCCACGGCGCCATAGCGGGGCTTTCCGCTTTCCCTTTCCCGCTGTCCTTAGCAATCGATGGGAAAGGGAAACGGGAAATCTTTTACCGCCATATTTACGCGGATTTGCTCAGCCAGCAACACTCATCAAATGAGCATGCGCAGCGCGACTTCCACAACCCGCGCGACACAGCCTGGTGACCTCGTCCCGGCATCGGCTGAAAGCCACCTGGTCACCCGTCACGAGGCAAGTGGATGTTCCAGCACCAGCGCGGTATGCCGTTCGGCGGCATTCGTGACGTGGAGGACCGAAGCCTTGCGATCACACGCGGTCACATTCTCACAGGGGTGATCTCCGAATTGCCCGCAACATCGCGTCCCGAAGGATGTCATTCATGCGCGTATGGTAATCCTGCCCCTGGCTTTCCAGCCATGCCAGAACGTCCGAATCCATCCGCACTGTGGTCTCGGTCTTCGTAGGCTTGAGGAGGGGATTGCGAATGCCATTCTTCCAGAATTTTTCGGACAGCGGCGGGATATCGCTGGTGTCAATGGCACTGTCTGGCATTTCGGCCAGGGCCCTGATCTCGGCTTGCTGCTGTTCCGTCAGTGGCGGCGGACTGTCCAGGTCGAGTTCATAGCGAACTGTCTTGCTCATAACGTCTTCTCTCTCGGTTCCGCCTTCCTTGCTGAAATTATGCGGATGATCTCGCATCCATCGTCATCGTCCGGGAAGGTATGGGCGACCACCAGCAACAAATGGCCCTCCACGATTCCGGTGGTTTCCCATCGGTATTCGCCGCCCTCAATGCGGTCCGGTGCAAGAACCGCAAATGGATCGAGAAAGACACGAGCGGCGGTCTCGATGCTTACACGGTGCTTCCTTGGATTGCCTGCGGCTTTCTCAGCATCCTCTACAGCCCGTGTCGCCATAACTTATGACACTACCTCCATGTAGTGAGGACAATGCATCGGCAGATGCCCCTACCACATTCTCGACGGCCCGTCAAAGTTCCGGCGACACACCGACTGCACAGAAATCTCCTGGCCTTGAATACGCTTGGCCAGACTTCACGGTCAAATCCAGTAAACCATGGGGAAATTTCAAGGACACTCAGGAACTTCAGGACCTGAGACCTGAAACATTGCCATCCAGCCGTCCCCGGGCGATTCCCGCCGCTATTCGAACCGACGTGGCACCTGAACCACCTCCGTTTAACATTGATTCTATTGAATATTTTCGCGTCCGTCAGCGTTTTCCTTTCCGTCTGCCGTTTTCCTGCTCCTGGAAGCGCTGGCGCTTCGCTCGCGAGACCACACCTCGGCGAGCGTTCCGCGCATCCCGCTGACTGTACCTGTCGACCTTGCCCGATGGTCACCACAACAGCCCACAATCGATGCCACTGATCCGAGCAAGGCGAAACTGGTTCCTTTTTGCCAAATCGAGTGGGTAGATATTCTGAGGATCTCGCAGGGCTGGCTCTCGCCTTCGTCGCAGAGGTTCGGCTAGCCCCTTGAAGCCGGCGCGGCTTGAGTTCTCGGCGGGCCTCCGATGGCTCCAACAACTCGACCTATGGACGATTGCAGCGGTTCTGTTCGGAAAGGGCACCCACATCAAACCCCTCCCCGTTCTATTTTTTTGGCGGCTTTCACCCAGCCGCACGTCTGTGTGAAATCCCGTGGCCCCATTCGAAAACCCGCGTGCCTCGAATCTGGACCCGTGCAGCACTGGGAGGATCAGTGCATCAGGTGGTACTGCAGAACATAGACCAATGCCCCCGAGGCATAACCGAGCAGCGCCAGCAGAGACACCCGCCGCACGTACCAGAAGAACTCGATCTTCTCGATCCCCATCGCGGCAATGCCTGCAGCCGAGCCAATGATCAGGATTGATCCGCCGGTTCCTGCGCAATAGGCGATGAACGCCCAGATGAAATTGTCGGCCGGGAAGCTTGATGGGTCGTACATCCCCATCGTCGCGGCGACCAGCGGCACGTTATCGATGACAGCGCTGAGAAGACCGAGCACGACGACGATGATGTCGTTGCGGCCGATCATGGCCTGCAGCCATTTGGCAAGCATCGACAGCAGGCCGGCATGTTCCAGACAGCCCACCGCGAGCAGGATGCCGATGAAGAACACCAGCGCGCTCATGTCGATCCGGGTCAATGCCTGCGCCAGCGACAACGTTCGCCGCGCCGTTTCGTCCTTGTGGCGATGGATGATTTCGCCAGCCAGCCAGAGAATGCCGAGCCCGAACAGGACGCCCATGAAGGGCGGCAGCCCCGTGACCGCCTTGAAGACCGGCACGGCGATCAGAAGGCCGAGGCCGAGATAGAACATCAGGTTGCGCTCGACCCGTTCGATCCCCTGCGGTGCCACCTTCCCCTGTGGCACGGCAATCGTTCTGCCCCTCCGGCAATGGCTGATCACCGCAAGCGGAACCAGGAGACTGACGATCGATGCCGGCAGTGCCGCGCTCATGACGCCGAGCGATGACACCCGTCCGCCGATCCACAGCATCGTGGTCGTGACATCGCCGATCACCGACCAGGCTCCCCCGGCATTGGCTGCGATTACGATGACCGAGGCAAAGAGCAGCCGATCCTCCCGCCGGCCCAGCAGTTTCTGCATGAGTGAGACCATGACGATTGTCGTCGTCAGGTTGTCGAGGATCGCACTCAGAAAAAACGTCACAGATCCAACCAGCCACAACAGCCGAACCTCGTTCCTGGTCCGGAACAGGGCGGTAATGACCTCAAAACCGTCATGCGCATTGATCACCTCGACGATCGTCATGGCGCCGACAAGGAAGAACACGATCTGGGCAACGGAAGTCACGGATTCGTCGAGCTGCCGGCTGATTGCGCCATGATCGCCAGACATCATGGCGTAGCTGGTCCAGAGCAGGCCGGCAGCCACCAGTGCAGACGCGCTCTTGCTGACGCCAAGCGGGTGTTCCAGGGCGATCGCGGCATAGGCGATGACAAAGATGGCGAATATCGCGACGGCCAATTTCGCTCCCGATCCTGCCAGAAAGACCCCGGTCGGCCTCCAGATTCTGTGGCCGGCTCAGCGTCGTTTCTTAGCCCGGCGACACGCCAAATGCCAACGTCGCACCCGAGCGGGGCTGGCGGCAGACGTGCTGGCGATGCTTCTGGCAGGCACCCTGCCCCATCCCGACCCCCGCGATACGATTACCCGGTATCACCCCATGCCTGCGGCTGACGTTCGCTGACGCATGGCGCATGACCCGGGGTCGAAAAGATCCGTCATTTCTTCTTTCACCGGCAATTTTTCGTCGGCTTTGCAGCCGAAACAAGCGTAACGATCCTGGCCACGCCCCGCACGAGAGCCAACCGTCACAGCGGCCTCAGAACGCCAGACCCGAAAGCGAAAATCGCGGGCGGGGTGTGGCATTGCTCCAGCCATTGGCCGTCACTCTGCGCTCAACTGCCACACGGTGCCGGCGGTGCCGCCCATGTGGTTTAACAGTATAACGAAGCTGTGCGAATGTCGCCTTCCTTGCTTCCGCCATTCCGGCCCACCAACCTCGTCAATGCAGGCGTGCCATGACCGAAGAGAATAAGCCAGTCCCTCATGCCTACACGGTGGCCCTGCGATTCACAGGTGACCAGCTGGTGCCATCTGAAATTTCAGCTCGGCTGAATCTGCAGCCAAGCCACGCGTCCGATCAATCACAGGATCCGTCAACCACAAGGCGGCGCTGTCCATTCTGGACATATAATGGGCAGGGTGAGGAAGGATTTCAGCCTGAGTGGACATGCCTGGAAGACGGCCTCACATTTCTTCTCAAACGCCTGCGTTCCAGAAAAGCTCAGATTATCGCACTGGCCTGCGAGTTTGACGCGCTCTGGTGGTGCGGTAACTTCCAGGCGAGCTTTAATGGTGGCCCGACCCTGTCTGCGAAACTGCTGACAGAGATCGGCAGCACCGGTATCCCCCTCTCCATCGACAATTATTTCTGCGATGAATAGCGCCCTGCCACATGGGAGCGAAGATGCCGTGCTGATGCACAGACGGCTGGGAGAATTTCGGATCCCATCGCTCCTTCCATCGCACAGGGTCACCCAGTGAATGCCTGCCTGTCCCGGTCTGCCAGAGTGGTTTCCTGCAGGTTTCGAGCCGCGCCCAAGGGCTCGGCTTAGGGACTCGGCTTAACGGATCGGCTTACCGCGTTTCTTCCTTGAGCCATGACCTGCCAGACGACATAGTGACCCGGCGCAAGCCTTGCGCAACAAGGATGGCGTGGCGGTAATACTCTACTCCTCACCCTGCCACTTGCATCAAAAGGTCGAGGTCGTGCATGGGGAACTGGTATTATGCAACGGACGGCAAGCCTGTGGGCCTGGTCCCGGAGGAAAAGCTGCGCGATCTCTTCGCTTCCGCCTCCAGCTCTCTTGACGCCGACACGCTGTTGTGGCGGCAGGGAATGCCCCGTTGGCGGAAGGCATCGGAAACCGGGCTGGTGCATTCTTTTTCGTCCCCGACGCCTGAGGCAGGTCCGCCCACGGATCTCACCGCTGCCGCTTTGGACCTGACACCAACGGAGACGATTGCCGGCCCCCCCTTTGCGCATGGCCATGGTTCTGCGACAAAGCCTCGCCATCTTCAAAGCCAGATTCGGCTCCTGGCTCGTGATCAGCGTCAGCCTGACGCTGTTGCTGTTGCCGCTCAACCTGCTGCCTCTTGGCCCGCTCCCGAAAATCGGTGTGGGTGTTGTGACGGGAGTGATGGCCACGATGGTCCAGGCGATCATCACCTGTGGCGCCTACCAGAGCTGCTGCGCCCTCGACTTCCGTCTCGCAGATATCGTCGATTTGACGTTGCGGCGTTCCCTGCCCATCCTCGGAATCGCCCTGCTGATATTTCTGGGCATGTTCGTCTTCAGCTTGATCGCGGGGTTTTCTGCCGTGGCCGGCTTCGTTCGATCAACGGGCGTCGGTTACGCCGTCCTGGCTGTGATTTTCCCCGCGGCGTTGGCTGTGCTCTATGTTTCGGGACGGATTTTTGTCGCCATTCCCGCCTGCATCATCGAGCAGCTCGGCCCCCTCGCCAGCCTGAAACGGAGCATTCGACTGACGAAACCTCACCCCTGGAAGGCCTTGCTGCTGTCGCTGATCTCGCTGGCGCCCAGCCTGCTGGCCCTTGGAGCCGGCGCACTCCTTGGATACCTGGCGCCGAAATTTGTGCACGGCCTTTCTTCCTCCGCCTCCTCGAGGCTGGTCCTTTCCCTCGCACTGGCCCCCGTTTCATGGGTTGTCAACATTTTGACAGGCATCCTGGTCGCCACCACCTATGCGGAACTGCGCCGGACCACCGAAGGCCTGACCAGCAAAGGGATCGTGGACGTCTTTGACTGATCCCTCTGCGCTTCACTGCCGTTTCACGTGAGGCATCATCTGCCACGCGTCCCATCCTCCGGATCCTCCGGCGCCCACCACGGGCCCGGGTCAATCGCGACGTTGTCCTTCCGGAACTCAACATAAAGCACCGGCCGGCCGACGCTGCGCCGGCCGACCCAGCCCTCCGATGACGAGCCCATGGTCGCGACCGCCTCCCCCATGCGCACGAACTGACCGATTTGGGCCGAGATATGCTCCACGCCCGCCATCACGACATGATAGCCGTCGCCAGAGGTCAGGATCAGCACCTGGCCAACGCCGGGGTAGGGACCGGCATAAATCACCCAGCCGTCACAGGGGGCCGTGACCTGGGCACCCGCCGCCGTCACCAGCAGCTCGCCCTTGTCCACATCGCCACTCGAATCGAAGCCTCCGAAATGCCCGATCCGGACACCTTTCACCGGCCTCGGGAGCTGCCCCAGGAGGGACGCGAAGGGCACGGCCGGACGCTGTCGCGACGGCGACAGCGTCTCAGCATTGAGCTTCCCGGTCTCCCTCGGGACGGTTTCTGGTTGGTCCTGCGCTTCCGCCGATGGAACCGAAGGGGGCTGGCTGGCGACGGGCGCGGCAAACAGGCAGCCACCGAGCAGCGTTGCCCCTGCGACAAAATACCAACGCCAGGCTGGCATCACAGCGCCGCTTACGTTCAATTTCGATCCGCGACAGGTTTCCAGCAACTTTCCCTCCTCTCCTTCACCAGCCAGCTCCACCTCTCATCCCTGGTCGACGGACAGCGTAACGGGCTGATTCCGAGCCAAAGGCGAGCCGTGAGCACACAGGTTGGGCAGTACTCCGATCACAAAGCACCTACACGCTCGGCGAGCAGCTTCTGCGCTGCCTCCAGGCGCGCGCGCGCCTGCGTGATCAGCTCATCGGTCTGCTCCAGCGCCTTTTCCTGCGTCAGCATTTTCTGTGCGTAAACGCGGGCGAGATCGGACCCCTGAGGGGCGGCTTTGAGGTTTTCGCGCAGGCGTTCATCATCTTTGGTGGAGTCCTTGCGCTGCTTCTCCAGCCGTCCGACCTCTGCCCTGGCCTCGTCGCAGGCCTTTGTCGCCTCCGCCAGCGTTGCCAGACGACCCCTCGCCTCATCACTGATCTCGGGAGCGATCATCAACGCACGGACGCGGATGTCGGTCAGCTGTCCAACCTCAATGATTTCGACAGAGGGACGCTCCATCACCACCTTGACCTCGCGCGGCTGGTTGCCCGCGACATCAAAGCGCAGCCGATAGGCTTTTTCCGAGATTGCCGCCTGTTCAGGCCTGGGTTCCACGAGCGTCCAGTCCGTGATCCGGGGCTGCTCGATGGTCAACTGACGCGGCTCGGGAGAGCCGTTCCTGATGCGATAGGTCGTGGTCTGGCGCAGCCGGCTTTCGATATGGACAACACCATTGACCGCCTTGACGCTGGTCACTGCCGAGGCCGAGCCGCGCTCGGTGTCAACATGAACTTTCTGGTCAGCGGCAAAGCCGACCAGGCGGGAGTCTCCGGCGGGCAGCAGCGGGAATTGGGCGTCCCCGGAGAACAGTGGTCCGGCCTCCGTGGCCTCATAGACCGTGACCGCGCCCGACGGCAGCGAGGTCGGGCTGTCATTCTTGAGCGACAAGGCATGCCAGGGATTGCGGCCGTCACGATACCACGCCATCCTCTGCGCCGGAATGCTGAGCTCAACGAAAGGCACGGTCAGGCTTTCACCAGCCCTTACAGTGACAGGCGTCGACAGCGTGAAGCTCGCACCTGCTATGTCTTCGCTGGCTTCAGTGGCAAGCTCTCGGGGAGCGCTCATCGGGGCGGCGGGCAGAGCAGGAACGGCGTCGGCAGCCCGAGGCTGGTAGTATTTGGTGCCGATGGTGTTCTTGAGGTAATTTACGTCGCCTCCAACGCCGGCGTTGTCAAGGGACCAATTGACGAGAAGCCCATCATCGGCCGGCGCCTGCGCCACGCGACTGGCCGCTGGTGCATTCGCCGGACGCTTGACGTAATAGGGACTATACAACGCCTGGCGGAAGGTCACCGGTGAGGCCGAGGACAGGGTGACGGCAACATCCTTCCAGGGATTACCCGTCATATTCTCCAACACCACCCAGCCTTCGAGCCGGGCCTTATCCTCGCCGACCTTGTCCTCGCCGACCTTGGGCAGCACCATGCGATAGGCGGCCTTCACACCGGGGCCTCAGCAACGTAACCGACGCGCACCACGCGATTGCCGCCGTTCGCGAGGCTGATCGCGATGTCGCGCCCGGAACGATCCTGTGCCGCGCGCAACGCCTTCATTGCGCCCTCAACCTGCTCGCCGAGACGGGCATCTTTGAATTGCAGCCCCTGGGCCTCTTCAAGAATGAACTGCTCAATCGCGCCACCCGCGAGAACCGAGACCCGCGTCTGCGTCGTCTCCACCTTCTCCTTCGTGATCACGGTCTCGCTTGCAACACTGACGATGCGTCCCTCGATAGCGCGTGGTCCGGTGAGCCTGATTTCGGCCCCCTTCAGCGCCGCCATCAATGCCGGCAGAGTTTCGAGATCCGATTTGGCAAAGGGGAGCGAGGCGAAAACCTGATCGGCCCCGGCCTGACCCGGCAATGTCGCCGAGGCGGGACCGGCGGGATCGAGGATCACCATGCTGGCAAGGATGTCGTCGACCTGGTCGAACTTCGCCCGCAAGGTCAGGGTCTCTTTGCCGCTGACCTCGGCTTCATATTCGAAATAGCCGACACCACCGGTGCCAAGCACCGCGCGCTTGAGGGCCAGTTCAGAGGCCCAGCCGGGGCTGCCGGTGAGGCTGGCGGCCATCGCAACAGCAACGAAAGATGGTGAAATGCGCATGTCAGTCCTTTGAGAATGGCGGCGCGGAGTGCGGGACGCACAAATCGCGACCGCTTGACCCCGATCCCGCGATTGGCGGTCTGCCGAAGCTGCACAAATTGCGGCTCTTTCCGGCTTTTTCGGGTCAGAAATGTCCCGCTCAAGGAAACGTGACGGCAGCCCACAGGCGCTTGCGCGCCGCAGGAACGGCCATCCCTGCCCGCGCGCGGCACGATTGCAAACGGCAATATCATGCGTGCCAGACCTCACGCCATGATGGAGCGGACGCGGACCAGCCCGGAAGGCGTGACGCGATTTTCCGCCACCGTGCGCACTGCAGGTTTCGGGCATGATCGGCGCCACTTCGTCCAACGGACCTGACATAAGCCTCCAATGCAGAGCGAGGGCGATCACCATCGAGGCGTCAAAGCCTGCGCGCTGATCCGCCCTGACCTGAGCCTCGTCACCGCCTCAAGAGAGCCCTTCAGAACGGCGGCTCACCACACCCGCCGAAATGCAGATGCGCCGATGCCAGCCGCACGGACTTGCGGATCGGCGCGGCACGCACGAGCCGGAAGGGTCCCATCGGTCTTGCCGGAGCCGGTTTTGTCCTATTGCGGGGGCCGGTTCGATGCCGCAGCGGCCCTGACGACCGAGCGGAACTGGGCGTGGCGGCTGAGCCAGACACTGCCGATCACCACCACCATTCCGATGCCCTGGGTCAGGGTCAGGCGCTGGTTGAGCAAGAGCCATCCCAGGATCACCGCGACCACAGGCGAGAGGAAGGACAGGGAGGCAACCAGGGGCGGGTTGAGGACCGCGAGGCTGCGCAACCACAGCACATAGGCAAAGGCGGCACCGATCAGGGAAAGATAGAGCAGACCCGTGATGTGGCTCAGGGTCAGGGCCGGCAGCGGCGGCTCGAGCAGCCATGCCACCGGGATCAGGAGAAGGCCCCCGATGGTGAGCTGCCAGGCACTGAAGGTCAGTGCCGAGACCGGTGGCCGCCAATGGTGGCTGAGCACGGTGCCGAGAGCCATCGAGACCGCCCCGGCAAGAGACGCGAGCACACCGGTCGTATCCAGTGTGGCCTGCGGCGTCAGCACCATCAGCGCCACACCGAAAACGCCGGCGACAGCGGCAACGAAGGACAGCACATGGACGGTGGAGCGCAGAATGAGCCGCGACAGCGCCACCACGATCAGAGGCTGGACCGCGCCCACGGTTGCGGCGACCCCTCCCGGCAGGCGGTAGGCCGCCACAAACAGCATGACGAAGAAAAACGAGAAATTCAGGATGCCGAGGATTACCGAGCGGCCCCACCACACGCCCCACGGCAGCTGCCGCACCAGCACCAGCAGCACCAGGCCGGCCAACAGCGCCCGCAGCATGGCAACCGTCACCGGATAGTTCGGCGGCAACAGCTCGGTGGTCACCACATAGGTGCTGCCCCAGATCAGGGGCGCGACGACAGCGATTAAAAGATCAAGGTGACGTTTCATCCGATAGCGCAGACTTACATTCAGGCCCCACAAAACAGCCACCCTCACGACAGAGCTGGGCAGGCCTGTCAGGCAGAATTCGGCAATCTATCCAATCCCGGCACCATTTGGCATCACCCGACGACGGTACTGGCACGATAGGTTAATGCCCGGTCCCGATCTCGAGCGGCGTCTCGTCCGATATGCCGACGCGGTACCAGACAAAAAACGCCAGCAGCGCCACCGGGATGCCGATCATCGACGTCCAGACAAAGAACCAGACGAAGCCGGTGTGCTCAATCACATAGCCGGAACCGGCGGCGAGAAGACTGCCCGGGAAGGCACAGAGCGAGGTCAGCAGACCGAACTGGCTTGCTGCATGCTCCGCCGTCGCCAGCGTCGACATGTAAGTGATGAGAACGATGGAGGCAAAGGCGTGGGCAAAGCCATCGACGCCGACGGCCAGCGCAAAGGTCCAGAACGCCTTGCCTTCGTCGCCGCCATGGGCGGCGAGCAAAGCCAGCGCCAGATGCGAGGCCGAGCCCGCAACCGTGCCGATGAGCAGGCTCGACATCATGCCGATACGCGGGATCAGCCATCCCGCCATGAACGTGCCGCCAAGCGCGATCCAGAAGCCGAAGACCTTGGTCACGGTTGCGATGTCGGTGTTGGAGAAACCCTGGTGCTTGAAAAGCGGTATCTCCATCGCATTGGCGATGTAGCCCGGCATGCGGAAGCCGGCGACCAGCAGCAGGATCGCGAGCGCCATCGGTCCGAGCCGGGTCACGAGGTCCCGGATCGGTATCCAGATCGTCATGAAAAAGCCGGCATAGGGCTTGTGCGGTTCACGGTCGGAACGCGGTTCGGGAGCAAACAGCGTGGCAATGAGCCCGACCACCATCAGGCCGGCCATACAGAGATAGGTGATTTTCCAGCCATATTGATCAGAGAGATAAAGCGCGCCGGCACCGGCGGCGAGATTGCCGACACGCCAGCCGATCTCGGTCCATGACGACAGCACCGCCTGTTTCTCGGGAGCGCGGACACTGCTGATGCGCCAGCCGTCGAGCACGAGATCGAGCGTTGCGCCGCAAATGCCAAGCGCCAGAGAGAATCCGATCGTCCACCACAGCCAGTGGCCGGGGTCGCCGAAAGCGATTGCAGCGAGCATGGCCATGACGGCAAGAATGGCGACGAACAGCCATCCCCGTCGCCGCCCCAGCGCGGATCCGAGGAGGGGCGGATCAAACTGATCGAGAAACGGCGCCCAGACGAATTTGAGCTTATAGGCCAGCGTCAGTTCGCTGAGCAGGGCGATCGTCGCCAGGGGGACTCCCGCATCGGTCAGCCAGGCCGATTGTGTGGTATAGGTCAGCAGAAACGGCATGCCCGAGGTAAAGCCCAGCCCCAGGGCTGGCGCGACCCGCCGGTCCCGGATGAGGGCCGACCAGAAGGGCACGGGTGTGGCGCTGGCGACGATTGTCTGTGGCAATCGCGGGGTCCTTCGATTTTTCAGGTTGCGACCGCTGCCAGCCAAAGGCGGGAGCGGACTCAGCGTCGCGGTGGGGTTCAATCAGGCCTCGGACGGAAAGCCCTCGGCCGCAGGTCGGCATTTGAGGCCGGGTCCGTGCGCCTCTTTGCGCCATTGCCATTAAAGCCTTGTCCGGATTGCTCCAAGCGCTTTGATCGCCAGTCCGCCCCCTCTGACATCACCGGTTCCGGGACTGTTGCAGTGCCACTCCAGTGTCGGACGCCACCTCGGGCCCCCCTCCCCGGCGATGCCGCAGGTTCCGTCAAAAACGCCACAGCGACGGTTCGCGCCAGCCGCGATGAACGCACACTCGCGCCCGCCGGACCGACGGGAAACCGCACGGACCCAAACGGACCCACGGCTGCGAAGGCCGCTCGCGTGCCGAAAGAGATCGCACGCGGAGACGACCCTGACATAAGGGGACTTCCGGGTCACTCCTCTCACCCGCCCGGGCTGGCAGCCGATCCGGTGCCCGGTTGTTTTTGAAGTCGTTCCCGAGCGGCCCGACACCGTGTAATCGCTGGCGGAACCCACCCGCCCCCTCCATCGCGCAAGGGCGGCGTGCCAATCGTCAAACCTCTGGCGGAGGGATCGAACGCCTGCACTGCGCAAGCTGCACCTTCGTCGATCCCGTGATCAACCTCTCTCGCCCCCGAAGCAGCATCCGGATGCCCCGGAGCGCCGCAGCACACAAGCTGCGCCGCAACGGAGCGCTGATCGCACGGTCTGTGTCACGTCGCCAGGTGACCAACGCAACGATCCCTCAAACATCCGAGCAGGGATATGCGCTCCTGTTCGCAGAAAACGCCAGCAGGGTGTTTGAAGACCGCGATACCGCTCCGACGTGCGCAGGGACAGGTTTCGCAGCCCTGCTGCAGGCGTTCCCGCTGGTCACGCACTTTCCACAACCGGATATGTGTTGATAGCATTGGCGCGAACACAGCAATCGCGCAACGCAGCTGACGCCGCCTCTGGTTCGCTGATGGTGCACGACCTCGCCGGACGCATCAACCGCCTCGGCACGACCCTGCTGCCACCGATTTCCTGCGCCGAAACAATCACTTAACCAGAGGCAAGAATGCCGGATTCGGACTCTTTGCGCCGTCCTGCTCTCTCTGCGCATTGCGGAGCCCTCGTGGCCCGTGTTAGTTGAGAAAGCTCAAGGCTTGGCGTGTCAGGCACACTGGCCGCGAGTCTCGTCATGACAGCCGCGACAGACGGCTGACGAACCTGTTGCAGGAAACCGCCACCATGTCCCAGTCTTTTGCCTCCCGTCCGCTGGCCATCGCTCCCTCGATCCTCGCCTCCGACTTTTCCCGGCTTGCCGAAGAGGTCCGCGCGGTCGACGCCGCAGGGGCCGACTGGATCCACCTTGACGTCATGGATGGGCATTTCGTGCCGAACATCTCCTATGGTTCTGACGTCATCAAGGCGATGCGCCCGCACAGCAACAAGCTCTTCGACGCCCATCTCGTGATCTCGCCCTGCGATCCCTTTCTGGAGGCCTTTGCCAGGGCCGGATGCGACCTGATCACGGTCCATGCCGAAGCGGGCCCCCATCTCCACCGTTCGCTGCAGGCCATCCGGGCGCTCGGCAAAAAAGCCGGCGTTGCGCTCAATCCTGCCACCCCGATCAATGTGCTCGAATATGTCATCGATATGGTCGACCTTGTGCTGGTGATGTCGGTCAATCCCGGCTTCGGCGGCCAGGCCTTTATCCCCTCCGCGATCGACAAGATCCGCAACGTCCGCGCGCTCGCCGCCGGTCGGCCAATCGACATCGAAGTCGATGGCGGCGTCGGTGCGGCGGTCGCGGGAGAGCTGGCGGCAGCCGGTGCCAACGCCTTCGTCGCCGGCACCTCCGTGTTCAAAGGCGGCACAATTGAGGCCTACCGAACCAACATCGCCGCCATCCGCACCGCGGCCGCGCAGGCGCGGGGCGAAGCGGTGTGATGCGGTACCTCGACCGCATCACCGCAGCGTCGGCGCGAGTACATCGGCCGGATCACTGAGGATAGGGCCCGTTACGGAAGCGTTCTGTCGGCTGCGGCCGGATCTGGTGCCACCGCACCCGATCCGATTCGCATATGTCGTCGCGGGCAGGTTTCGACGCAACCGATCATGGCTCCTGCCCTTCCTATCTATTAGCACCACCACACCGGCGGTGCACAGGACCCCTCGGGCTTGCCAAATGGCAGAATCGAACCACCCTTCCGCTTCCCGCGACCCTTGCGACTGCCGCGAAGCGGAACGGGAATTCCCCTCAAAGATCCTGATCGAATGCCCATCAAGCACCGTGATCACTCACAACAGCACCCGTGTCCATAATCAAAGCGGCCGCCTCCGAGGCAAAATGGGCCGCCCTGAAGATATGCTTCGGATCCGACTCCAAAGAACGCAACCAACTCTCAATATATTGTACATGATCAAGACGCGGCTCATTGGTGATCCCCAACTCAGCGCACAAGAAAGCCGCGCCAAGCTCCGCCACCAACTCCTCAAAAGCGTATGCACCGGACGCACGGGAACCGTTCAAGTCGCGTCCAAGACGCTTGCTGCATCCTGTCCAATGCGTGAGTTCATGAAGCAGTGTGGAATAATAGGTCTCTTGTGCGGTTGAATGCTCGGTATCTTCGAACTGGTTGGCGTGAGGCATGCAGATATAATCAAGTGGCCAGAAGCAGTAGCAAGCCGTATCGCCACCATGCCTGATATCAGCACCTGTTGCAGTCACCACGTTCTCGACATGGTCAATCCGTTCCCACAACGGCTTGTTCTCAATCGAGGAAGCAGCGACGACAGCATCATAACCGTCAACCTGCTCGCTGTTGAACACGGTGAAAAATTTGAGCGAGGGGCTCCTCTTCTCACCCGCTGCCCTGTCCTTCATGGGAAAGGGTTGGTAATAGACAATCCGGGTCCCCTTTTCACCGCCCCTGACCTGACAACCTTTCCCTTTCCACTGCTTGTAAGTCGCCCAGATGTTTGAACGGAAATCAGTTGCCCAAAGGACTAATACATTCACGCCATGATATGCATTACCCGTCACGCCATTGCGCGGGATAGACAGAATGGGCGCTTCACCATCGTTGCTCTTGTGCCAAGGCAACCTGAATGTACCGTTCTTGCCTGTCTTGATTGCGGACACGATGTGTTGTGTCACCCGTTCATGGATTGACTCCGACATGGTTCTCTCTCCCAATCCGGGCCATTGAAGTGACACATTGTGTTGCCCCACCTCAAGTGCTATACGGCAACGGCAAGGCGTCATCCGCAACGCGGACGCTGAGATTGAGGAATTCGGTATCCAGGTACAAAGCACACCAGCCGTAATTGCAGGCTGCCGGTTTCGGTCCGATGACGGAGCCTGAAGTGGAAGTATTACCTTACCTCTGCTGCCAGTGGCGCGTTCCCAATACGGAGAGAGGAAGGCGAGGCAGAAATGCGGCTGATTACCCGGATGGTGGCACGGCGTGATGATTGCACCCGGCAGCACGTTGAAGCGATAGGGCACAACAATTCCTGGGCAGCCTGCCCAGTCGGAACGTCCATTGCGGGTCAGCGGCTCTCGGACAGGACTTCCGCAGATGGGTACTCTGAGCACAAAGACACGCCTTCCATCATGGCCGTATCAGGCGGCGATCCGATCGTTTCACGCAATTCCTCGTTCTGTGCGAGTACATCGCTTGATCACTGAGGATAGAGCACTCGCAGTCACTCAGCGTTTTGTCGGGGGTCGGGGCGGATCTGACATCTGACACCGCCATCGGCGAGCGCACCCGATCTTATTCGCAGAATTCCAGAGGTTCGATCGAAATCCGCCAACGGATCAAACGCCCGTCACGCCGCCCCCCTTGACACGCCGACAGCAGGGAAGCTTGCCGCGAAATATCAGCACCTCTTCTGATCAGACCGTACGGAGCACCCAGACGCCGTGGCTGTTGAAGAAGGGATCGTCGGGTTCATGCTCTGCATCGGCGTTCAGAGTGAGACGGTAATGCGGATCCTCCGCAGTGAGACTGAAGGTTTCACCCGGGTTCAATCGCGGCGCTTCCGCTATCCGCCAGAAGTTGAATCGGTTCATCAGATCTGCAGCCTCGGCCACTGGAATGGAGACCGGGAGGGCGCATTCCGCCAATCCGAAATGATGCATCCCGCAGGAATAATTGTGATCCTGTCCGCCGACAAGCACGACCGTGAGAGCAGTACAGATCGAAAGCGAGCCGTTCAGCAACTCAAACCAGCGCTCCCATGTATACGCAATACCTGCCGACTCGATCTTGATGGCGATGCCGCCGAGACGCCGCATCAGCTCCGTGAATTTTGCAAGGCGAACGCGCTGAGCCCGGATGTCGAGCGGAAAGTGCAGATAGACAACGTGCGCGTGGGCCTCAATCTGGTCCAGGGGTCCAGGGTCACTTGCGGGATCCTGCCCTGGCCGGCGATCGCGAAGGCTTCGCGCATTTCCGGATCCTGGTCGCAAAACCCCGCCATGACGTGATCCTTCCCTTCGACATCAGCAAAGGGTGCCTGCGGCGAACCAGTAGCGCCCCTTCGGCTCCAGGCACACCGCTTGGGCAGCAGGACGGCTTTAGAGTCTTGCCAGGGACCAGGAATGCAGACCAGCAGTCCGCAACTCTCCGGCCTGTTGCCTGCTTTCTGCAGACCCATCTCTCATGTTGCCAGGCGGTGACCCTGAGATTTCTTGCGAATTCGTCATGGCAGAGACGGCTCCCTTCTTCCGAGCCTGCGATCCTTCAATCAACGACAGCCGCTGTCCTGCAAGCCGAAACTCCTGCCATGGTTGGCCCTGGTCAGGCATCGGCCCCCTTCAAGGCGGGATGCTCGCCTGGCACGTGTTGGCGGCATGCGGGATCACCGAGGCTGCGGCGTGTCGATGGGGTTCCTGCCATGTCGGGTGGTTCTGGTCGCCGGGGTCCAGCCTGAATCCAGGCATCCACAGGCTCGCTGATTCGGCAATCACCCGCGCCGACATCCGCCCTGGACGAAACCGGCTCGAACTACAAGCAAAATTCAGCCCCGAACCACCGCTGGCTGGCATTGACCTCGGGCGTTGATCGGATGCAAGAAACAGTATCTCACATTCCTCCACCCGGGTGCAAACCGCAGCCGGGTGGGCTGTCTGATCCCGTTCCTGCCCGGCACCCGGCGAAAGCCGTGGCCGGCGGTACATGCGATCGCACAGGAGGCCCCATGAAGTTGACGACCATTGAGACCACCATCACGTCGATCAGCCATCCGCTGCAGATTGAGGCGGTGACCCCCGGCCCCGGCATGGGGCGCATAGGGATCACCTTCTGTCCCGGAAAATGCGATCCCAATGGCATGACCGGCTCATGGGAGCGGGATCTCGACCTGGATCTGGATGCGGTCCGGACCTGGGGGGCAAGTGCAGTGGTCACCCTGCTTGAAGACTGGGAGCTGGAAAATCTCGGGGTCCAGGATATCGGGCGGGAAGTGACGCGGCGCCGGATGGCCTGGTTTCAGCTCCCCATCGCCGACGGAGAGATTCCCGATCAAGCCTTCGAGGCAGCATGGCAGGAGGCCGGTGAAGAACTGCGCTCGATTCTGCGCAGCGGCTCTGATGTGGTCGTGCACTGCCGTGGCGGGCTCGGCCGAGCGGGAACGATTGCCGCCCGCCTCCTGGTCGAACTCGGAATGAAGCCAAAGACGGCAATTGCGGAGGTACGCGAGGCCCGGCTGGGCGCGATCGAAACCGACGTGCAGGAGCAGTTCGTGCTCGGACTGCGCCCGGTTCCCCAGCCCCGGAACACGGCGCGAAAGACCAGAGCCTGACATTTCCATCCACGTTCCATCTCCGAAGCAACTGACTGCGCCTCCTTTTGACGTTGTGGACGCCCAGCCGCCTTTCGTGATCGAGCTGATTCGTAGCAAATGGACAACCATCCCGGTTGGGAAGGCGCAATTTTTCCCGGATGTCGAACCGGCAGCCAACTGCCCCCTTGTCCGCCCCTGTCCGACCTGGGCGGTGACAAAACGAAAACCTCCCAGCAACGCTGTCGATCCTCGCGGATCCCCCCTGGACTTCCTGGGAATGTAGCGGACGTCCTCTTTCGCGTGGCGACGCGGCCATCTCTGATGTTGACACCGGCAGGCTTCCCCTGGCAGAGCCACAGAAACCGGCAGGCGAAATCGATTCAAGGTTTGACGCCCGGCACCGTGATCCGCACTGCGCGTTCCTCCCCCTTGCTGCACACGCCTTGTGCGATTGTGGGTTGCGCGAAAGGTTGAGAAGCAGCCGCGATTTGGCGCGCTTGCCACCCCCGGGAAGCCCGCCTGCCTTCGGTATGGATCCGCAATACCTCAATCTGCTTCGAAAGCGATCACAGACTTCCCTCGCGCAAAAAAATGCCAAAATGCGGACACAATCATTAAGATAAACTTGGGATGATTCGTAAGCGGGACAACCGGATCCTGCCGCTTTGTGGTTTTCACTCAAGCGTCGGATCACCGGGAAGACTGCGAAATTTTCTCGACAGGGGGCTTTTGCGAATGCACCCAGACTTTTCCAGGGCAAGAAAAGAAGCGCTGGCCCTGCTTGAAAAATTCAACCTGCACCAGCCGCCGGTCGATCCCACCTATATCGCCCGTGAACTTGGCACGGACGTGTTTTTTGTCCAGTTTGACGACGCCGACCAGAACATTTCCGGTTTCTTCGACGCCACTGAAAACGCAATCTATGTGAACCGGTCGGAGTGGCCGCTGCGGCAGACCTTTACGGTGGCGCATGAGCTTGGACACAAGATTCTTCATGAGGAGTGGGCGAAGTCATCGGATTACCGGATGCTGTTCAGGGATCAGGACGCCACGGACCAGGACCCTCGCGAGCGGGAAGCAAACACGTTTGCCGCCCACCTGCTCGTCCCACGTTTCATGCTCAACGCCATCTGGGACCAATATGCAGTTGAAGACCTGTCAAAACTGTTCGCGGTGTCCGTTCCTGTTATAAAGAACCGGATCTCATCCGAATATGGCGCCTGATCGCGACAGTGTAAAGACCCGCATCAAGAGCAGAGAACAGAATGACCCTGAACTGGACGATGCGTTGAACGCCGCCCGTGATCTGGCACGACAGAAAACAGCGATCCAGAAAAACAGCTTGAGCGTGCAGATAACGTTGACAGACACGTCAGCCGGATCAAGGTAATTGGAATATATGCTATTGGCTTGCCTGTTCTCGCACTATTCATAGTTCTTACATACCATTATGCCGCTCCAGCATCCTGGGAGTTCCTGACGAAAGCGCAGATCGATGACCTTCAGCAGTTCCTGTTTCAAGGAACAATCGGCGCAGCTTTAGCAACTGTAATCAATCGCACCTTCGAGTAATTCATCTCCGCATCATCTGGGCATGGCTGCGGTCCAGTCGCCACACAGAACACCCGATGTTCACGCACAGTGCACACACAGCGCATCCCGCCATCGCACCCATGGCAGGCTGGCGCGCACAACGGGAAAACGACGGCTCGAAGGAGGGGCAAACGCTTGCCGTTTTCACGGCAGGAGGCGATTGCGCGATGTCGTGCGTGAAGAAACAGGAAACCGGACACCGTCTGTGGCCCTGCGGCCACCCATCCGTTGCAGCCACCGCCCGCCGGGCTCAGCCCGAGCCGCCGTCCGCAATAGCCGGATCAGCGCTCGCAGTCTCCTCCACCGAACCGTCGGCACTGCGCCTCGGCCGCACCACGGTGACCGTGCAATTGGCCTCGGAGGCCACCTTGGCCGAGACACTGCCAAGCAGAGTGCGTTTGAGCGAATGCTGGCGGGCGCCGATCAGGATGTGATCGACATGGTTGGTTTCACAGAATTCCAGCAATGCATGGGCCGGTTCGAAAGCCTCCAGCACATGAACCGATAGCTGGTGCTCGTCGAGCTTGAGCGGTGTCGCCCAGTGACGCAGCGCCACCAGGCGGTCGACATGCTTGTTGGAGCCCTGGTCGTCGAGGGTGCGGTCGACGGCGAGACGATTGAGCTTGAGCACGTTGACACAGGCAAGCCGCGCCGACGGCAGGGTGGAAAGGATCCGCGCCACGGTGACACGCAGCGCCTCGTTGAGTTCCGGCGCGCCCTCGGCGGTGTCGAGCGCCACCGCCAGGATCGGGCTGGTGGCAAGCTGAACCGCGACGTCCGATTTCGGCTTCGGGGCCATCGCGCCCTGGTTGAAGCGCCGTCGCCACACAGTGCTCAGGGGATCGCGCTTGAGCCGCTCCGAGCGCGCGGTGAGCCGGACCTGATCGGGATGGGCAAGGTCGAAGGCAAGCTGGGAAGCGGTGGGGTAGCGCCACTGCGGCTCGATCTCAAGGCAGCGCAGCACCACTTCCTGGAGCCAGGGCGGATAGTCGGGACGAAGCGCCCGCGGCGGATGGGGATCGCGCCACAGCCGGCGCTTCATCGCCCGCAAGGTCTCGCCCTCGCCGAAGGGCCGTTCCCCGGTGGTGAAGAAATAGAGCAGGACACCGAGCGAGAACAGATCGCTGCGCGGATCGTCGCGCACCCCGAGCAGACGCTCCGGCGCCATATAGGGGGCGGTGCCGAAAGGCAGGCGGAATTCCTCCTGCAACAGATCCGGCAGGTCATTATGGTGCGACAGGCCATAGTCGATCAGGACCACTTCGCCGGAGGGACGCAACATCACGCTGCTTGGCTTCATGTCGTGATGGATGACATTCTGCCGGTGCAGTTCGGCGAGCGCGGTGGCGATCTTCGCGGTCAGGAGCCGGGCCTCTTCGTAAGCCAGCGGCAGTTCGGGCAGGCGCCTGTAGAGCGTGGTTCCAGGGATGGTTTCGATCACCACATAAGGCTGCCGGGAGAAATCGCCGGTGCCGAAACAGGCCGGAACATGGATGCCGGAGAGGCGCGGCAGAATCACCTGCTCCATCTCGAAACTGACGATGGCCGCCGGGTCCTCGCCCTCGGAGACCCGGGGCACCTTCATCAGCAGCGGCACATCGGGGAAATCGGGATGGGTGACCGTCCACAGCTTGGCCATGCCGCCGGTATGGACACATTCACCGACCGTGAAGCGATCGATTTCGGCGCCGGATTTGATCAGGGGTTTTGGCATCTCAGCGTCCTTGCAGCAGGCGGTCGGCGAGGCGGTGCGGCAGGCCGTTGTGACGGATGCGCCGCGCCGCCTCCTCGACATCGTAAGGAGCCCGGCAGAAGGTGATCTCGGAAGTGTCGGTGTTGAACATGCCATAGGCCGCTGAGGGATCACGGTCGCGGGGCTGGCCCACCGAACCCATCACCGCAAGCCACTGCCGGCCATGGAGCAGGCGCACCGCAACATCGGTTTTCGGCACGAAACTCGTCATCTTGGCGGTCGACGACAGCGAATAGAGCGCCGCCTGGTGGACATGGCCGCAGAAAACCACGTGCGAGTTGACCCCGACCAGGCATCTGGCCGCTTCCTGGGCCGAGTGGACATAATTCCATCGCGCTGGATTGCTGGCATCGGCATGGACATAGAGGCGTTCCTCGTCATCGACCTCCAGCGGCAGATCGGCGAGAAAGCGCCGCTGCGCGGCATCCAGCCGCCCGCGGGTCCATTCGATGGCGATCTGGGCCTCGCTATTCATCGCCGCGTCCGGCGAACTGACCGCCAGATCGTGGTTGCCGCCGATGGCGATGGCCCCCGCTGCAACCAGTTCCGCGACCCTGTCGACCACCCATTCCGGATCGGCGCCATAGCCCACGAAATCGCCGAGCAGGACGAAGCGCTCTGCTCCCCGCGCCTGCGCCGCTTTCAGGCAGGCCTCAAACGCCTGCCGATTGGCGTGAATATCTGCAAAAACTGCAAGTTGCACTGCTTCCCCCTTCGCACCCGTTGCCGGGTCACCCGCCCGGTCAGTCAACCCGGCTTTCTGGTGTTCGAGCTGCCTTTGGATCACAGGATGGCCCAGCAGCAGGAGGATTTCCAGCACGCCAAAAGTCGGCCCTCTGGCGATTCCGCTCCCATTTTGCTCCCATTTTGCTCGCATGGGGGTCAGATCGGCGCGATCCTCAGCGCCAGACCTCAGCCGCCGAAACGGGCGTATGGATCAGCCAGTTCATGGCGGGTGCGGTTGCCGCCCTGCCAGTGGCAGGTCAAATGCAACTTCTGATCCACCACAACCTTGACCACAACCCGCCTCAGCATCAGCCGCAGGATGACCTGGCGCTGTTGCTGTGTCGTGCTCTCAGAGCGCCACACCAGTTCCAGATCCTGGATATCGGCATGATCGTCGGCGTTCAGAGGCGGACAGTTGCGGTCTTCATACACGCGGGCGAGCCTCGCCCGCTCGGCCACCGCCGCCAGCCATTCGCGTTCCCGGTCCCGGGCCTCGACAGGATCGGCCGCGCCATAGTCGAGCCGTGCCCGTTCGACATCGCACGAAGCCATACCGAGCTTCTGATACCACTGGCCTTCGCTCTCGGCCCGTGCCGCCTCGAGATCGGCCACGACATGAGCGCTGACCTCCCTCGCCAACGGCTCAAGCACCTCAAGCACCAGACGCTCAATCAGGGCCTCGCATTGTGCCGCGCCCACCGACTGACAGCGCTTCTGGTCCGGCGTGACCTGACACATATAGCGCGCAACGCCGCCTTTGCTGTTGTAGCGTGCCGGCATTGGACGACCGCAATGTCCGCATGTCAGCAGCCCCTGCAGCAGGGGAGCCTGCCTCGGCACAGCCCCCGCCGCCACCCGCTCGCGCCTGGTCGAAACCTCCCGCCTGTTCCACTCAGCTTCTGACATCGTGCCTTCGAGTCTCGACCACAGATGCTGTGATGTTCTGCCACGACCGGGCAGGGCCGAATCATGTGGGGCCCCTCCTGTCCGTCTTTGCTGTGATAACCGACAATGGAGCCGGGATTCACCCGAAAACGACTGCGGTTCATCAGGAAGTTGGCCCCCAGGGCCGGGAACAAGCCCCCGAAACGGCATCGCCCCGAACCGAAAATCACCGCTTTCGCCCGGCGCCAGGCAGTCAAGCCCGGATCCGCAGAGACCGGGGCTTGAGAACTTCAAGGCGGGCAGTGCTGGTTTGCCGGTGCCCGCAATTTCTGCACCTGGGCGGAGATTCGGCGGCACGCATGCCATCTTCGCTCCATCCTGCGCCCTGCCCGCACTTCCCCGCCTCCCCGCCCTTGCCGTTTGTTTCACCCCGCCTGCTCTGCTAGATCAGCACTGCGTGCAAGCCGCATCCCCATGCCGCGCGCCCCCTCAAAGCTTCATCGCCTGGAGTCCTGCCATGATCCCCCGTTACAGCCGCCCGGAAATGACCGCGATCTGGGAGCCCCAGGCGCGTTTTCAGATCTGGTTCGAGATCGAGGCCCATGCCGCGGATGCCCTGGCACAGCTTGGCGTCATTCCCGCCGAGGCCGCCCGAACGGTGTGGGAAAAGGCGCGCGGTGTCACCTTTGATGTCGCCCGCATTGATGAGATTGAACGTGAGACCCGGCATGATGTGATCGCCTTCCTGACCCACCTCGCCGAGATCGTGGGCCCCGAGGCGCGCTTCATCCACCAGGGCATGACCTCCTCCGACGTGCTCGACACCTGTCTCAACGTCCAGCTCACCCGCGCCGCCGATATCCTGCTGGCCGACATCGACAGGCTGCTTGCCGCACTCAAGCGGCGCGCGCTCGAGCACAAAATGACGCCGACGATCGGACGCTCCCATGGCATCCATGCCGAACCGGTGACCTTCGGCCTCAAGCTCGCCTTCGCCTATGCCGAATTTACCCGGGCCCGCGAGCGCCTCGTCGCCGCGCGCAAGGATGTCGCCACCTGTGCCATCTCTGGCGCCGTCGGCACCTTCGCCCAGATCGACCCGCGTGTGGAGGCCCATGTCGCCAAAGCCATGGGGCTGTCGCCGGAACCGATTTCAACCCAGGTGATCCCGCGCGACCGCCATGCCATGTATTTTGCCACACTCGGTGTGATTGCTTCCTCGATCGAGCGCCTCGCCGTCGAGATCCGCCACCTGCAGCGCACCGAGGTGCTTGAAGCCGAGGAGTTTTTCTCCGAAGGCCAGAAGGGCTCCTCGGCCATGCCGCACAAGCGCAATCCGGTGCTGACGGAAAATCTCACCGGGCTGTCGCGCATGGTGCGCGCCTATGTCACCCCGGCTCTGGAAAATGTCGTTCTCTGGCATGAGCGCGACATCTCGCACTCTTCGGTGGAGCGGATGATCGGTCCCGACGCCACGGTGACGCTCGACTTCGCTCTGACACGCCTCTGTGGCCTGATCGACAAGCTCGTGGTCTATCCCGACAACATGCGCAAAAACCTCGACCGCCTCGGCGGACTGGTGCATTCGCAACGGGTCCTGCTGGCGCTGACCCAGAAGGGCGCGAGCCGCGAGGAGGCCTATCGGCTGGTCCAGCGCAACGCCATGCCGGTGTGGCGCGGCGAGGGCGACTTCCAGCAGCTGCTCCAGAAGGACAGCGGCATCCGGGCCTTTCTCTCAGATGCCGAAATCGCCGATCTCTTCGACCTCGCCTATCACCTCAAACATGTCGACACCATCTTCGCCCGTGTGTTCGGTGGCGCGGTGAGCTGAAGCCACCGTGCGCCGGGGCCGGTGGCCCTGTGCGGCATCGCCGGAAGCGGCCGCGGCAAAGGGGGGCCAGCCCCTGCCCCTCCCTGGGTTCCTCAGGTTTTGGCGTTGCCGCAGGATCCGCCCGCTCCCTTTGCGGGCTCCACGCCCGGATCTGGGGAGTGGCGGAAAATGCCCAGGCCACGCCCGGCATCCGCCTTTTGACCGGCAGCCAGTGCAGGGCTGCTCCCCAAAAAGCACGCCCCCGGCCTGCAACGGCGCCATCCCTTCGGGCCGGAGCCTTCATCTTCGGGCCGGATCCCTGGGGCACCCCCTCCGTCGTCATAATTACACAATCATTTCAATGAATTAAATCATGGCGCGAGCCGCTCGCAGCCCCTGCCATGCCGTTGCGGGGGCGCATCTGGCGATGGCTGGGCCGCCCCCCCCAACCGCCCTTGCCAAATCCTCGCCGCACCTTGGGTTTTTTCAGGTTCCCAACCGACTCTGTCTTAAAAGACCCCTTCCTCGCGCTCCAACGGCGAAGAGGGATCCTGTCAGGCTGCGGCCTGGATCCCGGTCGACCTGCGGGATTGCCGGATTTTCACCCAGGTTTTTGGAAAACCAGTGGTTTCTGCCCACGTTCCATCTCTGCAGGCGACTGACGCTACCCCTTTTTTGACCTTGTTGAGGCTCCGCCGCCTTTTGCGATGGAAGTGATTCGTGGCAAATGGGTCACCACAGCGGCTGGACGTCGCCCGTTTTCCCGGCTTTCCAGGCGCTCACCAGCCGCCCTGTCCGACCCCGGAAGTTACAATTTGTGGAAGCTTTCGCGGGCATTTTGCAACCCGCTCAAGACTTCCCCTTGCCCGCTTTGTTACCTATAACCAGCGCCAGCCGCTGAAATTCCCGGAATCTGAATGGCCGAGCCAGCAACCGACACCATCTACGTTCTCAATGGACCCAATCTCAACATGCTGGGGACACGGGAACCTGCGACCTATGGTCATGCCACCCTCGCCGACGTCGAGGCGCTGTGCCGGGACACTGCGGCACAGTTCAATCTCAAGGTCGACTGCCGCCAGTCCAATCACGAAGGCGAACTGATCGACTTCATCCACGAGGCCCATCAGCGCCAGGTCGCGGGTCTGATCATCAATGCCGGTGGCTATTCGCACACCTCCATTGCACTCCATGACGCCCTGCTCGCGGTGCAGATTCCAACCATCGAAGTACATGTGACCAACATCCATGCCCGCGAGGGTTTCCGACAGCACTCCTACACCGCACGTGCGGCATTCGCCTCGCTCTCCGGTTTCGGAATTGACGGCTACCGTCTGGCCATCGTCGGGCTCGCCGCCAGGATCGGTGCCAGAAAATCCTGAAAACGGTGTCCCCACAACAGCCTGACACCCCCATTCAACAGAAGGTTCGGATCATATCATGGCGGCCAAGCCAGACGACAAAGCAGCAGCGAAAACTCCCGGCGACGACAACGCGCTCATCCGCGAACTGGCGACGCTCCTGGATGAAACCAACCTCACCGAAATCGAGATCGAGCGCGCCGGCCTGCGCCTGCGCGTCGCCCGCAATGTCACCGTGACCGCCGCCATGCCTCAGATGGCGGCGCTCGCCGCACCCGCCGCCACGGCCAGCGGGGCCAACCCGACCGACCTGGCGCGCCATCCCGGAGCGGTGACGTCGCCCATGGTGGGCACCGCCTATTGGGCACCCGAGCCCGGTGCCCGGCCCTTTGTCGAGGTCGGTTCCAAGGTCTCGGTCGGTCAGACACTTCTGATCGTGGAGGCGATGAAGACGATGAACCAGATTCCGTCGACACGCGCCGGCACCGTGACGCAGATCCTGGTCGAGGACGGCCAGCCGGTCGAATTCGGCGAACCTCTGATGATCATTGAATAGAGGGGCCACGCACGCTTCTTTCGCGCCCCTCACTGCTCCCGTCACGGCCATGGAAAGTCTTTCACTGTCCACGCCGGCCGCCCCTGAAGTCCCGTTCCGGACCTGATCCCTATGTTTGACAAGATCCTGATAGCCAACCGTGGCGAGATCGCGCTTCGTATCCTGCGCGCCTGCAAGGAACTTGGCATCGCCACCGTCGCGGTGCATTCCACCGCCGACGCCGATGCCATGCATGTGCGGCTGTCGGATGAGAGCGTCTGTATCGGCCCGCCGCAATCCAGGGACAGCTATCTCAACATTCCGGCGCTGCTTGCAGCCTGCGAGATCACGGGAGCCGACGCCGTCCATCCGGGCTACGGCTTTCTCTCCGAGAACGCCCGCTTCGCTGAAATCCTGGCCGAGCATCATCTCGATTTCATCGGTCCCAAGGCGGAGCATATCCGCCTGATGGGCGACAAGATTGAGGCCAAGAAGACGGCGCGGCGGCTTGGCATTCCGGTGGTGCCGGGTTCCGACGGCGCGGTCGGCCCGGGTGACGACGCCATGGCGATCGCGCGCCAGATCGGCTTTCCGGTCCTGGTCAAGGCGGCCTCCGGCGGCGGCGGCCGCGGCATGAAAATCGCGCGCAGCGCCGATGAGCTCGGACTGGCGCTGCAGACCGCCGCAGCGGAAGCCAAGGCCGCCTTCGGCGACGCCTCGGTCTATCTCGAGAAATATCTGCAGAAACCCCGCCACATCGAAATCCAGGTGCTGGGCGACGGCCGCGGCGGCGCCATCCATCTCGGTGAGCGCGACTGCTCGCTGCAGCGGCGCCATCAGAAGATCTGGGAGGAAGGCCCCTCGCCGGTGATCACCGCCGCCGCGCGCGCCAGGATCGGAGAAACCGTAGCCAAAGCAATGCGCGAGATGAAATATCTCGGCGTCGGCACGGTCGAGTTTCTCTATGAGGATGGCGAGTTCTATTTCATCGAAATGAACACCCGCATCCAGGTCGAGCATCCCGTCACCGAAAGCATCACC
>WQYW01000063.1 GCA_009781045.1 Alphaproteobacteria bacterium
ACCGCTCGATTGGCGATGGAGTGATTTCATCCTTCATCCGGCTCGCTGGTTTGCGATTGTTGCGACCGGGCGGGGGCCTGGAGGCCTGTTTCAAAACGTTGCGCGCAGACCATCACGGGGAGGTGGGAGAATGGCCGGAGCCGATCCGTGGAAGCACGGACTCATCGCCTCCTGGCGGCCTTCTGGAAGCTCTTTTTCGACTTTTTTACCGACCGTTTGGCACTCTTGCCCTCGGACAGGAGCTGGAAGCGCAGCGCGCCGGCCAGCGGCGAGACCTCGAGCAGGCGCAGTTCAACGGCATCGCCGAGCTGATAGGTGACGCCGCTGTCCTCGCCGATCAGCGCGTGGCGGGTTTCGTTGTGCTCGAAATACTCATCGCCAAGCGAGCGGGTCGGGACCAGGCCATCGGCCCCGGTGTCGTCGAGGCGGACAAACAGCCCGGCGCGGGTGACGCCGGTGATGCGGCCCTTGAAGGAGGCGCCGACCCGATCCTTGAGATAATGGGCGATGAGGCGGTCGGAGGTTTCGCGCTCGGCCTTCATGGCGCGGCGCTCGGTCATCGAGATATGCTGAGCCACCGTGCGGAGTTTGTCCGCGCCGGTACTGTGGGGCAGTCCCCCTTCGCCAAGCTGGAGTGCTGCGACCAGGGCGCGATGGACGACGAGATCGGCATAGCGGCGGATTGGCGAGGTGAAATGGGCATAGCGCTTGAGGTTGAGACCGAAATGCCCGCAATTGTCGCAGGAGTATTCGGCCTGGGCCTGGGTGCGCAGCACGATCTCGCTGACCATGGGGGCGACATCGCGCTCTTCGACCTGTTTGAGGATGTGGTTGAAGAGGCCGGGCCTCGGGGTCGCGGACTTGGCCAGCGGGATGTCGAGGCTGCGCAGGAAGTCGCGGAAGGCCTGTACCTTCTCGAAGGACGGCGTGTCATGGACGCGGTAGATCAAAGGCGAGGCGTGTTTTTCAAGGGTCTCGGCCGCCGCGACATTGGCCAGGATCATGAATTCCTCGATCAGGCGGTGGGCATCAAGCCGCTGGGGGACGATGACGCGGTCGACGGTGCCGTCGTCTTTGAGCAGGATCTTGCGCTCGGGAATCTCAAGTTCAAGCGGATCGCGCTTGTCGCGGGCCCGGCGGACGCAGCTATAGGCCGCAAACAGGGGCTTGAGGACCGTCTCCAGCAGGGGTGCGGTGACATCATCGGGGTTGGCATCGATCGCAGCCTGGGCTTGGGCGTAGTGCAGTTTGGCCGCAGAGCGCATCAGGATGCGATGGAAGCTGTGGTTGCGCTTGCGGCCGGTGCCATCGACCACCATGCGTACCATGAGCGCGCCGCGCGGGCTCCCCGGCACCAGGGAGCACAGATCGTTGGAGATCCGCTCCGGCAGCATCGGCACCACCAGCCCCGGAAAATAGACCGAATTGCCGCGGTTGACGGCCTCCTGGTCGAGATCGGATCCAGGGCGGACATAGAAGCTGACATCGGCGATGGCAACATAGATGATGAAGCCACCTTTGTTGGCGGGGTCGGGGTCGATTTCCGCAAAGACCGCGTCGTCATGATCGCGTGCGTCGGGGGGATCGATGGTGACGAGCGGCAGCGCGCGCCAGTCCTCGCGGCCTTTGAGGGATGCCGGTTCCGCGATTTCGGCTTCTGCGATTGCCTCCGGCGAGAACCGGAACGGCAGATCATGGGCGTGGATGGCGATCAGGCTGATCGCCTTTTCCGACCGGATCGAGCCGAAGCGCTCGATCACCCGCGCCCGGGCCGGGCCGAAGCCGTTTTTGTCGGGCGGCTCGATGCTGACGAGATCGCCATCCTGCGCGCCCATGGTGTCGGCACTGCGAATGATGACGTCACGGTTGAAGAATTTCTTGTCGACGGACTCAAATCTCCCGCCGCCGGAGGCATTGCCGCGGAACATGCCGATGATGCGGCCTTTTTCCTCGTCGATGACATGGATGATTTCCCCGTGATAGTCGGTGCCGTTGTCGTCGCGGGAGATTTTGAGCAGGACGCGCTGGCCGATCGTGGCGCGGCCGCCGCGGCGGGAACGGGTGACCCGGATTCGCGGCGCTGGGCCGTTTTCATCCTCATCCCATTGGCGCGGCGCGGCGATCATGGTGCCGTCGGCGGCGCTGGCGATGATGGTGGCGAGCAGTGTCGGCGGCAGCTGTCCGACCACGGTGAGGTTGTGGCGGCGCCGGTCGATGAAGCCCTCGTCCTCCAGTTGGCGCAGCATGTCCTTGAGGGCGGCGCGATCGGAGTTTTTGAGCCCGAAATGGCGCGCGATCTCGCGGGTTCCGACCCGTTTCGGCTGGGCGCCGATGAAGGCGACGATGGCGTCGCGGTCGGGAACGCTGTGTTGTTTCTTCTGTTTCACCTAAAAAGTCTCTCAATTTCTATTTGTCACGCCCATCGTTAAGGGGAGGGCGGTTGCATGTGGCCAGGGTGAGTGGTTGCGCGGGACTTCAGTGCCGGCGCGTCTTGAAGCCCAGGGGCGATGTCCGCCCTCGTGAACTCACGAATGCTCGAGCTTCCCGAAACGGGAGGCGCCTCATGCCCAGGACGGAAGATGGTCTGGCGGCGTGGGATCATGAACGAGTATTGTCGGAACGTAGCATGAACGGTGAGGAGTGGCAAGGGGTGTCAAGGAGGAAAATGAAAAAAGTTGAAAGACAGCCAGTTGGCGCACATGTCCCCTCCACCGATCCTGTCATGGCGGGCAAGGCGTGGCGGACAGGTGACCGCAAATCTCACGGACCCGTGATTTCGGCGGCCTCCGCGCAGATCCCAACGACTCCGAAGATCGGCGGGCCAAAAACCGCCGCGTTGAGCTGGTGAAGCAATGGGCGAAAGGCCACGCGCACCGCGGCCGGGTTGAAGCGGCAACCGCGTCTTGCGCTGCCGCATCAACGTGCCGCACGCCGAAGGGCTCTGTCTGGCGCGTGCGGAGGATCTGTGGCAGCAGTTGAGCAGAAGGCAAAAAAGGTACGATCTCTTGTGCCCTTGAGCTGCGCCTGCGCGGAACAGTTTGGCCCCCCGGTTGACGGGCCCCGTGATGCGGACCTCAGCCATGAGAACTATTCGTGATCCAGTGATCCAGGCAATGGGTTGCGAGGATCGAGGGTCTGTGAAGCGAAGGGGCCTGATCTGCCCAGGCAGCGCCCTGAGTTCGGCTGTACGTAACCGGCCACGCATTTTTGTGAGGTGTGGTGTGCAGTCTCAGGTTTTCCAGGTGACGAACGCTCAGGGCTCAGTCCCGGTCACAGGTGCAATCGTCCCATGGGGTAGGGATACCGGGAGGCAGGGCCCGGATCCTCTGACTGGATAAGTGCAGCAGGGCGATCCGCCCAATGAGGGCACAGGAAGGCCACGACGCCGGGATTTCGAAAAATCGGGTGGCTTCGGGGCAGAGCGTTTTTTTCGGATCCGCCGAGCTGCGAAAGGCGGATCCGTGCCGCTGATCAAGGATCAAGGATCAAGGGCACGGGCGATGCGTGTTGCGATGGGGCGCTCTAAGCCGAAGCGGCTTTGCCCGCAGCCCTCTTCCGTGGCGCCGTTTTGCTGACGCTCGGGGTCTTGCTGTCTTTCTTTGCCGCCTTTTTGGCCGTGGGTCGGGCTGTCGTTCGGGACGCCGCCTTTTTTGCCGGCGCGGTCGGGGTCGAGGGTGCCGGTTCGCTGTCGCCTTCCGTTGTCGCCCGGGTGGCTGCCTTCTTCGTGGCCGCTTCCTTTGGCGTGGCGGCCTTTTTCGCGGCCGCCTTTTTCGGCGCGGCTTTCTTTGCAGTCTTGTCGGTGGCGGCTTTGGCGGTGGATTTTGCTGCCTTGCGCGGCGCCTTCCTCTTTGTTGTGCCCTTGGCAGCGCGCTCGTCGATCAGCGCGATGGCCTGTTCAACGGTGATGGTGTCTTTCTCGAAGTCGCTCGGGATTGTGGCATTGACGCCACCGGCGCTGACATAGGGGCCGTAGCGCCCGTTCTTGACCGCGATGGCCCCAAGGCTGGGGTGATCGCCAAGGACGCGGCCGGGATCGGCACCGAAGCGGCGGCCCGGTCCCTTGGCGATTCGTTCGGCAATCAGCGTTACCGCGCGATTGAGGCCGCTGGTGAATACCTCATCGCCGGCTTCAAGGCTGGCATAGGTCTTTTCGTGGCGCACGAAGGGCCCGAAACGCCCGAGGCCCGCGGTGATCGGCTTGCCGCTTTCGGGATGGAGGCCGATTTCGCGGGGCAAAGCGAGAAGCCTGAGGGCCAGTTCGAGATCGACGTCGGCGGGCGAGGTGCCTTTGGGGATGCCGGCGCGTTTGGGCTTGGTGCCCTCCTCATAGTCTTTCTGTTCGCCGAGCTGGATATAGGGTCCGAAGCGGCCGGCCTTGATCCAGACGTCGAGGTCTGTTTTGGGATCTTTTCCCAGCATCTTGTCGGCGGTGCCCTCGCTGTCGGCGGCGAGCGGCCTCGTATAGCGGCATTCCGGATAATTGCTGCAGCCGACGAAGGCGCCGAATTTGCCGGCCTTGAGGTTGAGGCGGCCATTGTCGCAACTGGGGCATTGCCGGACATCGCCGCCGTCTTCGCGGGGCGGGTAGATATGGGGGCCGAGCATCTCGTCGAGGGCGTCGAGCACCTGCGCCACGCGCAGATCCTTGATTTCATCGACGGCGCCGATGAAGTCGCGCCAGAAATCGGTCAGCACCTGTTTCCAGGAGATCTCGTTGTTGGAGATGCGATCGAGCTGCTCTTCGAGATTGGCGGTGAAATCATATTCGACATAGCGGCGGAAGAAGTTTTCGAGAAAGGCGACAACGACACGACCCTTGTCGACGCCATGGAGGCGTTTCTTCTCGAGCCGGACATAGCCGCGGTCTTTCAGGACCTGGAGGATCGAGGCATAGGTCGAGGGCCGGCCGATGCCGAGCTCCTCCATGCGCTTGACCAGCGAGGCTTCCGAAAAGCGCGGCGGCGGCTCGGTAAAATGCTGGGTGACGGCAAGATGCTCGCGTTTGAGCGCTTCTCCGGTGTTCATCAGAGGCAGGCGCCGGGAGTCCTCGTCCTCCTCGTCGTCGCGGCCTTCCTGATAGAGGGTGAGAAAACCGTCAAATTTGATCACCTGTCCGGTGGCGCGCAGTTCGAGGTTGCGCCCTCCGGCGCGGGCGCCGATGTCGACGGTGGTGCGCTCGAGTTCGGCCGACTCCATCTGACTGGCGATGGTGCGTTTCCAGATCAGCTCATAAAGCCGGGCCTGATCGGCATCGAGCCGTTGGCTGAGACTTGCCGGGCGGCGCGACAGATCGGTCGGACGGATGGCTTCATGGGCCTCCTGGGCATTTTTGGCCTTGGTCTGGTAGGCGCGCGCGCTGCCCGGGACATAGGCATCGCCATAGTCCTCACCGATCACCTTGCGGGCCTGGGTCACGGCCTCGGGAGCGATCTGGACGCCGTCGGTACGCATATAGGTGATGAGGCCGGTGGTCTCGCCGCCGATGTCGATGCCTTCATAGAGCCGTTGCGCAATGCGCATGGTATGGGCCGGGGCAAAGCCGTATTTGCGGCTCGCCTCCTGCTGCAGCGTGGAGGTGGTGAAGGGGGCCTGGGGGTTGCGCCGCGCCGGCTTGGCGTCGACCGCGGTGACGGTGAAATTTGCGGCCTCAAGGGCGCGTCGGAAGTCCTCAGCCTCGGTTCCGGTACCGATGTCGAGGCGCTGGAGTTTCCGGCCGTCGGCGCCGACCAGGCGGGCTTCGAAGGAATCGCCGCGCGGCGTGATCAGGGTCGCGACCAGCGACCAGTATTCGCGGGCGACGAATTTCTCGATTTCAAGCTCGCGGTCGCAGACCAGCCGCAGCGCCACCGACTGGACCCGCCCCGCAGAGCGCGCCCCGGGCAGTTTGCGCCACAACACCGGGGACAAAGTGAAACCGACCAGATAATCGAGCGCGCGGCGCGCCATATAGGCATCGACCAGAGCGCTGTCGATCTGGCGCGGATGCTTCATGGCTTCCGACACCGCCTGCTTGGTGATGGCGTTGAACACCACGCGCTCAATCTTGTGATCCCCGATCGCGCGTTTTTCTTTCAGTATTTCCAGCACATGCCATGAGATCGCCTCGCCCTCGCGATCGGGGTCGGTGGCCAGAATGAGGCGGCTGGCGCCCTTGAGCGACCTGGCAATGTCATTGAGGCGGCCGACGGCCTTGGCGTCGACCTCCCAGATCATCTTGAAATCCTGTTCGGGATCAACCGAACCGTTCCTGGCCGGGAGGTCGCGGACATGGCCGAAGGAGGCCAGAACCTCATAGGACGACCCCAAATATTTATTGATCGTCTTGGCTTTCGCCGGCGACTCAACAATCACGATATTCATGCAGTTCCAGTAACTTAAGGGGATGTCGGGGCCGTGCTCGAGGCCGCCTTCTGTCAAGGCTGGGCCACGAACATGGGCGGTGAAACTTGTGCTGTCAAACCGGAGACCGCGAACGGTATTATAGGGTGCAAACCTCGATTCAGAAAGGTTAATGCAGTTTCGTTCCCCCCGATCGCGCTGTCCTCCCATGTTTCAGCGACAAAACGGCATATTGGCGCGGCTTGCAGGAACCACTGAAGGTCGGTTGCTGGCGCTGCGAATAGCGCTGATGTCGGCCGGGCACATTGCGGATTAGCAAGAATCCCGCCTCCAGGTGGCGAAGATCCCATAATCACCGCACTTATCCGACAGTTTCTTTCGCTTTTTGCCCGATTCGGCTCTCGGTGCCACTGAGAAGGCGCTGGATATTGGTGCGGTGCATAAAAAACAGCAGCAGGGTCAGAAAGGCGCAGAGCGCCGCCAGTTCCGTCCTTCCCTGCGACCACACAAAGAACGGGGTGAGCAGGCTCGCGGTCAGTGCCGCCAGCGACGAATAGCGGCGGGCATAGGCGACGATGAGCCAGACCGCGGCAAAGAACAGGAGGCCCGGCCAGAACAGGCCGAGCAGGATGCCGACATAGACCGCCACCCCTTTGCCGCCCTTGAATCCAAGCCAGATCGGAAACAGATGGCCGACGAAAGCCCCGGCCGCCGCCAGCAGTGCCGCATTGGGGCCGGCAATGGCGCCTGCGGTCAGTGCCGCGATCGCGGCCTTGGCGGCGTCGAGAAGCAGGGTCAGTGCGGCCAGCCCCTTGCGGCCGGTGCGCAGCACATTGGTGGCGCCAATGCTTCCCGACCCAATCCCGCGTGGATCGGTGGCACCGGCCATGCGGGTCAAAATCAGCCCGAACGGGATTGAACCCAGGAGATAGCCACCCGCGAAGAGCGTCAGCACCATGATTACAGGATTCATCGGGTTCCTCGAGACCCCGCCCTTTGTCCAAAGGAGCGGGGAGAAAGATGAGATCGGCGGGATGCCTATGTTCTTTATTGCCGTTTTTTCAAATAGACGACATCGGAGCCTGGCCGCAAGATGCGGCGGGGTCCGGAAGTCGAAAGGCCGAAAGGGAGGCAGGGACCGCAGTCTTCGCACCGGGTGGCGGGCCTGCAGAGCAGCCTGAACCGGAACGGCCGCTTGCCGCGCGGGGGCTTGCTGCTTCGTGATTTTTGCGAATGTGTTTTCGGCAGCCCGCGACGTGACAGGGAACCCGCGCCGAAAGGCCGAATTCCCGGGGTTGATGTCGCTTACCTGACCGATCGCTTCTGCCTGGCTCCGGGAAGCATCGACAAAGGGGCCACGGTGTTTCAAGCCCCGTGGAGGATCATCGAGGGGCAGGATCCATTCTCAACGAATATAGCGTTTCAACCCGGAAACGGCAGTAGCCACATCGGCCCGATTGAGTAAACCTCAGATTTAAACTTACTGACGAAGCTTGATGCCTGTCAATTCAGGCAGCTCGTTTGCGCCTTCCGCAAGTCGCGCCATCAAGTCCATGCGTTCGTGAAAAACAGCTACAACCAGGGCGGGTGCGTCCTCGCGGCACGCAGGCAAAAAATGGGAATGATGTGCACAGTGCGCCATGCACAACGTTGGATAGATCGCGCTCAGATTTCTGAACGGCTCCTGTCGAGCTGCAAGACGGGCCATGCCCTGTTCCAATTTGTCGCGGTAGCGCAGCACCTGGGCGCTACCCCATTGCTTGAGCGTATGACGAAAAATCCCACGCAGGTCAGCATCGGCCGCATCTGACAAAACGTAGTTCATGATTCAGGCGTCAGCTTCCCTGGGCCAGCTCTTCGGCGACTATCTCACGGATAGTCTTGGTGGAAACCTTGCCTGCCAAGGCATCATTGATCCGCGAAGTCAGCAAGACTTTCAACTCCTGCCATGCCAGGTCAGCGTGTCCGGGAAGCAGCCGCTCAATGGCGTATTGCCTGATGCTTTTGCCCTCCAATAGAGCCAAAGCCTTCAGGTTCTGGTGCTGCTGTTCGGTCAGGTCGATGCCAAGACGGCTCATGTAGGTCCCCGACAGTTGTCGTGTCCCCACAATGCCACAAACCTGCCAAACATCAGGCGTTACTTTTTTGTTCGCGGGCAGAAGAAAGGGCCGCAGATCTGGCGTCAACCGGCATCGCCCGCCAGGGAGAGAGGGAAGGGAGGGCGAGCGGCTTTGCCGACAAGTTCAACCGGCTCTGGCGGGTGCCTCAGCTGCGAGAGGCACATGGGTCGCGGTGGATGGCGGCCGTCATGCTCAGGAGAGCAGAGCCGGGTGTGGAAGCAATTCCGGGTTGATGAGGCTTTGGGATCGGGCGAAGGGCCTGATATTTGGGCGATTATTGGCAACGTTTTGGGGTTTTCTGCTCGGTCTTGCTGTCCCATCCGTGCTCGTCCACCCCTTAATTTCCGGACCGGATGAAATCCGGCGCGAGGTCGGACAGTTCACCAGTGCGGGTGCAGAGGAGCGAAAATCCTCAAAAGTTGATACGAACCAGGAGGTTGCAGGCTCTCATTCAACTATGGGCGCAGACGCAGCGTCCGGCAACAATGGTCCGCCACACCTTGCCGGTGAAGCGGGCACCATCGAACGGCGTGTTCTTGCACGGCGACTTGAGGTCGGCGGGATCGAGCACCCAGGGCGTGTCGGGGTCGATGATGATGAGGTCGGCAGGGGCGCCGCTGCGCAAACTGCCGCCGGCGAGGCCGAGCAGTTGCGCCGGCCGGGTCGACATCGCCCGGATCAGAGCCGTCAGTGGCAGTTCGCCATTCCGCACCAGCCGGAGCCCGGCGGGCAGCATGGTCTGCAGCCCGACGGCACCGGGCGCGGCTTCGGCAAAGGGCAGGCGTTTGGCCTCAACATCCTGGGGGTTGTGGTCGGAGACGATGACGTCGATCAGGCCTTCGGCAACTGCGGCGACCAGGGCGCAGCGGTCCTGTTCGCTGCGTAGCGGCGGCGTGAGCTTGAGGAAGGTGCGGTAGGGGCCGATGTCGTTCTCATTGAGCGCCAGATGGTTGATCGATACCGAGGCGCTGACATTGAGCCCGGCGTCGCGTGCGCGCCTGAGGATGTCGAGGGAGTCGGTACAGGACAGCGCGGCGGCGTGATAGCGCCCGCCGGTCAGGGCCACCAGGCGCATGTCGCGCTCCAGCATCACCGCCTCGGCGGCATTGGGAATGCCGGTCAGCCCGAGCCGGGTCGACAATTCGCCCTCATTCATCACTCCTTCGCCGATCAGATCGGGGTCCTCGGTGTGGTGTACGATCAGGGCATCGAAATCACGGGCATAGGTCAGTGCGCGCCGCATCACCTGGGCGTTGCTGACGCTGTGGTTGCCGTCGCTGAAAGCAACAGCTCCGGCCGCCTTTAACAGCCCGAACTCGGTCATCTCGCGGCCCGAGAGGCCCTTGGTCAGCGCCGCCATGGGCTGGACATTGACGATCGCGGTGTCACGGGCGCGCCGCAGCACGAAGTCGACGGTCGCTGAATTGTCGATCACCGGCGAGGTGTCGGGCTGGCAGATGATGGTGGTAATGCCGCCGGTCGCTGCAGCCCGGCTTGCGGAAGCAAAAGTCTCGCGATGACTGAAGCCGGGTTCGCCACAGAAGGCGTGCATGTCGATCAGCCCGGGCGCCACCACCTTGTCGGAGCAGTCGACGATATCGGTGCCCTCCGGCACCCCGGCGGCGCTGATGCCGCGGCGGATGTCGCGAATGATGCCGTCCGTGATCAGGACATCGCCCAGCGTGTCGAGGTCCCGCGAGGGGTCGATGACGCGGGCGTTGGCAAGCAGCATGGGGGGGCGATCAATCGACATGGCATCACGCATTCGGCAGGTTGCGGGCGAGTGCGTCGAGCACCGCCATGCGGACCGCCACCCCCATCTCCACCTGTTCGCGGATCAGGGATTGCGGGCCGTCGGCGACCGCAGAGTCGATCTCGACACCGCGGTTCATCGGACCGGGATGCATGACCAGCGCATCGGCCTTGGCATAAGCGAGCTTTTTGCGGTCGAGCCCGAAATAATTGAAATATTCGCCCGAGGACGGCACGAAAGAGCCGTTCATGCGCTCGCGCTGCAGCCGCAGCATCATCACGATATCGGCACCATTGAGCCCTTCGCGCATGTCGCGGGCAACCTCGACGCCCATGCGCTCGACACAGGGCGGCAGCAGCGTTGAGGGGCCGACCACCCGCACCCGCGCTCCCATGGTGTTGAGCAGGATGATGTTGGAACGGGCCACCCGCGAATGCAGCACATCGCCACAGATGGCGATCACCAGGCCCTCGATCCGCCCCTTGTTGCGGCGGATGGTGAGGGCGTCGAGCAGCGCCTGGGTGGGGTGTTCATGGGCGCCGTCGCCGGCATTGATCACCGAACCGTCAACCTTGCGGGCCAGAAGCTCCACCGCGCCGGAGGCGTGATGGCGCACCACCAGGAGGTCGGGATGCATGGCGTTGAGCGTCACCGCAGTGTCGATCAGGGTTTCGCCCTTGCGCATCGAGGACGAGGATACCGACATGTTCATGACGTCGGCACCGAGACGTTTGCCGGCGATTTCAAAGGACGACTGGGTGCGGGTCGAGGCCTCGAAGAACAGGTTGACCTGGGTGCGGCCACGCAGCACCGTGCGCTTCTTGTCGAGCTGGCGGTTCAGTTCGACATATTCTTCGGAAAGGTCGAGCAGGCCGGTGATGTCGGCGGCGGAAAGGCCCTCAATGCCCAGCAGATGCCGGTGCGCGAGAACAAAGGTCGATTTCGGTGCCAAGGTCATTGGAAGCAGGGCTATAGGTCGGGATGCGCCAGCGGGCAATACCGGGTCCGGGGGCGAAAACACTTATCCCCCGATCCGTCTTTTTTATGGCGACCCGGGGGGAATTCAGAGGGGAGGTCGATGCATCGGCTGAAATCGAGGGGCAGACTGGCAGCGGCGATGCTGTGCGCCGCCCTGTGCATCACCTGCCGGAGCGCGGCGGCCGAGGGGCTGGCACCGGGCTTTGTCTATCTGCGCGATATCGACCCCTCGATCATCCAGGATATCCGCTATGCCGGCGCCAATAATTTCGTCGGTCGCCCGCTGAAGGGCTATGACGCCGCCGAATGCGTGGTCAAACGCGAGGTCGGCGAGCGGCTCAAGACAATCCAGCGCCTTCTCGCCCGCCAGCAGCTGTCACTCAAGATGCTCGACTGCTATCGGCCGGGGCGCGCCGTCGCCGACATGGTGGCGTGGTCGAAAGACGGCCGCGAAAGCCCATCCGGGCGGCGCTTCAACCCCGCCTTTGCCAGGACCGACCTGTTTCGCCTCGGCTATATCGCCAGCCATTCCCGGCATTCGACCGGCGCCGCGCTCGACCTCACTCTGGTCGATCTGAAAGCGGATAATTCGCAGGCTTTCGATGGGACACGCGCCTATGGCGACTGCACCGCAGCCGCTTCGGCCCGGGCCCCGGAAGGAAGCGTCGACATGGGGACCGGCTATGACTGCGCCGATCCCAGGTCCCATACCGGGGCGCGCAATCTTACCGCCCCCCAGCGGGCCTGGCGCAACCGTCTGGTCAGCGTCATGGCCGGGCAAGGCTTTGTGAACTATGCAAAAGAGTGGTGGCATTTTTCCCTGCCGGGACAAGGCGGGCCGGCCTATGATTTCCCGATTTCGCCGCGACGGCGGTGATTCTCCCTGAAATCCGGGCGGGTCCGGTCGGCGGTCATTAGTGGTCACGAAAGCAGAGCTTATGGATATTCCGGGTGCTGATAATTCCAACGCCGCGGCTGTGCCGCGAGATCAGTCATCGCCAGACGGGGAGGGGGCGGGGATCCGATCCGCCCCGGTCGCCAGTTTTTTCACAACCGCTGGCTGGGGACTTCTCGCGCTTCTGGCCATGGCGATCGGGCAGTCGTCGATCATCTTTTATCAGTGGGCGCAGAACAATTTCGACGCCGGCTATCTGGCGACGCTCAAGGACAATATCACCGGGGTGACGCTGACAATGTCGGTGATTCTGTCGCTGCCACCGGTGCTGCTGGTGGCCTGGCTGGTGGCGCGCGTCGCCGGGCGGTCCTTCGCCGACTATTTCGCTCTGCGCTGGACCTCGTGGCGCAATGTCGTGCTGGCGGTGGTCGGGCTTGTGCTGCTGGAACTGGGCTGGGGCCTGATGTCGAGCTACCTCGGCCGGGAGCAGGCACCCGGCATCGATGTCTTCAAGGTGGCCCACAGGGATGGCGTGGTGGTGCTGTTCTTCCTCGCCGCCTGCATTGCCGCCCCGATCTGGGAGGAAGTGTTCGCCCGCGGCATTCTCTATCGCGGCTGGTCGCAGTCCTTCCTCCGGGTTCCCGGTGCCATTGTGCTGTCGTCAATGGTGTGGACCCTGCCGCATCTGCAATACGGCTGGTATAATCTCGGCGAAGTATTCTGCATGGGGCTGTGGTTCGGCTATATGCGCTATCGCAGCAACTCGACGTCGCTCACCATTGTCGTCCATGGCCTCAATAATCTCGCTGCAGCGCTCCAGGCCTATTATATATTGACTCACTCCTGAAACGCCCTGAAGCGTACTGAGGAAAAGGAACCGGATTGCTCGCGGGGCGCGCGCGCGCGCGTGGGGGGGTGGATGGAGGCGATTTTCCCGCCTGTCACGCGCGAAGCGCTTCTTCCGGCACGGCTCCGAAGCTTCGTCGCAGGGAACGCTTGAGGCAGTCGCAACCAGGTCATCTGCGGCGACGAAAGCGGGTTTCGCCAGTCTTCGGGCCGGCTCGCAGGATTCGGTGCGCCGCCTGATTCTCAAGGGGCAGGGGGGCTATAGCCGCGCCAGGCGATCAAGCGCGCCCTGGAGGATGAAGATCGCGGCGTGCTCGTCGATGACCTCGGCGCGTTTGGCACGGCTGACATCAAGTGCCAGCAGTTCCCGCTCGACCGCAGCCGTTGACAACCGCTCGTCCCACAGCGCGATCGGCAGCTCTGTCAGCCGCGCCAGATTACGGGCAAAGGCTCGGGTGGACTGGGCGCGGGGACCTTCGCTGCCGTCCATGTTGAGGGGAAGACCAAGCACGAAGCCCACCGCCCTGCGCTCGGTGGCAAGTGCGATGAGTCGCGCGGCATCCCGCTGGAAGGCCTGACGACGGATGGTCTCGACGCCGGTTGCGAGCCGCCAGTCTGGATCGGAGACCGCAACGCCGATGGTTTTGCTGCCGAGATCAAGGCCGATCAGGGCGCCGCGGCCGGGCAGATGGGGGGCGGCGTCGGCGAGGGGAAGGATAAGGGCTACCATGGCTGAGGCTGATAGCACGGCAGCACCCGTCCGCACCATAGTTGACGCGCGCATCCCGCGCCAGGAACGCATTTGATTTCCGATTTCCTTGTCGCCATACCTCGCCACACCGCAATCATGTCAAATCAGGCAAAGACCACCTTAAGCCGGCCCGTGGTGTGGGTTCTTGAGCGCCGGGGCGGACCGATTGCGATCGTGACGTCGCGTCCCAACAAGTTCAGGCATTCGATCATCCTGGCTTGACTGATACCACGGAACTGACCGCGGAGCATCTTGGATAACTTCGGCTGGGACATCCCCAGCACTTCAGCCGCCTGCTGCTGCGTCCAACGGCGCGACTTGATAATTTCCTCGATCTTGATGGAGAGTTGGCACTTTATCAGCATTTCCTCGGCATCGGGCATGCCCAGGTCAGCGTACACGTTGCCCGAGCTTTCCTCGATTTCAATGCCGTCGATCATGCGCCTTTTCATCGACCAGCTCCTTTGCTTGCGCCTCGGCCAGCTTTAGCCTGGCGCGAACGATGTCCATGTCCCCCTTCGGCGTGGCGATCCCGCGCCGGCTCTTTATCTGGAAGCAATGCAGCACAACCACCATGTCCGCGAACTTCACGGTATAGACGGCGCGGTAGGTCCCGCCAGAGTCGTCCTCAATGATCTCCAGGACCCCCGCACCACCGAAACCTCGAAGAGGCTTGGCCGCTTCACTCTTCCCGCCGAGCTGCGCCACTCGCAGTGCCCTGCCAAAAACATACCGCACTTCCTCGGGCAAAGCCTTCATGTCTCCCCTCGATCCGCCGATCCAGTACAAAGGCTTCGCTGTGGGTGATGGGAGCTTTGTCATGCTGAAATTAGGCCCATATGGACCTAAAAGTCAACTCGTTCTGCTCCATTTTTCCGCTTTCAGGCTACTGAAATGCCACCAGAGAACGCACAAAGCGCATTCGATTGCCCTGGCCCAAGGGCCTCCAGAGGCCTTGAAATTTGTTCCGGACGTGCTAAAGTTGAAGAGGTGAAGGGGCGGGTTTTGCCCGCCCCTTTGTACCCTCAAAAATAGACTACGAAATGGATCCGCAGGCGCAATGACCAGGCACTGCGGGTCCGTTCTATTCTGAGGGTGACGCTGACGGGGATGATTATCCTCATCATGCACCTCCTTTGAGGCGGGTTCTGCGCCTGTTTCCAGCCGGGGAAACCAAATCCCCGGTGCGCATGTAGAGGTCATTGCGCGTTGTGCGCCCTGCTTATACTACACCTCAAAATCTCTCCAGACGCCTTGCTAGCCAAGCGTCCGCCCCGTCTGCGTCTCTTAGACATCAAGCAGACGCAGGAAATTCGATTGTCCGAAAGTCGCGCCAGATCACCTCAAACACGGCGCCTGGAAGCCTCCTTGAGAAATGGAATGGTTTTTTTACCTTCGGAACAAATCAGAAACAAGAAAAGAGTGACGGAACCTGCATTTTTTTTTGGCGAGGTTTGCGACGTTGCTGAGAGTTGGCAGATACTGTGTCTGAGATGAAACACATGGAACTGTGTTCCAGAGCTGCTGCGATCGCCCCAACGACGTAAGGGACCGGCCCTCAAGACCGTATTGAACAGAGTCTTGGCAACGCGCGCAGGTTCCAGTGAAACTCTCACATCCGGGCAACAGGACCTCGTTGTCGGTTCCGAAGTTTCCGCTTCTATATCCCCAGCACAGCGACGAGGATAATCCCGGGACAACCGTCCGACGCGAGCAGTACAGCGATCGGCGGGTCCGTTCCGCGCAACCCGACTTTGGCCATGGTTGCAACGTGGATACTTGCCGAATGCCCGACCTTCCCGGCGACAATAGCCCAGGGGGCAAGACCCTCTGGGACGCTGGGCGCTGGGCGATCCGACGCCACACCGCTTTGTGCCGCTTTCCGACCTGGCAGGTCGCTGGCTGGCGCAGAAATAGCCGGATCACCTGCGGGGTGCGGAGGGAGATGCGTTTTCGCAAAGACCCTGGCACCGGTGTGAAACGGTTCTGCGCCTCGACACCACTCGATACCTTTGGTGGTTGAGCCGGAGCTGCGACAATTGTATGGATCGGAGCCTGCACCGGAAGCTGAGGGAGGGACCGACCATGTGGCCTGATCGCCGGGTGATGGATCTTTTCAGGATCGAAACTCCCATTGTGCTGGCGCCGATGGCCGGTGCCGGGGACGCCGAACTTGCGATTGCCGCGGCCGAAGCCGGGGCTCTGGCGTCGCTGCCTTCTGCGATGATGTCGGCGGAAAAGGCGCGCGAGCAGGTCCAGATCATCCGGCAAAGGGTGTCGGCACCGATCAATATGAATTTTTTCTGCCATCGGCCGGTCGAAGCCGATGACGTGGCGCAAGCGGCATGGCGGCGGATTCTTGAACCCTATTACCTGGAACTCGGCCTCGATCCGGCGACCACGGTGGCGTCTCCGTCCCGCAGCCCCTTTGACGACGCCTTCTGCGCGGTGGTCGAGGAGCTCCGGCCCGAAGTGGTCAGCTTCCATTTCGGTCTGCCGGAAAAGCGGCTGCTGGAGCGGGTCAGGGCCACCGGTGCACGGGTGATTTCGTCGGCTACCACGGTGCGGGAAGCGCTGTGGCTGGAGAGCCGCGGCGTCGATGCCGTGATCGCGCAAGGGGCGGAGGCCGGCGGCCATCGCGGCATGTTCCTGACCACAGCGATCGGGGAGCAGCCCGGCACATTCGCGCTGGTGCCGCAGGTTGTCGACGCCGTCAAAGTGCCGGTTATCGCCTGCGGCGGCATCAGCGACGGCCGCGGTATTGCCGCCGCCTTTGCCCTCGGTGCCAGCGCCGTGCAGATCGGTTCGGCTTATCTGCGCTGCCCGGAAGCCCTGACCTCTGCGCTGGTGCGCGAGGCACTCAAAGCGGGGGGCGATGATTCGACCGTGATCACCAATGTGCTGACCGGGCGGCCGGCGCGGGGCCTGCAGAACCGCATCATCCGCGAACTCGGGCCGATCGCGGCGGCGGCGCCTTCCTTCCCCCATGCCGCAGGCGCGCTCGCGCCTTTGAAACTTGCGGCGGAAAAGCGCGGCAGGGATGATTTCACCAGCCTGTGGGCGGGTCAGGCGATCGCGCTTGGACGCGATATGCCGGCGGCCGAACTGACGCGGGAACTGGCGCGATCTGCGCTCGCCTGTTTCCGGCGTATGGCACCGTGAGGCGGGGAAACAGAAGAGACGAATCGTGCCGCCCCCTTACTCGGGGGCAAGCCGGGGCGATTTTCGCCAGCGCCTTCGGAAGGGCTGTGACGGGCAGGCGATCCGTCCCTGACGGCTCCTTTGAGAGAGGGGGCTCTGAATAAAGGAACCGGCAGGGTTGGCAGCCCCCGGGGGCGCTTTGCATCCCCCCATTTTTTGCCCCCGGTTGCGGCGGAAAAGCACCCTCTGCTAAAAGGTGTCTCCGCGCTTTGAAGAAGCGCGCTCGACCCCCCAATGATTGAAACAGAGGCTTTGAGACAGATGTCCGTTGACGCTGCCACCGTCCGCCGTATCGCCCATCTGGCGCGGATCGCGGTTGAGGAGGATGAGATTCTGCATCTTCAGGGCGAACTCAATGCCATCCTCGCCTTCGTCGAGCAGCTCTCGGAGGTCAGGATCGATGGCGTCGAGCCGATGACCTCGGTGACGGCGATGGAGATGAAAAAGCGCGTTGATGAGGTCACCGACGGGGCCATCGCCGACGCTATCGTGGCCAACGCGCCGATGACCGATGGCCATTTTTTCCTGGTGCCGAAGGTGGTCGACTGATGTGCTTTTTATGCAATAACGAAAATGCCTATCGTGCCTATATGAACTATGTTGAGGCGAGGCGGCGCAAGGGGCAGACGTTCAGCGACGAAGAGGCCGTGAACGCCGTGCTGGATGAGATGGAGGCGGCCGCGCGCGAGGCCAATGCGCGCGCCGGCAACGACGATCCCGCCAGCGACAAGACCCTGTCTCCCTTTTTTTGCAGTCCGATCAACCGATGACCGATCTGATAACCCTGACGCTTGCACAGGCCCGTGACGGCCTCATCGCCCGCTCCTTCACCGCGCGCGAACTGACCGAGGCCCATCTTGCGGCAATGGCTGCGGCGCGCCGCCTCAATGCCTATGTTCTGGAGACGCCGGAGCAGGCGCTCGCCATGGCCGATGCCGCCGATGCGCAGATCGCGGCGGGCGAGGTTCGCCCGCTCAGCGGCATCCCGGTCGGCGTCAAGGATCTCTTCGCCACCAGGGGGGTGCGCACCACGGCGTGCTCGAAGATCCTCGGCGATTTTGTTCCGACCTATGAATCGACGGTGACGTCGCATTTGTGGCGGGATGGCGCGGTTCTGCTCGGCAAGCTCAATAATGACGAGTTCGCCATGGGGTCGTCGAACGAGACCTCGTGTTTCGGGGCGGTGGCCAATCCCTGGCGCAGCGACAAAGGCGTGACGCTGGTGCCGGGCGGCTCCTCGGGTGGTTCGGCGGCCGCGGTTGCGGCGCAGCTCTGTATGGGGGCGACCGCAACCGATACCGGCGGCTCGATCCGCCAGCCCGCCGCCTTCACCGCCACCGTCGGCATCAAGCCGACCTATGGCCGCTGTTCGCGCTGGGGTACGGTGGCCTTTGCCTCCTCGCTTGATCAGGCCGGACCGATCACCCGCTCGGTGCGCGATGCCGCGATCCTGCTCACTTCGATGGCCGGACCTGATGCAAAGGATACCACCTCGGTCGATGTCGCGGTGCCGGATTATGAGGCCGCGATCGGGGCCTCCGTCAAAGGGATGCGCATCGGCATCCCGAAGGAATATCATATCGACGGCGTGGCACCGGAAATCGAGAAATTATGGCGGCAGGGCGGGGACTGGCTGCGCGCCGCGGGGGCCGAACTGGTCGAGGTGTCGCTGCCCCATACGCGATATGCTCTGCCGGCTTATTACATCGTGGCACCGGCGGAGGCCTCCTCCAATCTCGCCCGCTATGACGGTGTGCGCTATGGCCGTCGCGAGCCGGGTGCAGGCCTTAAAGAGATGTATGAAAACACCCGCGCCGCGGGTTTCGGTGCCGAAGTGCGCCGCCGCATCATGATCGGCACCTATGTGCTGTCGGCAGGCTATTACGACGCCTATTATCTGCGTGCCCAGAAGGTGCGCACGCTGATCCGGAAGGATTTCGAGGACTGTTTTGCCGCCGGCGTCAATGCCATCCTGACGCCGGCGACGCCCTCGGCGGCCTTCGGCATCGGTGAGAAGGGGGCGGAGGATCCGGTCGAGATGTATCTCAACGACATTTTCACGGTGACGGTGAACATGGCAGGGCTGCCGGGCATTGCGGTGCCCGCAGGCCTTGATGCAGGCGGCCTGCCGTTGGGGCTGCAGCTGATCGGCCGGCCTTTTGACGAGGCGACGCTGTTTTCTCTCGGTGAGGTGATCGAGCAGGCGGCCGGGCGTTTCACGCCTTCGCGGTGGTGGTGAACATGGCAACGCAGAAACTGATCCGGGGCGACACAGGTGACTGGGAGACGGTCATCGGCATGGAGATCCATGCCCAGGTGACATCGCGCGCCAAGCTGTTTTCAGGGGCGTCGACCGCCTTCGGCGGCGAGCCCAACAGCCACGTGTCGCTGGTTGATGCCGCGATGCCGGGCATGCTGCCGGTGATCAACGCGGAATGCGTGCGCCAGGCCGTGCGCACCGGTCTCGGGCTCAAGGCCCGGATCAATCTCACCTCGGTGTTCGACCGCAAGAACTATTTTTATCCCGACCTGCCGCAGGGCTACCAGATCAGCCAGTACAAGTCGCCGATCGTGGGCGAGGGCGAGGTCGTGGTCGAACTCGACTCGGGTGAAAGCGTCACGGTGGGGATTGAGCGGCTCCATCTGGAACAGGATGCCGGCAAGCTGCTGCACGACCAGTCGGCGACCATGTCCCATGTCGATCTCAACCGCTCCGGCGTGGCGCTGATGGAGATTGTCTCGCGCCCCGACATCCGCGATGCCGAGCAGGCCAAGGCCTATGTCGCCAAGCTGCGCTCGATTCTGCGTTATCTCGGCACCTGCGACGGCGATATGGCCAAGGGCAACCTGCGTGCCGACGTCAATGTCTCAGTGCGACGGCCCGGGGAGCCGCTCGGCACCCGCTGCGAGATCAAGAACATGAATTCGATCAGTTTCATCGGCCAGGCGATCGAAATTGAGGCACGGCGCCAGATCCGGATCCTCGAGGACGGGGGCCGCATCGACCAGGAAACCCTGTTGTTCGATCCCGACAAGGGCGAGACCCGCCCGATGCGTTCCAAGGAGGAGGCCCACGACTACCGCTATTTCCCGGATCCCGATCTGCTGCCGCTGGTGTTCTCGCAGGATTTTGTCGACGCGCTCAGGGCCGATCTGCCGGAACTGCCGGACCAGAAAAAAGCCCGCTTCATCGCCGAACTCGCTCTCTCCCCCTATGATGCCGGAGTCCTGGTGGCCGAACGCGAGAGCGCGGATTTCTATGAGACCGTGCTTGGACGCCTGGCCGATCGTGGGCGCGATGGCAAGATGGCGGCCAACTGGGTGATTAATGAATTGTTCGGCCGGCTCAACAAGGAAGGGCTCGACATTGCCGTTTCTCCCGTCAGCGCCGTGCAGCTGGCCGACATCGTCAATCTGATCGGTGAGGGCACCATCTCCGGCAAGATCGGCAAGGATCTGTTTGAACTGGTGTGGCAGGAGGGCGGTGAGCCCCGTGAACTGGTTGAAAGCCGCGGCATGAAACAGGTCAGCGACCTCGGTGCCATCGAAAAAGTGGTTGACGACATTATTGCCGCCAATCCGGACAAGGCCGCGCAGGTGAAAGCCAAACCGCAGGCGCTGGGCTGGTTTGTTGGTCAGGTGATGAAGTCATCGGGCGGCAAAGCCAACCCCCAGGTCGTCAACGACCTCCTGAAAGCGCGACTCGGCGTCGCGCCATAGCTGTCTGTGGAGTTGCCGCATCCTGCGATGGGTCTGATTGCGCTGGGTGCCGAACGGGCATCGGCAGCGACAGGCGAGGGACATCAAAAGGCGCTTGCGATCGCATCAAGCCGCGCGCGCTGGATTCGGCGCGGGCGCCACCGGCAGAGCGCCAACTGCCGGTGACCGGTATCGGATCCGACCGCAAGGCCAGGCGAGGCCGCTGCCTGCCACTGGCGAAGGACAGAGTCTCTTTTTTGAAAATGCGCGGCAAAGAATGATGTCTGAGACGGCACCAAAGGCGGCGTAGTCGCTGTGAACCGACCGATCCATGTCGCGATCCGCAGGCAATGTCTTTCGTCTGTCGCCGATCGGTGTTTGAGGGAGAAGTCGTTCAAGGTTGGATCGGACGGTGGCGAGCCGATTCTGTCGGGAGCGCTGGCACAATCTGCGGGCGGGCCGGCACAGAACCTGTACCGCGGCCATCCTGGCGCCACGTCGCAGGACAGATGTGGGTTGCTCCGGTCGTTGGCGGCCTTTCGACAGCCCGGTTGCCGTGAATCAGAACCATGCCTGGCGTCTCGCGGGCGACAGCGATGGTGCCGCCGGGAGCGGCGAAAGGACGGGGCCTCGTTACCGACCCTGCACGGTAGAGAATGCTGCTGCGACTCCAGACGGGGCGCGCTGTCTGGCAGAGGTCATGATCATCGGCAATGGGCTGCGCCTCCAGTCGGGTCAGGGGTGGGCACGGCGCTGCCAGCGAGGCAGAAGGCGATAACTTTCACGATCTCCACCGAGGTCGGGCAACCGGGAAAGGCGGTCGCAGTTGAGCGGATGCTGTCGGGTGAGAAAGAGCAGGGGCGGGCGCGAGGGCGCCGCAGACTGGCGCTTTACGACAGCACAGAGCCATCTGTCAGTGGCTGGCTTGCCCGCAAGGCCGTGCTCAGAAACAGTGTTGCGCTCGTCAGGCCGCGCGATCGGCACGACCCGGATCGGAAAGCGAGGCAGACAATCGCTTGCGGTTCGTACGCAGCCCTCAGCAGGGGCCACAGCAGCCGCATCTCGTGCGGCGTGCAAGCGCAAGCCGGAGGGCGACGACATTGCGCGGCCGACGGCAGACTCGCGCTTTTGGCATGTGTCAGCCTCGAAGTCAGGGCTGTCGTGGAGAGGGCGGCCTGCCTGGCGGCCTGGCGCCGACTACGGAAGATGCCGCCTTTCCCACGACCAGCGCTGGCGCGGCTCTCTGACACGGCGCCTGCTGCCCGTGCCATCGCTGCTTTCCGGGCATGTCGGTGCCGGGATGAGGACGGCCGATGACGTTCAGCGCCTGTCGGAAAGCACGCGAAGCTGGCTCCCCGTCGCCGCGCGCGCCATGGACCTCACCGTTGCCCCGAGCTGACGATGGTTTCGGGTGAGGAAGAGGCAGGCGTGCGTCCCATGCGACCCGCTTTCGGAGCGAGAGTGGCTGAGAGCGAATCGCTTGGCGCACTGATTCGCTCCCGTTGCCCCAGTCGGAGACCCTCTCGTCGAGTGATTTTTGCGCATCGATAAAAAAAATTTTCGTCGTTGCAGTTTACGACTTTGCCCTGTCTGACGACGCGCCGAGCCGCGTTGGAGGTGGCCGCGGCGGATTTTCCGGCCGCGCCTCCGCGCCGCCGGCGATGTCACGAAAACCCTATAAAACAAGATAGTTTTTCATTTCTCAGCGGTGCTGTCGGAGCGAATTTCGTGCGTGGCGGCGTGGCGGTGGTGGCGTGTCCGGGGGTGACCATGGCGCCGTTTCGCGGCGCGTACTTACCTGGCCTTGTCAACACTTCTTTAAGCGGGAGACTGTTTTTTTTGCAGCGTTGGTGTATTCCGGAAGAAGTGCATCTTGATCCGCGAGTGCACGCATCGAAGTAAAGCCATCTCACACTGGAGGGCAACATGGCGAAGAAAGCAAAGAAGGCGGCGAAGAAGACTGTGAAGGCCGCAAAGACCGCAAAGAGCGCGGTCAAGAAGACAGCCAAGAAGACCACCCGCAAGGTCGCGAAGAAGAAGTAAGACTTTGACTGCCGCTGTCGGCCCTCCCGGAGCCGATGCGTCGTCAGAGTATCCCGGGAACGGCATCTGCCTCCACCGAGGTTGATGGAAACCGGTTTAACGGGATTTGAGCGACGCGGGAGGGTGTCGGCGAGACTTCAGGTCAACGGTCGGATCGATGTCTTTTGGCGGGTTTCCCCGCAGGGCGTCTGGTCCGGCAGAAGAAGAGAGTATTCTTCGTTCGGTGCGGCTGCCGGGTATGGCTGCCGCGGGTTTCACGGTTGGCTCTGTGGCCGAAGTGAGATGTGGCTCTGACGTGTTCGCCGACGCCCTCGTTTTTCGTTCGTGAAAGGCCGCCCTTGGGCCCGGCGTTCATTTTCTGAAAAAGATCCGTGCTTTTTTCATGGCCCGCGCCCTCCCGGCGTCGGTTTGCGCGAGACTGTAACTTTCGCGCTGTGATCCCGGCCGCGCTTTCGTGGTCGAAAGGGCATCTTTTCCCTCTCTTCATGATCCCTGATCGGTCGCAGGAATCGCCCTTCGCTTCCAGGAAAGCAGATCCCCATGTGAGATCCCCATGTGAGTTCCCCAACCGGCGTGCCCGCCGCCCCCCCCTGGATGAAACCCGCTTCCCGCCACAGCCTCAACTGGCGGCAGTTTCTTCGCAGGTGTCTCGCCGATCGCAGGGCAGTTCGGGTGCGCGCGCGAGAGAGGGCGACAGACTTGTGTCCTGGCTCATCGGAGCCACCTTTGTCTTTTTCGGTTATGCGGCCAGCGCCGCGCGCGCCTTGTGCGGTCAACGCCGCGCGCCTTGCCGCCTGTCGCGCAGTCTGACGGCCAGTCGGCTTTCCCGGTTTCCGGTTCGCTTGCAAATTGCGGAAAGCGTGTGGGCAGCAGGCGCCAACCCGTCCCTTCATGCTTCCTGCCGGGCAGAAATTGGCAAGTCGGCAAATGGGGCGCAGGCGGATTGTCCGCAGCATCGCCGGGCCGATATATGGGAAAGCGACTATTCCCGCGCAGGTCGGCTGCGCCGATTGATACTGCCCCTCTCTTTGTGCGAGGTGGATCGCGCTCCTGCCGCGCTTTGGGTGAGCGGTGAAAGAATGCGTGCGCCCCGCCGGCTTTTGAGCCAGCGCCAGGACAGACGGACAGGACAGACGGACAGGACAGCCCGGTGCCGGAACCGATTGAACCTGTTTCTGCCCGGCTGCCGGGGGACACGGAGTAGGAGGCGGGGCTTGACCACGGGGCGCACGCGGGCGCACGCACGCGCCTGCAGGCCTCTTTGAAGGTGCACGATCGGCTGAAGGCACGGGGCCAATGCTTTCGTAATCGTCCTTGCGCCTGTTTATCGTCTTTGGGGCTTTGTGCATTGTGTCACCAGCCAGCAGGGACGGATTGGGGATTGGCGCGGGGCCGGCACGACAGAGCGGTGGCCTTTTGTGCCATCGCTGTGGGCTGGGCATCTCGACGCTGTCTGGATGGCGGCGGTCGACTGGACCCCGCATTTTCAGGTTGTGGGCAGTGCCTGCGGCGAATTTCAGCCGTCAGCCGTCCTGTGCCAGAGGTGGCGGCCATCCAGCAATGGGTCGTGGACTGGCGGCGACGCAGGGCTGCCGCGAGAAGGTGCGCGGCAGCGAGAGTGGCGCGGCGCAGTCACGCACTCAGCTGCGACGCTGTGAAAGGTACGCCAACATCTCTATGGAGAGTGGTCATGGAGATGAATGATCGCGCTTGTCACCCGCCCCTGTCCAGCACGGTGTCGTCAGCGGCAAAGCGTGTCGCCGGGAGATGGCGGTGTCGTGCGGCCCGGCGATGAGGAGTGCGCAGACCAGGACTGGCAAGCTGATTGACACAAAGGGCCAGTTGCCGCTGCGGTGCCGGGCTATGTGATTGCTGCGAGGTTGAGTGTGGCGGGTGCAGATCAGGGCGGGCAGGGAGGTTGACAGGGCGACAACTGCCGCGCGTTGCTGCCGTGAGTGGCCTGGTGGCATCAGGACACCCGGACCGTTCGACGACGTATGGCAGCAGCTGCGGCGCAGTCCGGTGGGTAGGCTGCTGCGCTGAAAGGGTGAGAGAAACCTGTTGGGCTGACCGGGATCGCAACATCGGATGGCGATTTCGTAAAAAAGGTGAGTTTGCGTTTCCTGGTGAACGCGGCAGGTCGGCCGGCAGGGGGCCAGGCGAAGTGCCGGAAACACCCCTGCCCTTGTGCGCAGCCTTGCAAGGGGGAGGCATGGGGATCAGGGATCGCTGGGGATTGACAGCCTGCGCTTTCGTCCTGATGACGAGCCGTCACCCACGGAAATTGTTCAAATGCCGCTCACCACCCGATTTGACCAGGCCCTGGTCTACGCATCCGACCTGCACCGCAATCAGCTCCGCAACAGAACCACGATTCCCTACATCGCCCATCTGTTGAGCGTATCCAGCCGCGTTCTGTACGCCGGCGGTACCGAGGACCAGGCCATCGGCGGCCTTCTTCATGATGCAGCCGAGGATCAGGGGGGCGAGGCTGTCCTCGCCGAAATCAGGGCGCGGTTCGGCGAGGATGTCGCGCGGATCGTCCATGACTGCACCGATTCCTGGACCAGTCCGAAGCCGGCGTGGCGCCCGCGAAAGGAGGCCTACCTGTCGCTGCTGTCCGGCAAGCCGGCGACGTCGCTGCTCGTCTCGCTCGCCGACAAGGTCGACAACGCGGAGGCAATTCTCAGGGACTATCAGCAGATCGGCGACGCGATATGGAATCGCTTCGCCGGCGGTATCGATGGCACGATCTGGTACTACCGTGAGCTGGCGGCCATTCTCGGCCGCACGCTCCCATGTCCCCTTGCCCGCGAGCTGTCGCGGATTGTCGCGCTCTTTCCACGGTGATGAGGTTGGCTTGTGCGGCAATTCACCATTCACCGCGATCCGTCCTGGAGACGACCCGCGTGCCGCGCGCCTCTCTGGACAGCGCTTTGACATCTGCCGGATGCGCTCCTCAGGCGGGTGATTGCGGTATTGCAGCTCCTCGTTTTCGCCGGTGAACTGGCACCGGCAATTTTCCAGTCGCCTGATCCGTGTCCCCGGATCGAGCCTGCCGCTGTCTGCGCACAAGAGGGTACATGTCCGCGCAGGGTACATGGAAGACCCACGACCATGAACCGCCAGGGAGGTGTGAGCGACCTCTTTGAGGAGTCTTCCACAGGTCGTTTCGACAACTGTCTCGACACATTCCGCGCCGAACGTGCTGCGCTGCCGCGCAGAAAAGCGCCTGGCGAGTGCGCCAGGGAGGTATCAGAGAGTTCGGACGGAAACAGGCAGCGAGGGCTGATCGTGATGGTGTCAGGCTGCCGAATGACACCCACCGGAAACCCGATTGCCATCACTGGAAGCGCGTTTTTCCGGACTTCTCCCATTACAACCCGAGACTGGCGAGTGGCATCCTGCCGTAGCGCCCATCCAGCAGCCCGAAATAGAAGTACAGCGGGTCCACATCGAAGGAGAAGATTACATTGGCCTGGCCGTCGGTGGCAAACATCTCCTGATGAAGAATCCTGCCGGTGTCGCTCCGAACCGCCCAGAGTCCGCCATCGAGAAAAGCCGCCAGCACGATATCACGACCCGGCACGCATTTGATCGCGGCAGGCACTGCACCCGTAACATGGCGCCAGGCTTCCCTGCCGCTCGGCAGGTCGCGGCGATAGAAGAAGCCTTTGCAGTCCGCTCGTCCGGTCCAATGGCGTCCCGCCGCGACAAGGGCCTCGCCCGCCTTGTCCCGCAGCCAGGCGAAGCTGCATTCCATGGCATGACTGGCGCAGTTCGGCTCTTTCCCGTCATCCACCAGGACAGGCCAGTGACGGCGCACCGTTCCATTCGGGGCGATGGAGCACAGATATTGGCGCGCAGGATTGTCGGGCGGCGTGCCCTGCACGAAAAACAGATGAGGTGCGCCATCGATGCGCAGAAAATTGTTGAACACATCGAAATGCCCCAGATTGCAGCGGGTTGCGGTTCCCGTGGCGGGATTGAGGATGACATCGGTGGCCATTCTGCTCACGGATTTCCGCCCCTTGTCCGGGGGAGGGCCGCGAACCAGCACCAGGCCGTCCTGCGACACCGAGAATGTACAGGCGCGGTCACAGGAGACGATGGGATGCAGCGTCTCGTCCTCGATCCGGCACAACGTTGCCCGGGTGACGGTATCTTCCGGCACATTCTGCTTCCACCGAAAGCTGCCCACATGCACCATCGGTACCGGTGCGGCAAAGACCTGCACACCATATCCTTCCGGGCCAGTGATGAGGGCGACTGTGCCGTCGCGACGTACGATCTCCAGATGGCAATCATCATGCACCACGCCCACACGCTCCGGCCCCAGCGCGGCGATATCCCAGATCGGGCCGCGACGGCGCAGGTCGCCAAATCCGAATGCGTGCCGCACGGCGCCCTGTGCGCCTACTGTGAAAGAAGCTCCGGGCTCCGGGAATTCCACGCCCGGCCACCCTGTGCCGGAGCTCGGTGGTTCTGCGCCCATGCGCGCGCGGATATCGTCCAGCTTCAGATTGCCAGCCAGTGCGCTCTCCAGGGGGATGGTGATGCGGTAACAGAAGCCCGCGCTCCTTGTCGAGGAAGGCGCCGACAATGTCGCCAGTGCCTGGCAGGGAAACGTCATGTAAGAAATGCATGGGAATGATCCGGAAAGGACGGCCCTCTTGCCACCGATCGGCAGGCGGGAGATACCGTCGCGGCAGCGGGAAGGCGGATGCGGGCTCTCAGGCAGTCCGGGGTCTTAAGTCAGGCCGTCTCCGGCAATCTGGAGGCGCGACATCCTGGAGATGGTGCCAGGGAGCCTGCGGCCTGCGCGGTTCTGGAATCACGTTTTGTCAGGATTCTCCACGTCACATACCACGCTGGCAGCTCCGGGATTTCGCGACAGACGCGGATGGTGGATTGGAAGCAGGAGCGTGTGCCTGGACGGAGCTGCGATCGTCTCGGTGAAGAAGGACGGATGGCCGGGTGCGATTATTTCTGTGGGTAAATTCGCCGCGATTCCGTTTTGTTCATGGTGCGATTCGGATCCGTTCCCCCATCGAGTCGCGAGCATCCATTGAAGTCGGTGGCTGACTGGACCTCT
>WQYW01000064.1 GCA_009781045.1 Alphaproteobacteria bacterium
CAGAAGAATGAGGCGGTTTGAAGGCGGTGCCGCTGTGAAATCGGCACATGCCGTTAACCGGGCCATGATCGCGCACTCGCCCCGGAAGGGTTGACGCGGGTGAATTTCCGACGCCCCCGGACCCGTGCGGGAGGCGCCTGTTCCACATCAGGCAGCGCTGCGAGTCCAGTGCCAGAGAATGCTTCTCAATCAGGGCGCGGGCGAGCGGCCAGGCCCTGATCTGAAGTCCCGGCCGGCTTTTCCGAAAGCGCATCGATGAAGGCGATCTGCCACGTACGATCCAGGTCATGAGCGGCGGCAGGAACTTCCCGATCACTGGTTTGGCACGGTGCTGGCCTTCGGTTTTGAACAGCCGGGTTGCGGGAGCGTGCGCGAGAGCGCCGTGCGGTCTTTCCTGCCCGTGCCGGCGAAGGGGCACGATCGTTCGTGTCGGTGCTGGTCCGCGCCTCGCGCGGAAGCTTGCGGCGCTCATCGATGGCGAGGGCTGGCTGGTTCATCCTTGCCTGTCTTCGGGATCGGTGAGCGCTGCGGTGGCTGGGTGGGCTGCGTCCACGGCGAGTTCTGTCGGGCGGGGTGTCATGGCGGCGAGGCGGCGCAGCGCGATCGCCGTCACCGAATTGCCCTTGCGCCTTGCGGCCAGCGCCTCGGGTATCTGGTGCCGAGATCATATTGGGCGTTCCAGTCTCCCTGAGCGGCCGCGACGTGAAACCAGTGCAGGGCCTGTGCCGGATCCCGGGGCACACCCCGTCCGCTTTCGTAGCTGAGGCCGATATGATACTGCGCCCGGGCTTCCCCCTGGTCGGCGGCCATATGAAACCAGTAGAGCGCTTGCGTGACGTCCTCGGGAACGCCCTTGCCCGCGTCGTACATCAGGGCAAGATTGCATTGTGCCCCGGCACTGCCCTGATCGGCGGCCATGCGATACCAGCGCAGCGCTTCCGTATCGCCATCGGGGACGCCGAGGCCGATATCGTAGAGTGCGCCCAGATTGCATTGTGCGCGGCGGTCCCTCTGGTCGGCGGCTTTGCGCAGCCAGCGTGCTGCCTCCGCAGCGTCCTGCTCCACACCGAGGCCGTCACTGTAGAGTTCGGCGAGACAATATTGCGCGTCGACGTGGCCCTGATCGGCGGCCTTGCGGAACCATTGCGCTGCTTCACGGTGGTCCTGCGAAACGCCGTGGCCTCGGTCGTACATCGTGCCGAGCCGATATTGTGCCTCCGGAAGATCCTGCTCGGCGGCCCGGCGAAACCAGCGAACTGCCTGCGCCACGTTCCTGCGAATTCCCGCCCCGTACTCGCACATTATGCCGAGATTATATTGTGCCAGAGGGTTCTCCTGGCTCGCGGCCTTGCGGAACCAGCGCACCGCCTGTACATCATCCTGCGCGACGCCGCGACCGGTCTGCCAGGCAATTCCAAGATGGAGTTGCGCCTCCGCGTCCCCCTGGTTGGCGGCTTTCTGCAGCCAGAGCACAGCCAGCTTTTCGTCCTCGGGGACGCCGTTGCCTTGCTGGTAGGCCAGCCCCAGACTCCACTGGCCGTGAGGGTCGCCCTGGTCTGCGGCTTTGCGGAGCCAGAAAACTGCCTGTGCACAGTCCTGGCTGACCCCGTCGCCTTTCATATACATGATGCCCAGATTGGCCTGGGCTGGCGCGTAGTCCTGGTCTGCCGCTTTCTGGTACCAGAAAGCGGCCTGGGCAATGTCCCGCGGCACGTGTTCGGCGAAGTGGTACATGAGGCCAAGGCTGAATTGAGCCTCGGGATCGCCTGGCTCAGCGGCGGCACGGGTGTCGCGCAAGTCAGGATCTTCAAATGTCATGGTGAGGGAGGCACTCCTGGAGAGGCGATCGGCCGCAGAATCGACAGGTGCAGGTTAGGGATGTGAGGTGCGATGTCAATCCGCGGCGGGCATTATTGTGCTGCTTTCGGGACGGAAAGTTCGGTCCTAACTCATCGCCGGGCGCTGCTCACGAGCGTCTGTGTCGGCCGTCAGGGCAAATGGGGGTCCCGAAGCGTTCGGGACACCGCGTCGCTCCGGGCCTGGGCTACGGTCAGTCGTTGCGGATGAAGGCGGCACGCCTTTCTTCGCAGGCTTCGTCGAGGGGTTGCGGGAACCTTGCGTTGCGATCGGTTTCTGGCTTTGGAGTTTCTGTTTGTGCCGAATCCGATGACGTCACGTGACGATTGGCGTGCGCCTGAGCGTGGAGCGTGGAGGAGGGCCTGCTGCCGGCCTCCATGCGAGGAGCCGATGTCCTGCTCCAAAGTGGGCTTCGAGGCCGGGACTCGAATGAGTGACGAAGAGCAGCAGGAAGCCATCCTGGAACTTCTCAATGAGGAGACCGGGTATTTCCGGTCCAACCCCGCTGCCCGGGCATATTTCGTCAAGGCCCGTATCTTGACAGTGGGCGGAGAACCTGCCCCGGAATACCGTTCGGACAATCCGCAAAAGGAAGGAGCCACAACCGTCTCGATAAGGGATCGCCTGTGCTGCGATCGACCTGGAGTGGTACTGGACAGCGAGGCTGCAGCCGGGGAGCTGGCAATCGCATCCTGTGATGGCTGTTTCTGCTTCGGTCCGGGGTTGAGTGGCTCGGGACGGGCATGTGTTTTACGGGAGCCTGAGGAGAGAGAGGAGAAGCGTTCCTGGAGATCGGGGGAATGGAAGTGTTGCGGCCGGCGAGGTAAGCCGGCTGATCGGAGAGGATTTGCCGAGCGCTCCGGAAGGCGAGGGGGGAGCTGGCGTGGTGACTCGTTTTCGTGCCTTGACGTTCCTGCCTGTGTCGAATGAGATGACGACGTGCGGCGATTCGACCGCGTGTGGCTGCAAAGAGAATGGCCGAAGTCTGTGACAGGCTTCGATGCCGAAGGCTGCTGTGATGTGAGGAACGCAGATGGCTCAAAGGAGGCTCGGATGGGCGGGGAAAGATCGTGAGCGCATCATGCGAATTCTCACAAGAGCAGACGGAAGACGGAGTATTTCCGCCCCATCGCGGGGGCTCCCGGGCCTGCCCGTGCATTCCTGCTCAAAGGGTCTTATTACCGGGGATGGGGCCCCTTCCCCGGAGTGTTGTGAAGAGTTTGAAACGGTGTTGTTCTTTCGTGAACGGGCAGCACGGAGGCAGGCGGAACAGGACCAGATGCCGACCTTTGACGGTTCCGGTGCCGCTGGTTCCTCGCATCTGTCCGTGCAACATCTGCCCTCGAGCATGAATGGCGACGGTGAGGATGGCTGGATATTGGACCAGGAAGAGCGCGAACGTATGAGATGCTGTCTCAAAAATCGGGTGTCGTATCACCGCACCAACCCGGCCGCCGCCCTGGAGTTCCTGGTCCGCGTCGGTATCGTGACTGAGAATGGGGACTTTCCCCCGAATTCCGTGCAAGACCATCCGGAAAGAGGAGAGACCGCAAGCGCCACCAGCGTGACAGGACTGCGGCACGGTCAACATTGATCGTCAGGGATGGCGGCGGGAACAGAGGATCAATATGCCGCCGCGTACATCGTTCATCGAACCCGGTGATGAGCGAGGTGCCGACGCTGTACCGGGCATGGTTTGAGGAACCGGCGGTTGATCGGCGCTCGAGAGGGAACCTTGCGGCGCTCTTCCTCCACCGTGGCGAACAGGCGCAGGAGCGGGAGGCGGCCATGACCATCGAACAGGAACGGACAACGCGGATCACTGTGCTGGGAGTAGGAGGAGCCGGCGGCAACGCCGTTGACGGCATGATCGGAGATGGCCTGGCTGGCGTCGGCTTCATGGTCGTCGACACCGATTTCTACGGGCTTACCAGGTCGAAAGCACAGCACGTCATCCGCATGGAACTGAATGGACTGTGCCAGGCTGGATTTGGCTGTTCGCCCGATCTCTATGAGATGTGGGTCGGAGAGGTTGCCGGGCAGATCCGGGATCACCTGTCGGGTGTCGACATGCTGTTGCTCGTCGCAGGGCTGGGTGGCTGCTGCGGCACGGCTGCCACTCCGGCGATTGCCAGGATTGCGCGCGAGATGGGCATCTTTACGGTCGGCGTGGTGACCAAGCCGTATCGTTTCGAGGGAAATCGCCGCATGCGCATGGCGGAAAGGGGACGGAGCGCGCTGGCGGAGGTTGTCGATACGCTTTTGATCCTTCCGAATGAGAAATGGCTTGCTGCTGTGATGGCTGCGAAGGAGGATGTCAGGTCTGAGGATATGTTTCGGAGAGCAGCCCATAACCAATGTTGCGCTGTCGCGTGCGTCGCCGGGCCGCTGGTCAAAGGCGTGATCGGGATCGACTTTGACGACGTCTGTGCTGTCTTGCGCAAGAGGGGCAATTCCATGATGGGGATCGGGGAAGCCGCAGGCATCAGGCGGGCGGCGAAGGCCGCCGAAGCGGCGATCGCCAGCCCGTGGACAGAGGAATCCTCGATGAAAGATGCGAGGGACGTATGGATCTCGGTGACGGGAGGCAGGGATCTTGATTTGACTGAAGTCGATGAAGCGGTGGCTCGCATCCGCGAAGAGGCGGATCGGGAAGCTCGCATTGTCGTTGGCGCAACGATCGACGGAGCACTGGATGGCTTGATCCGGGTCTCGGTGATCGCGACCGGGATGAGGTGATTTCGCTGGAAAGTGCGAGGCCACAAGGAGGTTGGGGCGATTGGCTGAGATCTTGTTCCGACGGAGGCAGGGTAGCTGTGGCCACTGGCCGCCCGGTCGTTGGTCGTTGCGCTATTGCAATGCCATCCTGACGGAGATCACGACCGTTTTCTCCATGGCGTTGCGATCGGTGCGGCAGCTTGTGCTGCGGCGTCGGAAGGTGTCGTGCTTCCTGCAGACCGGTGATGGCTGGAGGGTTCCATGTTCCTGCCAGGCGAATAGATGTCGTAGAAATGACAAGGTTTTGCCCTTTCGATGTCCGAGAGGAGCATGCTGAAAGCTCCTTGCGAGGCCGGGAGGAAAGGGTTGCTCGAAAGGCGCGGCGGGAATCGGCCTGGGGGATGGGTTGAAAACCTGCACTGCGACGTCGGAATGTGGAGTCTTCTTTATGGTCCGCTGGTACGAGCGATGGCAGCCGGGTTCCATGTTCCATCGACGAACTGATGCCGTGGAGATGACAACTTTTCGCACACTTTCGTTCTTGGGCATGGCAGGTTGATCGCGTTCGTTGTCGAATCTCATCGCGATGTCGGCCTCGATTCAGCGCCTTGAACCAAGGGCAAAGAGGTGGCTGCTGCGGCTGTGGCGATCGGTGATCGGGGTCAGAAGAGGAGCGTGGCACCACAAGAACAAATCAACTTAGAGAAGAAGCTGCAACCGTCTCGTTAGGTGAAAACTTTGGCACGTGGTGGGCCAAAAAGATCGACGCCTGGCAGCCGGGTTCCATCAGCGAAACCGATCTCGCGTGCGGAAAAATATCGCCTAATAACAATGGCTTATGGCCGGTCTGGTGGGGTACGCAAAAAATTGAAGAACTCTGAGGGGCAGGAAGCCTGCCTTGCGACGCGGTGCGACGCGGTTTTGTGTCTTGACCTCTCTGGTGGTATAGAACCAGATGTCGGCATGCAACGAATGTGGTCCGCGTGGGAGTCCTGCTGGCTGCCTATCATGCAAGAGGTTGCCGTGCTGCATGGAACGCGGACATCGAGATGGAGGCTCAAATGATTGACCAGGAGCAGCACGAAGCCATCCTGCAGCTTCTAAAGGAGCAGACAGAGTATTTCCGCGCCAACCCGGCAGCCGCCCGGGCGTACTTTATCAAGGCTGGGGTTCTGACCGAGGATGGGGAGCTTGCTCCGGAATACCGTGTGGACGGGCCGGGAGAGGTAGAGCCGGAACCGCAACAGTCTCGATAGGTGATCAACCGTGGCACGACGATTGAGTTCGGTTTTCATTGGGTACCACGGATGCGAACGCGAAGTCGGCGATCGCATCGTGCGTGGCGATGCCCGGTTTTTCCCAAGCAGGAGCAGATATGATTGGCTCGGGAGGGGAATTTATTTTTGGGAAACGGATGAGCAGCGCGCCCGGGAATGGGCGGAAGGGAAGCAGAGCCGAGGCCAGATACGGGAGCCTTGTGTCATTGGGGCGGTCATCGACCTTGGAAATTGTCTTGACCTTACATTGCGGGAAAGTCTGGATCTGCTCGGCGCAACGCATGGAGCCTTTGTGGATTCCGTGATGTCTGGAGGTCAGGAGATCCCGACAAATGAAGACTCGCCAAAGGATGGCAACCGGAACAAGGTCAGGCGTGCGCTTGATTGTGCCGTCATTAATTTTCTCCACGACTCAATGGAACTGAAGAGGCAGCGCTCCTTCGATACTGTGCGAGGGGTGTTTGCCGAGGGGGCCAGAATCTACCCTGGAGCTGAGATCTATCGGCTGACCCATGTGCAGGTGGCCGTATTGAACGAAAAGTGCATCATCGGCGCGTTTCATCCGCAATAGGATGCTGTTCCCTGCTTTTGTGAAGGTGGGTGCGAACCGGCTGAGTGAGGAAGTGTGGCCACGTGTGAATCGGCACGGTTTCTGGTTCCGTCTTTTCGGGAGGCGGCCGGACGGTTCACCTTGTCTCGTCAGCGCAAGAGCGCCTGAGCTGTGGGGGCATCGGCGAGGAGGCGCGACACTTCGGCGTAGACGAAGGCGCCATCGCGCTCCGGCGACGGTGTGGCGATTCGGTGCTCGGCAACGATGCGTGCGGGGCGAGGGCTCATGACGAAGATGCGGTCGGCGAATTGTGCCGCTTCTGTGAGATCATGGGTCACCATCAGCACCGTGAGGCGCCCGCGTGCGACACGCGGGCGCACCAGGTCGTGCATCAGGCGGCGCAGTCCGGCGTCGAGCGCATTGAAGGGTTCATCGAGCAGCAACAGGTCGGGCTCAATCGCCAGCGCCCGGGCGAGCGCGGTGCGCTGGCGCATGCCGCCGGAGAGCTGGTGCGGAAACTTTTCCGCATCACGCGGTGTGAACCCGATGTCTGTGATCAGGCGCTCGGCGCGGGCATGGCGCTCAGTGCGGCTGAGCGGCAGAGAGGTGAGCCCGAAGGCGATATTGTCGCGCAGATTGCGCCATGGCAGCAGGCAGGGATCCTGGAACACGAAGGCGGGACGATGGAAGGGATCGCGGATGGTGCCGGAGCAGGGGGTGAGCAGGCGCCCCAGGATCGAGAGCAGTGTGGTCTTGCCGCATCCGGAACGGCCGATCAGGCAGCCGACCTCGCCTTGTGGCAGGGTCAGCGACAGGCCGTCAAGGACGGCTTCCGTTCCGAAGGCGTGGACGATGTCGCCTGCCACCAGCGCGGAGTCGGGATCGGAGGCGGTCATGTCAGCACCCGCCAGTCCGGATCGGAGTCTCGGTCGAGCTGGCGGCGCCAGTTCTCAAAGCGATGGCGGATCGGTTCGAGCACGAGCTGTTCAAGCGCCAGCAGCACGATGACCACAGCGGCGATCCAGGCCATGGCCTTGATGGTGTCGACCTGGGCGCGGGCGGTGGCAAGGCCGTCGCCGATGCCGCCGGCACCACTGAGGAGTTCCGTCATCACTGCCACTTTCCATGACAAGGCCAGTGCGGTGGCCAGCGGCGGAAACAGATAGGACAGCAGGTGGGGCAGATAGACGTCAAGGACCACAACATGGCGGGGGACACGGAAGGCCAGCGCCATGCGTTTGAGGGCGCCATCCACCGTGCGCACGCCCTCTGCCGCGCCGGAAAACAGGATCGGGGCGGAGCTGATCATGACCGTGAAAGCGACTGCGGAGGCGGTGCCGCCGAACCATAAGAGCGACAACACCACCCAGGCGATGGCTGGCACGCCCAGCATCAGGGTGGCGATCGGCTGCAGCAGATGACGCAGGATGGGCGAGGCGCCGGCCAGCGCCCCGAGCGAGGTGCCGATCAGGACGGCAGCGGCAAAGCCGCCGAGCGCATTTCTGGCAGTGGCGATTACTGCGGGGGCAAGCTGGCCCTCAATCGTGATCTGCCACAATGCCGCGAAAGTCTCGCTGGGAGAGGGCAGGAGCAGCGAGCCATAGGCGTTATGCCCGATCTGCCACAGGACAAGCACCAGCGTCAGGCTGATTGCGGTCCAGGCCGCCCGCGGCAGGCGGGAGAGCAGGCTGCCGATGCGGCGCCAGGCGCGCTTCATCCGGGTCCCCAGTAGAAGCGCGAATCGGGGAGCCTGCCGCCGATGATGTCGGGTGAGAGTTCCATGAGGTCGGTGAAGTAGTTTTCGATGTCGCCGCGGGCTTGCACCGCGGAGCGGACATCAAGGCGGAAGCGGGGCAGCGAATGGGCAAGGATCGGGATCGGAAGCCCGAGATATCTTGCGCCGAGAGCGGCCGCATCGGCGGGATTGTCGCGCGTCCACGCCGCACCGGCAACGCAGCCGGCATGGATGGCGGCGACGATGTCGGGATGGGCTTCCAGGAAATCTTCCGAGACCCCAAGCCCGGCCTGGGCGATGCGGGGCGCACGCCCCGTAAGTGCGGCATAGGCCTCGGTGAGATCAATGGCGCGGCGCACCGGGATGGCGTATTGTTCGCCGCGCAGTTCCGCCGCCGAGGCCGCCGGTTCCGGCAGCAGCGCGCAATCGGCCCGGCCGGTGAGGAAAAGCTGAACCGCCTCGGTGGGGGTGCCGACATATTGCAGATGAAGATCTTTTCCCGGGGTCAGTCCGGCGCGGCGCAGAATGAGGCGGAAGATCAGGTCGGGAGCATCGTTATGGGAGGGCACCAGGATGTGGCGCCCGGCCAGATCGGCGATGCCATGGATCGGCTGATCCCGGGCCAGCAGATAGAGTTCGCCCCAGGTCAGGATGTTGACCAGACGCAGGGGCACGCCGCGATTATACATGCTGGCGGCGGAATAGGTCGGGATCCCGAACAGCTTTGAGGAGCCGGCAAGGACCTCGCTGCGCATCTGGTCGGGGGTGCGATAGATCTCAAGCCGCGGCGAGGTCACGAGCGTATCGAGCACGCCATGGGTGGCGACATAGGCGAGCACCACCGAGGGCGTGGAGGGCATGCCGGAAATCGTGAGCTGGCCCAGCTTTTCGGCGGCGTGGAGGCGCAACGGGAGCGAGGCCACCGCCGCGACAAGCCCGGTCAGGGTGGCGCGGCGGGTGAGGGGAGGCATTGCAGCCCGGTTGGGGGAAGGCATATTCAGTACTGCTTGCCGTGCATTTCGATCTGCGACCAGATATGGCGCACCGTCAGCGTGGTCTCGATCTTGCGGTCGCTATAGTGGGTATGCAGAAGCTTATGGGCCTTCTCGGATCCCGGTTGGCCCAGATAGTCGCGGTAAAGCGCCTGGACCTGGGCGTTGTTATGGGCCTGGCGTACGGCGGCCTTGCGGTCGATGCCGAACAGGGTCTCGCGCCGCTTCATGGCGTGGGGCAGATACTCTTTGCGGGAGCGCAGCGAGCCGCCGCCGTCAACACAGCCGCCGGGGCAGGCCATGATCTCGATGAAGTCGAGATCGGCCTCGCCGGCGCGGATCGCCTCAACCACCTGGCGGGTGGGCTTGAGGCCGTGGCACATCGCAATCTTCACCGTGCCGACCTTGCCGCCGACGTCGACGGTCGCCGTGCGCACGCCCTCAAAACCGCGCAGCTGGGTGAGTTCCACGTTTTCCAGTTCGCGGCCGTTGACCATGTAATACATGGTACGGACCGCAGCCTCCATCACCCCTCCGGTGGTGCCGAAGATGACGCCGGCCCCCGAATATTCGCTCATATAGGGGTTGTCGAAGCTCGAAGGCTCAAGCGTCCTGAGATCAATGCGCTCGCGCTGCAGCAGGCGGTGGAACTCGCGCGTGGTCAGGACCACATCGACCTCGGGCACGCCGTTATGGATCAGCTGGCGGCGCACCACCTCGTCCTTCTTGGCGGTGCAGGGCATGATCGAGATCACCCGGATGCGGGCGGGATCAAGGCCCATGCGTTCCGGCAGGTAGGTCTTGGCGACGGCGCCGACACATTGGTGCGGCGACTTCGTGGTCGAGAGCAAAGGCAGGATCTCGGGATAATGCCGCTCGGCGAAATTGATCCAGGCCGGGCAGCAGGAGGAGAACGTCGGACGCTTGTTCTGGGACAGCCGGTGCAGCAGTTCGGTGCCCTCCTCCATGATGACGAGGTCGGCCCCCCAGTTGGTGTCGAGCACGATGTCGGCACCGAGCCGGCGCAACGCCGTTATGATCTGGCCCTCGACATTGGTGCCCGGCGGCAGGCCGAACTCCTCGCCGAACCCGACCCTGATTGCGGGAGCAAACTGCACCACGGTGATGGTGTCGGGGTCGTAGAGCATCTCCAGCGCCCGGTCAGTTTCGTCGCGCTCGCCGAGTGCTCCGGTCGGACAGACCAGGACGCACTGCCCGCAGGTGACGCAGGCCGAGTTGCGCTGTGTCAGGCCGTAGCGCATGGCGACTGCGGTGTCCTGGCCGGTGCCCGATTGCACCAGCGCATCAATGCCCTGGCCGTCGCGGCAGATGGCGATGCAGCGCTGGCAGCGGATGCAGCGCTGCATGTTGCGGATCATCGCCGGTGAGGAATTGTCGATCGGGCGCGCCATCACCCGTGAGCGGTCGAAAAACCGGTTCTGCCGCAGACCGACGAACTGGGCCACGTCCTGGAGATCGCAGCGGCCGTGGCGGATACAGGTGGCGCAGTCCTGGTCGTGATCGGCCATCAGCAGTTCGACCTGGAGGCGCTGCATTTCCCGCAGCGCCGGACTGCGGGTGTTGATCATGAGCCCCTCCTGCATCAGGGTGGTGCAGGAGGTGACGATCTGGGCCCTGGGCGGGTTCCCGGTGCTGATTTCGACCAGGCAGACCCGGCAGGTGCCGGGGGCGTGGTCAATGTCGGACAATTCGCACAGCGTCGGGATATAGATGTCGTGGCGGCGGGCGCAGGCGAGAATGGTCTCGTCCGAGTGACTCCGGACGACGCTGCCGTTGATCGTGGCTTCGAATTCGGTCGCGGGCATGGTCAGGCTCCGTTGGCAATCTTGCGCTCGGTGATGACCGAGTAGATGCGGTAGCAGCGCAGGCATCGCCTGGCCTCATGATAGGCCTGCTCGGCGCTGATGGTCTGCTCAACCTCCTCGAACATCTGCTTGCGGGTGTCGGGGTCGAGTTCCGGGTGATGAACGCGGTATTGCGGCTTCACCGGTTCTTCCACCGCGTCAGTGACGATCATCTTGTTGTGGTTGAGGATAGCCCGCATCCGTGCCCGCGGCTCGAACAGTGCGCGCCCGTCTCGGATCCAGCCGTCGATGCTGCGCGCCGCCTTGAGGCCGTTGGCCATGGCGTGGATCAGGGTCGAGGGGCCGGATGCGCAGTCGCCCCCGGCAAACACGCCTTTGCGCGACGTCGAAAGATCCTCGGTGGTGACTTCGACGCAGTTCCAGCGGTCGAGTTTGATGCCATCCTCGGTGAGTAGCGTCCCCTTCTCGATCTGCTGGCCGATGGCGGCGATCAGCGTGGTGCAGGGCAGGACACGCCCGGTTCCCGGCACCGGCTCGACGTTGCGCCGGCCACGCCCGACCGCTGCCGTCGGCCGCATGGTCGTGACCTCAACCCCGGTGATCCGGCCGTCCTCGGCGATGATGCGGAGCGGATTGGTGAGGAAGTGGAATTCGATACCTTCGGCGATGGCGGCATCGACCTCCTCGTGGTCGGCCGGCATGTCCTCGCGGGTGCGGCGATAGACCACATGGACCCTGGCCGCGCCCATGCGCAGTGCCGAGCGGGCGCAATCCATGGCGACGTTGCCGCCGCCGACCACGATGACATCGCCTTCGAGCGCGCCCGTGTGGGTGCCGGCAACATATTCGTGGACCTCAAGCAGGAAACGGATGCCGGATTTATAACCCTGGAGCGTCGGATCCTCGCCCTCGACCCCGAGCTGGGCCCCCTCCTGGCAGCCGATGGCCAGAAAGATCGCCTGATAGCCGCGAGCCTGGAGATCATCGATGGTGAAATCCCGGCCCAGCCGCTGCCCGAACAGGAAGTGGCCGCCGAGCGCGGTGATGATATCGGTTTCGTTGCGCAGCACGTCCTTGGGCAGCCGGTAGCTCGGGATGCCGATGGCCGCCATGCCGCCGGCTTCCTCCAGGGCCTCGAAAATATCGACGCTGTAGCCACGCAGCAGCAGATGATAGGCGCAGGAGACCCCGGCCGGTCCCGCACCGACCACCGCAACACGCATGTTGAGGCTGAGTGGGTTGGCAATCAGGTCGCGCCCGAAGCCCAGCGCCTGGTTTCCGGTCTGCAGATCGGCGACGTAACGCTTGAGGGTCTTGATGCCGACGGCCTCGTCGACCAGCTTGCGCCGGCACGCCATCTCGCAGAAGCGCACGCAGACCCGGCCGCAGGTTGCCGCCATCGGATATTTCTGCAGGATGACGCCGAGCGCATAGGCCGGCATGCCGTCCCGGATATAGTCGATATAGCGAGGGACGTTGACACGCGAGGGGCAGGCCTGAATGCAGGGTGCCGTCATATAGGCCATGCCGTGCTGCTCGGCCTGCGCCCCGCGGCGCAGCTCGGCCTCGACCTGGTCGCGAAAATGCCGGAACACGGCGAGCAGGCTGCGGGCGCAGGTCCGTCCGACGCCGCACATGGATGTGGCCGTCATCTGCTCGGCCAGCACCTTGATGGCGTCCAGGCTGAGCGCGGAGGGTTTGCCCTTTCGCAGGGCGTCGAGGGCGTCGCGCACCAGTACCGTGCCCATCCGGCACGGTGTGCATTTGCCGCAGGATTGTGCCGCGGCTTCCGCCATCTGGCGCCACAGCGCATCAACCAGACTGACGCTGGGGTCGAAAACGAAGAAACCGCGGTCGCCGAAAAAGGCACGGATGCGGTTGTGAGGGTCGAATTGCTCCAAATCCACCAGTTCCACCGGCGAATTCTGCCCGCTTGCGGGGCTGCCGGGACGGTTGTCGAAAACAGCGTCATCCCAGGCGCCATAACTGACCTCGGCCATCGACTGTTCAGCTCCTGCTCTTGCTTCACACCCGTCTGCCGCGGCCAAACCGCACGAGCTGGCTGTCGAGGGCTCAGAAATAGCTCGCTTCGATGCTCGTCATCATGGTGCGTTGCACCAAGGCGACACTATCGGAGCCAGGGCTCTTATGCAACAATCCGGAAATCACAAATTCTGCATCTGCAAATGGGAAGGTGGATTGCACCTTGTGTATATAATCTATCCGATTTGCTGCGATTTGATGAACGTGCAGCTTAAGCCGCCGCATGCCGATGACCGCGCCGAAATCGGCGTGCAGGCTATGGAAAATCAGATACTTCCGCCCCGCGGGTGATTCGTTTCTCCTTTCTTTGCCGGATCCCTGTTGCATCACCGTCCTGGATGGCGAAGCCTTGCGGCCCGGTTCAGGGGGGAGGCGAGCGATCCGCGATCGCCAACGGCGGTTTCCCTTTTTCCTTGTTCAAAGAAGCTTGCCGGGTGCTGCGCCAGCCCGACCTCGAGCGCGGGATCATCCGCGAAGACGTATGCATCTGTGTCCTGCGTCCGGTCTTTTCCGGCAGAGGCATCACCGCCCCCGGCTGCGCCCCAAAAAACCAAAACTGCGGGAGCGAGGCGAGGCACGGATCTTCCCGGTTTTTCATGGCCTGGAGATCGTGAGGGGCGGGGCAGGCTCTCGTTCCGGCACATGGGGTCGGCTGCGGTTCCCGGGCGAGGGGGCGTTCCTCCTTTTAGAAATTCGAAATTCGGCAATCGGCCTCAATCCCGCCCCCCGGAGAGGCCCGCGAGCCGCACTGCCGTCTCTGTGGACAACGGCTGCGACTGTCAGCAGCCCCGGAAAAGGACGCGGCGCTGAGAGGGGGCCGGCTGGAGGTTCATTGCTCCTGGCGCAGGGCGGGCACGAGGGAAATTGCGAATGCGTACATAAAATTCAAATGTTGCGACAATCGGGTGTGGCGGCGGTGGTGGCAAGCAGCTTCGGCGGTCCTGCCGCGGCGGAGTCCCCGCCGGAGCCCGGCAATCGAACCGGCTGGAGCCCGGGATGAGTACCGCGCGCAGAGCGGGAAGCGCCGCATGCGCCGGATTGGCCGTGCCTCAGTCAGCAGGGCAGGCTGGCGATCTGTGCCCTCGCAGCCTGAGTATGGACGAGGCGATCCGAGCGGCCGGGCGGCACCTGGCTCGGTCGAGGTTGCGTGAATTGTCCGAATTGGCATCTCTTCTGCGACGATCAGGCCCGAAGGATGCGCTCGGCGATTTGATCCAGCCTTCCCAGCAGCTCTGAGCGACTGGCCTGTGACGCTGCTGCATGTGCCTGGCGTGATGTGCGTGCCAGATCAAGATGACCGCACTCGCTGGCGTCGAAACGGGGGATCCTCAGGTGCTTGAAAATATTGGCGACCTGAATATGAATCGTGTGGCTCTCGACATACTCCCTCACCAGTGTCGAATTCAGAAGCCCGCAGACGAAGTGCGCGATGTCTCCGGATTGAAAATCAGCGAAATAGACTTTGTGATCCGGCACGAAGGGGCGATGTCCAACCAGAGGCACTGTACCTGCAGTCAGAACCGCCGCCTGGAAAGTCGTCGAGAGTTCAGCCCAAACGACTTTGAACGGAGAAAACGTATAGGATCCGGAATTGTAGACGGCGTAGAACGGTGCATTCCTCTGGCGCAATCTGTAAGTTGATCGTTTCTGCAGAAGATCCTTATAGTGGGCCAGGAATTTCCGTGTCTGCCTGAACCGGACCATTGCCTCTTCGGCTGCGGCATAGTCAGCGGTGGTGATGCCCTTGTTGGGGACAAGGATATGGAGACGGTCCTGAACGTGGACGTGGCAGGCTGAGAAATCGGCGGCTCCTTTCAGCAACGGATAGAGCAGCTCGGGCTCAATCCAGAACCGCCGGGCGGGGCCGATATCGGTCTTTCCGGCGTTTGGACGGGTTTCGACCTGAACGAGGCCCGCTGTCGCATCTTCATCAATGACATGAAGCATATAAACAGCATTAAGGTCAGCCGTGACGCCCTTGCGCCCGGTGATCCAGTCGCTTTGGCCCTGCAATGCTTCCATTTGGGCAAAACGGCCAGGCGGCAGGATGGCCCATGGCGAATTGCCGCCGTTCACGGGATTTGCCTCCCATGACTTTTGCGTCACGCGCGCAAGGACAGCTTCCTTGCCGAGCGACTCAGGAATAGACCCGGATGCGCCGGGAGTTCTCTCCCACACACGGCAGGGCACGGGATAGGTGGGAAACTCGCTGCTGCCGACCTTTCGCAGTCGCACAATGGCTGTCTTGTTCGCGACCCTGGGAAAGGGTTTCAGACTTTTGAGATCATCGACGCTTTCAGGGATCAGGTTGGCTTCATTATGGATCCTGAAGCTTCGAAAACCTTGCGACGATGGCGACTGGAAGTGGGTCTGTGTGATGACAAAGACCAGAGCGCCCATCGGTTTGAGCCATTTGTCGGCAACTGTGTAGGTAATCATTCCTGAAATATCGAGTTCATTCCCCCCGTGCCAGGGGGTCTCGGAGAAAATCGGGTACCGCTCGCAGGTCGGCTTTATACGCTGGCGATACGGTTCCGGCAGGTTCGACCACCGAACCCAGGGCGGATTCCCCACCACAAGGTCAAACTGGCCTGCGACAGCAGACCGGAAAAAGTTACGCACCATCCTGAACCCGATGGCGTTCCGCGCCCGTTTGTGCAGATCGAGAACCTGCTCATAGGTTGATCGGAGAGCAGAATGCCAGATTTCTGTTTCCGTGGTATCCATGATCGCGTGTGCGATGAGATCCTGCTCAACGGCCTCGTATTTCCGCTCCTGCTGGACGGCATCGCCCATAATGCCAAAGGCAGCGTCCAGACGTAGCGGATCAAGGGCCAGCGCGGAGGGGAGAAGGACGTTCAAACTGGCTTGAACGCCTCCGATTTCGTACTCCACGTAATCCCGTCCGCTGGGAGGAGATGGCGCCGGCGAGCAGACCGCGTCGGCGAGCAGTACCGGCAGTTCGATATCAACGTTGACCGCCGCAACAAGATCCGCAATGGCGATCAGGAAATTGAGGCGAGCGGTCTGGACGGCGAGGGGATTCAGGTCAAAGCCCCAGACCTCGTTCAGGAGCGTGGAGAGTGTCTTTGCCGGCGGAAGTCCGATCCCCTCTGCGAGCTGCCTCTTGCGGCGGATCACCTCGAGCAGAAATGAACCGGAACCGCACGTCGGGTCAAGGACTCTCACAGCGCTCCAATCGTCGATCTGCGCTCTGTCGCACGTGATATCGGCGAGCCAGTCGGGCGTGTAGAATTCACCAAGAGTTTTGCGCAGCGTTTCGGGAATTAGAGCCTGGTAAAACAGCTTCAGGACATCGCGGGAACGTGCGCCGGAAAGATCGTCCATGCGATAGAGCGCAAGCTGCGTCAGCAACGATCGAATCGCATCGCAGGTGCTCGCTCTGTGACCCATCGGGACGCTGCGGTCGAGATACCAGGAAAATGCCGCTTCCTCGACGAATCCCCTGATACGGGAGGCCTCGAAGAAGGCGCCGCGTTCCAATTCGGTATCCAGCAGACACAGAAGTCTCTCGTCGTCCTGAACGAGCAGATACTCGCAGAAATCGGGGCAGGCGGCCCGCCCGTATGGAGCAACGATTTCGGCTGCCAGAAGCTTCATCAGGAAGGCGTTGTAGGTGTGGATGGCAAAGAGGGCGGCTGCGACAACATCGCCGGCGGGGAGCCCGGGCGAGAAGGGGATTGTCCTGCGAATTTCGGCAGCCTGGGCCGCGGTCAGATCCGCGATCGGTCCGAACAGGCTGCGCCATTCCTCGAAGAGAAGCCGGATCCTGGAATTTTCCTGTGTGGTGAGGTGGTGCTCGAGCTGGGCTGCGAGGTTCGCCATCATCGCGGAACCGATTGTTGCTCCGTGCCCGAAATCGCAGACAAGATTTTCAGCCGTCACCGCGCGCCGCTTCGCGCCAGAACAGGCTTGCGCAACAAGCCGGACAGAAGCTTCGCTGAATGGCAGCAGATTGCGCGGAAGGATCTGCCCGTCCCTGAAAAAGGCAAAACAGATGTGTGTGCCGTCGATGGCGATGCCGATGTAATCTTCAAGGGGAATGCCCTCGTCTTCGGATCGCCGCCGGATGCATTTATCAAGACGGTCATACACGGCCTCCGTGAAAGCCGGACTGGCCACACTGCCCTCAAACAAGCCCCTGCTCCTGAATTCAATGAGAACGTGTTTGCAGGAAGCATCGTTCTTTCCACGCTCTGCGTGGAATAGTATCCCCAGGTCGCTGCCGATGTGCGTGAGCCAGGCTTTGCGGACATCTTCTGCGCTGGCCCATGCGGTACTGTCTTTTTTCAGATTCGCGAACAGTGCGGTCATTGCGGCAGGTGCCGCAGCAGCGGCGGCACCTGGGAAAGCGATGGTGTTATCAAAGGCTTCCATTCGGTCCGGACCTCTGGATCGCGGCGGGTGGGGAGCGCTTGCGCATGGGGTTGATCGGGCCGCAGATCTCTCCATGTATCGCACCGGGTCTTCGAAAACGCGTCATTCGGCCGGAGAGCGAGGAAGGCCGAATGGCCATGCTGCAGGTTCAGTCGGCCTGGCCGGCGTCGCAGACGACAGCATCAGGTCCGGCAAGGATTTCGTCGCGCCCGGCACCGGAGAGGTCCTCAACACGACCGCTTCGCTGAGCGGTACTCCTGGTCAGGCGGTCGAACTGCCCGGCGGTCAGCAACACGAACTTCCGCTTGCCGCGTTTCGTTATGTTGACGGGGCCGCGACAGGCGGCCGCAACGACCTCATGCGATCGGTTGCCAGGCTCCGTCAGTGTAAAGCTGGTCACTTCCCTCTCCAATGGCCGTTATGCAGAAAATGCAGAAATTGGCGAAATCAGGAGGCCTGGCAAGAGGGCCCATGGTGAGCGCGTGCGGCGACCGCAGGCCCCGATCTGTGGCCGCGCCAATGGAAGTTTGCAAATGAAGCGAAGATGGCCCCTGCAGAGGACCAGGCATTGGCAGATATGCGGGTTTGTTCAAAATGGCGCGCCCGGAACGATTCGAACGTCCGACCCTCAGATTCGTAGTCTGATGCTCTATCCAGCTGAGCTACGGGCGCGCATTTCGCGTGGGTAAGAGGAGGGATCCCCTCAGGTCTCCCGCAAAAGGACGGGGAGCCGCGAAAGAGCGCTCTAGCTACCCGCTCTTGCAGCAAATGGCAAGATGCCTGCCGAAAGCTTCGCGTTTTCAGGAAAATGGGTTGTTAAACAACGGGATGGGTCAGGGTGCGGGCGCTTCTGGAGCCGGGGAGGCATTGTCCGGCGTTGCCGCCCGGCCGATATTTCCGATTGGCTCTGAGCTGGAGGCCATGCGTTTTCCAGGGCTTGGGAAGTTCGATGGGCCAGTTGCGGCAGTTCGATCCTCAAAGGCGGGTTGTCGGCCTTGCGCATCGTCACCCTGGCTGTGTCGAATCGGCCCATCCTGCACCGCTGCCGGCGGGTCTGGTGCGGTTCATCGGGATCGGGCAGCCCCAGGCTTGCAGGCGTCATCTTTCATCCGCCGGACGAGCCACGGCATTGACGCAGGTCTGCCTGAATGGGCCGCAGTTTCACGGGTGTTCAGCCGTCCTCGCATAAAGACGCAACTCCTCCCGGGGCCGCGCGGCAATTCTAATGTGCCCGTCCGCCTGCCCGGGCGTTGCGGATCGAGAGAAATTCAACCGGCTGGTCCGGCAGTTCGATCCTGAAGGTGGCGCCGTGGCTGCTGTCGACCAGACGGATGTCGCCGCCATGGGCACGGACGAATTCGGCGGCGATGGCGAGACCGAGACCACTGCCGCCAGCGCGGCTGGTGGTCTGGAAGGCTTGAAAAAGGCGTTCGCGGGCCTTCTCGGGCACACCGGGGCCGTTGTCGCTGACCTCAAGAATGGCCACCGCGCCCTCGCGCCAGGCGTTGACCCGGATCTGGTGGCTGGCGGAGTCGTGGCTTTCGAGAGCCTGGGCCGCGTTGCGCACCAGATTGAGCAGGATCCGGAACATCTGCTCGGGGTCGGCGTCAACCGACATGCCGGGTTCAATGGTCGAGACCCAGCTGATTGATCCGTCCTGTGCCAGGCCAGCCATCTCGCGCACTTCCGTCACCACCGGATCGAGCAGAAACATGCGCCGCGCCGGAGTCGGCTCCCGGCTGCGGCCATAGGAAAGGGTGGACTGGCAGAAGGCAATGGCGCGCTCCAGCGAGCGCACCAGTTTCGGGGCCAGGCGCTGGACATGGGGGTCGGGGACGCTGATCAGCTGATCCGACAGGAGCTGGGCCGAAGCCAGGAGATTGCGCAGGTCGTGATTGATCTTGGCCACCGCCAGTCCCAGCGCGGCGAGGCGGCTCTTCTGATGCAGCATCGACATCAGGTCGTGCTGCATGTCGGACAATTCGCGCTCGGCGACACCGATTTCATCGCCACGCCGGCTTGGCGTGATGATTCGCGCCGAACATTCCGGATTGGCGTGGAACCCGACCAGGCTGACGGTCAGCCGCCGCATCGGCCGCACGAAGAGAAAATGCAGCGCAAAGAAGACCATCGCTGCGGTCAGCATGGCGATCATCAGCGCGACAAGGAGCACGTTGCGGGAAAAATGCTGCATCATCTCCCGCAGCGGAGCCTGATCGACCACGACTTCGATGAATTCCGCGCCCTCTGGTGCCGGGCCGATGATGCGGATCACCGGATCGCCAGACTCCAGCATGGTGCGGAAAGAGCCGACGAACATGGCCCAGGGGGTGATGCGGCGGATGTCGATATTATGGTCGATCGCGGATGGCAGGTTGGCGCTGACCAGCATGCGCCGCTGATGGCCGCTCTTGATCGCCACTGCGCGGGCACCGATGTTGTCGAGAATCTGCTGCATCAGGGAGTCGGGAACCGCGCCCGAGGGCGCTGCATCCAGGATCAGGGCCGCGGTGCGGGCGGCGGCAATATGGTCATTGAGGCGGTTGTGCCAGTAATTGGCGATGGCGGGCACGTAAAGCAGGATTGCCGCGATCAGGATCAGCGGGATGGTCAGAAGCAGGAGCTTGCCTGAAAGTCCGAGTCCGCGCCGCTGCTGGGGCCCGGCTGGTTTCCCGTTCTGCTCCACGGGCTGTTCCAGCGTCGGCTCCAGGGGCGCTTCCCGGCCTGGCTCCTGGACTGCCTCCTGGCTCAGATCTTGAACGGATGACACGGCGTTCAGCCTCGTTGCGGCATTGTCGCGATAAAACCCAACATGCGACAAAACTGGGTCAAAATTAAGGATCTATTATTCGCGATTCAATTCAAATCGTCGCCGACGAGGCGACTTATGCCAGTTCGCCCCACCTTTTGTCGCCCCCCCCGTGTGAGGGGGGATCTGTTTTGGCGCGCTGGGGCTTCACCAGGGGATCGGGGTGGGGTTGCGCTGCAGCATTATGGTGCTGCGGCTTCGTCCGGGGCCGGCAGCTGGTGCCCGGACGGCATCAACCCTCCTCTGGGCAGGCGCCGGAACGGCCTGAGCGACCAGGCCGCGAGGTCCCTTCCCAGCCACCTGCCGTCCGCCCCGATGCCGGGTGGCAGGTCAGAACCCTTTCCTGGCCGGGGCCAAAGGGCGGGAAAGGGCTGGATCAGGCGCAGGTTCAGGCCCACAGCCTGCGGCTGTTCCCCTGCATCCCCTTGCGCTCCCTCAGCACTCCCTTGCGTCCTTGCCGACATTGACGAAAACGGGATGGTCGCCTATAAGCCCGCCAGAATTGTCCGCGACGACCCGGCTTGGCAGGGAGCGGCTCTCAATTGAGGCCGGAAAGAGCCTTTTTTGGGGCTGCAGTCTTCCGGACCCACCAACTCATGACCACAGCCACATTGCCAGTCCCCGGTTGGCGGGATTGCAACGGAGAAAACCTGTGAAGCGGACATATCAACCGAGCAAACTGGTGCGCAAACGCCGCCATGGCTTCCGCGCCCGCCTCGCCACCGTGGGTGGCCGCAAGATCCTCGCCGCGCGTCGCGCCCGTGGTCGCAAGCGCCTGAGCGCCTGAGCCGATCCCGCTTTCGGAAGTTGTGATGGATCGGTTGAGGCAGCGGGTGGATTTCCTCGCCGTTGCCAATGGTGCGCGGGCGAACGCGAGCGCATTCGTGGTTCAGGCCCGCTGTCGCGATGACGATGGTCCGGCCCGCGTTGGTTTCACCGTAACCAGAAAGAACGGCACCGCCACCGAGCGCAACCGGATCCGGCGGCGGCTTCGGGAGGTGGTGAAACGCCTCGACCCGGCCGCGGTTCAACCCCACCATGATTATGTCCTGATCGGACGCCGCGCCGCCCTCCATCGCGATTTTGCCACCCTGGTCGAGGATCTCGACACGGCTCTGGTCCGCCTCGCAGCTGTGGGCTCGAAACCGGCCGTGCCCCGGACTGGAAAGCGGCCGCGCCGCCCGGGTGCGACATGACGCCGCCACCGGGGATCACGGCACGGGCACGCCTGTTTGCGGGCCGGGATGCCCTGCGGTTATTGAACCGAAACGGTTTTGCGCCACATGATCTGGCGCCCTGCCGCAGCGTGCGGACGGGCGCAGATGCGGCTGCGGTGACCGAAGTCCCGTTGCCGCAGCCTTCCGAACCTCGCCGAATACCTCACCTGTCGAAGAGTAACGGCCTTGCGGCCGCTCTCGCGTACCTCTGCTAGAGGAAACCGATGAACGAAAATCGCAACAGCCTTGTCGCCCTGTTTCTTTCGGCCCTGGTGGTGCTGGCGTGGTATCTCTACAACCGGCCGCAGTTCGAGCAGCGTGCCGCGCAGACGCAGGCGCAGACCCAGAGCGGGCAGCAGCCGGCGGGCGCGCCGGCGCCGCAGCCTTCTGCGCTGCCCCAGCCGAATGCGGCGCCGCCGAACGGTGGCGCGGCGGCACCTGTCATGCCCGCCGAGGCACCGCGGCCGATTCTCAGCCGCGAGGCCGCCATTGCCGCCAGCCCCCGGGTCAGGATCGACACCCCGCGTCTGACCGGCAGTATCTCTCTCAAGGGTGCGCGCATCGACGATCTGGCCCTGGTGTCCTATCGCGAGACGGCCGATCCCAAATCCCCCGCCATTGTGCTCTATTCCCCGGAGAACAGCTCGGAGGCCTATTACGCGCAATTCAGCTGGCTGCCGCCGGCCGGGTCGAACCTGCGCGTGCCGGTGGAGGACAGCGAGTGGCAGCAGGAGGGGGCGGGCGCATTGACGCCGTCTTCGCCGGTGCTGCTCAAATATGACAATGGCGAAGGTCTGACCTTCCGCCGTCGCATCTCGGTCGACGAGCATTACCTTTTCACCATCCGCGACGAGGTCACCAACAGCGGCGCCGCGCCGGTGACGCTCTATCCCTATGGCAAGATCGAGCGCCATGGCACGCCCCATGTGTCGGGTTACTACATCCTGCATGAGGGCCTGATCGGCTATCTCGGCGACCATGGTCTGCAGGAATATGCCTATAAGAAGATGGACGATCCCAAGACCAACGGGGAGGTGAAATTCGCCGATGTGGTCAATGGCTGGATGGGCATCACCGACAAATACTGGGCCTCGGCGCTGTTGCCCGACACCACAGCACAGCTGGTGGACGCCCGCTTCACCTCGAAACTGAGCGGCAACGGTCAACGGATCTACGCCACCGCCTACGCGCTTGGATCGCGCACCGCTGCCGCTGGAGAGACCATCTCGGCCGACGCACGGCTGTTTGCCGGTGCCAAAGAGGCCGGTGTGGTTGGCATCAACTTCCCGATGGGCAGCTATGGCGGCTACAACAAGGAACTCGGCCTCAACCATTTTGATCTCCTGATCGACTGGGGCTGGTTCTATTTCATCACCAAGCCGATGTTCCTCGGGCTTGACTTCTTCTTCCGCTGGCTGGGCAATTTCGGGGTCGCGATCCTGATCGTGACCGTGATTGTGAAGCTCCTGTTCTTCCCGCTGGCCAACAAGTCCTATGCCTCGATGGCGAAAATGAAGCTGGTCGCACCGCAGCTGCAGGCGCTCAAGGAACGCTATCCCGACGACAAGATGAAACAGCAGCAGGAGATGATGGAGATCTACCGCAGGGAAAAGATCAATCCGGTGTCCGGCTGTCTGCCCACCCTGATCCAGATCCCGGTCTTCTTCTCGCTCTACAAGGTGCTGTTCGTTACCATCGAGATGCGGCACGCCCCGTTCATCGGCTGGATCCATGACCTGTCGGCGGCGGATCCGACCAACCTGTTCAACCTCTTCGGACTGCTGCCCTTCGACCCCACCCATATTGTGGGGATTGGGCCATGGCTGGCGCTGGGAGCCTGGCCGGTTCTGATGGGCTTCACGATGTGGTTCCAGATGAAGCTCAACCCGGCGCCGCCCGATCCGACCCAGAAGATGATGTTCGACTGGATGCCGCTGATCTTCACCTTCATGCTGGCGGCCTTCCCGGCAGGTCTGGTGATCTACTGGGCCTGGAACAATCTGCTCTCGGTGGCCCAGCAGGCCTTCATCATGCGCCGCAACAATGTGCCGATCGAATTGTTCGACAATATCAGGGCGACCTTCGGACGAAAAACTCCGACCTGATGTGGCGGACCCGCAATCCCGGCGCCGACCCTGAAAGGCCGACGCCGGAGTTCGAAGGGAACGGGTCCCATAGGACCTGTCTGAAAGATTCCGGATTTCGACGCCCTCGATTTTTTCGCCTTCGGATTTCAACGCCCTGGGCGGAACGAAGGGGTGTGGCAGAGAGGCGGCATGGGCGACGACACCGAACTGATCGAAGAGGGGCGACGGCTGTTCGCGGGGGAGTGGCGCTTCATCTGGGCGTCGCCCTCGGTTGCCACGCTGCCGCCGATGGCGGGGCTCGAGATCGCCTTTGCCGGGCGCTCCAATGTCGGCAAGTCGAGCCTGATCAACGCCCTGACCGGGCGCAACAGTCTTGCCCGCACCTCGCGCACCCCCGGCCGCACCCAGGAACTGATCTTTTTCGAAGGCGCATCGGGTCTGCGCCTGGTCGACATGCCGGGCTACGGTTATGCCGCCGCGCCCAAGGCCAAGGTGGCGTCCTGGACCGCCCTGATCCACAAATTCCTCCAGGGCCGCGCCAGTCTTGCCCGGGTCTATGTGCTGATCGACGGGCGCCACGGCATCAGGGATGTCGATCTCGATGTGCTGGCCACACTGGACCGCGCCGCGGTCAGTTACCAGGTCGTGCTGACCAAGGTCGACCAGCTCACCATGGCGGCGCGCGAGCAGCAGATCACGGCGACCGAAGCCGCCCTGGCAAAGCACCCTGCAGCGTTTCCCCGGGTTCTGGCGACCTCCTCGCGCAGCGACGCCGGCATGGTGCAGTTGCGGGCCGCCATTGCCCGGCTCCGGCGCGAGCGGGCGCAAGGCTGACGGGCCCGGCCAGGCCGGATCCGGGATTTCCGCGGGTTCCGGGCTTTGGGTTTTGCCTGCACCGCGTCAATCGGATAGAACCTCCCCGTTTTCGAGGCGTGCCGCGCTGGTTGCGACGCGCGCCGCTTTCAATGCTCCCCGCGCTGTCCGCGAGATCCCGCCCATGACCGACATCAGCCCCCTCGACCAGGCCCATATTCTGTCCGAAGCCCTGCCTCATATGCAGCGCTACGACGAGGAAACCATCGTCATCAAATATGGCGGCCACGCCATGGGGGATGACGAGACGGCGCGCAATTTCGCCCGCGACATCGTGCTTCTGGAACAGACCGCGATCAATCCCGTGGTGGTTCATGGCGGCGGGCCGCAGATCGCCGCCATGCTCAAGCGCCTCGGCATCACGTCGGAATTCGCGGCCGGTCTGAGAATCACCGATGCCGCCACCATCGAGATCGTCGAGATGGTGCTGGCCGGCTCCATCAACAAACAGCTGGTCGGCTATATCAACGACGCCGGAGGCAAGGCGGTCGGGCTCTGCGGCAAGGACGGCAACATGGTGGTGGCCTCCAAGGTGACACGCACCACGGTCGACCCGGGTTCGAGCATCGAGAAAGTGGTCGATCTCGGCTTTGTCGGCGAGCCGGAAAAGGTCGACCTCACCTTGCTCAACCAGATCATTGGTCATGAGCTGATCCCGGTCCTGGCACCGCTGGCGACCTCGCGCGACGGTCACACTTTCAACGTCAACGCCGATACCTTCGCCGGCGCGGTGGCCGGTGCGCTCAAGGCCAAGCGCCTGTTGCTGCTCACCGACGTGCCGGGCGTGCTCGACCGATCCAGGGTGCTGATTCCGGAACTTTCGGTGACCGATGCCCGCAAGCTGATCGCCGACGGCACCATCTCCGGGGGCATGATCCCCAAGGTGGAAACCTGTATCTACGCCCTGGAGCAGGGGGTGGAGGGTGTCGTCATCATCGATGGCAAGATGCAGCATGCCGTGCTCCTGGAACTGTTCACCGATCAGGGCACCGGCACGCTGATTCACCGGTGATCGCTGTGTGGCGTACCCTGCTGTGGCTTGCGCTGGTGCTGGTGGGACTGACACCGGCGCAAGCCAGTCTCAGGCTCTGCAACCGCATGAGCTATGTCGTCGACGCCGCCATCGCCATTGATGACAAGGTCGCCACCGCGACACGGGGCTGGTTCCGCATCGATCCGGCGGCCTGCCGGGTGGTGCTCCAGGGGGATCTGCACGTAGACCGCATTCTGCTCCATGCCCGCGTGCTTGGGGTCTATGGCGCTTCGCCGCTCCCCCGCGACGGGCGCGACATGCTCTGCGTCACTCTGGAGAACTTCATCATCGCCGCCGCACGGCAATGCCGCGAGGGCCAGACCGCGGTTGCCTTCACGGAGGTGGCACCGACGCCGACCGAGGACGGCAATCTGGTCGCCTGGCTCGCCGAGGACGCCGCGTATGATGATGAGCAGGCAAGGCTGGCCGGCATCCAGCGCCTGCTGGTGGTGGCCGGCTATGATGCGGCTCCGATCGATGGCGTCGACGGACCGCGCACCCAGACTGCGCTGGCGACTTTTCTGGCGCGCCATGGCCTGGGCGCCGAGGTGGTGACACAGCCGGATTTCTTCCAGATCATGATCAAAGCGGCCCAGACGCCTTCGGAGAGCGCTTTGACCTGGTGCAACGATACCACCCACAAGGTGATGGCGGCGATCGGGATTGATGACGGCAAGGCGATCACCAGTCGCGGCTGGTACCGGATTGATCCCGGCAAGTGCCTGCATCCCGATATCGGCGGACAGATCCGCCAGATCTTCAGCTTTGCCGAGGCGCTGGACGACAATAATCATGTGATCAGCCGCGGCAGCCAGGCGTTGAGCTGGGGCGGCGAGCGCAAGCTTTGCACTCGGGAGACCAGCTTCGAAACCTCGGCGCAGGACGACTGCGCCAGCCGCGGCTTTGCCACCACGGGTTTTGCCGTGGTCGATCCGGCCTCGGGTGGTGCCACGCTGCGCTTCGGGGACCGATGAGTGGCCTGGCTTACATCTCTGCCGCGCGGGACTTGGGTGCTTTTTGGCGTGGATGCACAGGTCTCGCGGCGTAGTGGCCCACGGGCGCAAGCTGACACGTGTCCTTGAGGGACGGTCGGTTGCTTGACCTCAGAGGTGTTGCAGGAAGATGGTCGGGATCATAACTGGGGAGATTGTCGATTTTCTGTGGTCACAAGCGAGGATAGGGTGGGCTGGGAAGCCGCCCTTTGCAGGCCCCTGGGGTGAGCCAAGGTCGTCAGGAACCGGGTGAACCGAGGCGGCTGACAAGGCCCAGATACCAAGGCAGGCGGCCTTTTCTTTGGGGGGCGTCAAGTGAATCCCAGGGTCTCCAGAGTACGCAGGATCTCGCCAACCCTTGCACGGTTCGCGCCGATGAACTGCCTGGCGACTGCGTCCACCGTGACGGCGGTTTCAGCCCTGCGTAGGGTACAGGCCTGATCGCGAACGGCCAGGGTCTGTTCCGGCAGGCTGGAAGGCCAGGTGATCTTCTTCTCCTTTGCCCTGGCGGCTTTCCTGCTCCTGGCAGCCTGTTCGTCGAGTTTGAGCGCGGCCTGTGTCGCCTTGCGTCCTTCCCTGTCCTGGTATTCCGGACGCAGGTAGCGGATTGTGCCTTCTTCCTCTTCCTTCGCGCGTTCCGCATTCAGCCTGACGAGGCGGGCGAGGATTTCTTCATCGGGCAGGTCGGCTGTCCAGCCGTAGACTTGAGAGACGGCGTCGTCGAGTTCGTCATGCAATTCGCGCAGGACGGTGACGAGCCCGTTTTCGTGAATGGTTTCTTCCGCATCGGTCAGTTCCCGGTCCTGGCGCAGGGCTTCGAGGACGTTGTACATGCCGGTCATGGTCAGGTCTGGGTATAGGGCCTGGCGTTGCTTGCGGTGGTCATCAATCTGCTCACCAAGATCGCGGATGCGCTCTTGCTGCCCGGGTGTGGCATCCGGGAATGGGAAAGTGTCGAAACAGCGGGATTTGTTGTAGCGTGGATCGTTTCCCACACCCAATCGGCCGCCAGCGGCGAGCGCCCAGCAGACATGAACCCGGCTGGAGAGGATGCCCAGGTGGCAGGCATCGGAACTGGCGATGTTCACCAGCATGTTGTCCGGCAAAATCTCCTCAGGCAGAAATACAAAAAATCGGTGCTTGGCGGTTTCGGCGGTCGAAATGTAGCGGGACAAACCGGCCAGAGCGGGACGGAAATCTTTCCTTGGTTCGCCAAAAATCCACCAGGCGTCCCGATAGCTTGCCCGGTTGTTCGCGCCCCGTTCCGGCTTCACTCGCGTGGAGACCCACTGATA
>WQYW01000065.1 GCA_009781045.1 Alphaproteobacteria bacterium
AAACATTGCCGCCAGCAATGACTGGCCATTTGAACGTTCGGGCGACAATGAACTGACGATCATTTCCCAGGGCCAATGGACAGACTACCAGCTCTCCTTCACCTGGATGAACGAGATCGAGGCACTGCATCTGGCATGTGCCTTCGACATGAAAATCCCCGTGGCCCGCCGGGCGGAAGTGCAACGCCTGGTGGCAGCGGTCAATGAACAGCTCTGGATCGGTCATTTTGACCTCTGGACCCAGAATGGGGTTATAATTCACCGTCAGGCTCTGGTGCTGCCGGGCGGGCTGTCGGCGTCGGCCCTGCAATGCGAGAGCATGTTGAGGGGTGCCATTCACGCCTGCGAGCGCTATTATCCGGCCTTCCAGTTTGTGGTCTGGGCCGGCAAATCCACCAGTGAGGCCATGACCGCCGCGATGTTCGATACCCAGGGCGAGGCGTGAGGTCGCTGCGACGAAATCTGCGTGGATACGCCCGGTCCACGCCGGTTCGCTGATATATTCAATGCTTGAGAAAAACACGCTTCATCGCATCCAGGGCCGGATCCTGCTCGCAGGCGCTGGCAAAATGGGCAGCGCAATGCTGGGCGGGTGGCTGGCGCATGGGCTGGAGCCCCGCTGCATCGCCGTCATCGAGCCCTCCCCCTCTGCGGAGATCACAGCCCTGGCCGCAAGCGGCATTGAAATCAATCCCGATCCGGCCGGGATCGGTGCCATTGAGGCCCTGGTTGTGGCGGTCAAACCGCAATCCTTCCCGCAGGCCGCGGCCAGGCTGCGGCAATTCGTCTCCCACAGCACCGCGGTGGTGTCGATCATGGCCGGGATCCGGATCGTCGCACTGCGCGAAGCCTGTGGCGGCGCTGTCATCCGGGCCATGCCCAACACCCCGGCGGCGATCGGCCGCGGCATCACGGTCGCGGTGCCCGCGGCGGATGTCGACAGCGGGCAACGGGAGCTTGCCGACGCCCTGCTGTCGGCACTGGGCGTGGTCGAATGGGTTGACGATGAAGGCCTGATGGATGCCGTGACTGCCGTTTCCGGCTCCGGTCCGGCCTATGTCTTCCTGTTCGCCGAAGAACTCACCCGCGCTGGCATCGAGGCCGGGCTGCCCGAGGCGCTGGCCGCGCGGCTGGCCTGCGAAACCGTCGCCGGCGCCGGGGAACTGCTCCATCGCTCAAAGCTCCCCCCCGACACCCTGCGCCGGAATGTGACCTCGCCGGGCGGCACCACTGCCGCCGCCCTGGATGTCCTGACCGGGGAACCGGGCTTGCGGAACCTGATGATCCGCGCCACCGCCGCTGCCGTGCGGCGCTCACAGGAACTGGCGGGCTGAGCCTCGCCCGCCGCAAGAACCATCTCAACCCTGCGAGCCGCCCGAGGACCGCAAGCCTGGCGCACCACGACAGCGCCGCCTGGCCTTGCGCCGTTCACCGCAAACGGCATCACCGCCTGGTTTGCGGGAACCCGCCGGTCAGAGCCGCCAGCCCGCCAGAACCGACAGCCTGAAGCTTGAGGGTCAAACCTGCAGGCATCGCCGCGATTGACCGCCACAGGCCTGGCGCCGGCGCGGTTCGCAGGCAGGTCCTGCGGCCTGTCGGATCCCGTCCATCCTGCTCTTTCCGGATCCAGGCGGAAGGCCGCCGGCGCCATCCCTGACATGCCCCTATTCGAAAACCGCCATGACGCCGTCATCACCGGAGCGCCGCGCACATCTGCGCAGGTTGCGCAACACCACCACCGCGACGATGACGACCAGCATTACGGCAAGCACGGGGGGAATCCTCCCGACCAGGAAATAGACCATCCTGTAATCTGTAAAAAGCCGCAACTTCCACTCCCACCACAGGCTGGAAGGGAGATCCAGGAGCCCCGTCAGCAACTCAAAAGCGGGAAAATAGATGTAGGAGACCAGGATCAGGATCAGGTTTCTGCCGGGAGTGGCGATGAACGCGATGATGAGCGCGATGGTGCCAACGCGCCAGGGGGCGAGCTTCGTCAGCCTCACACTGCGTCGGATGCTGGCGATGGGGTCGGATCTTTCAATCACACATGCGGCGATACTGGTGCCGAGCCATGTTGCAATGAAGATCGCGGGGAGTACAGCAGCGTCCCACAACCAGGGATAGAGAAAGAGCCCCCCCGACAGCCTGTCCTGCACCCTCACTGCGATGAAAGGCGCGAGAACCGCCACAACGACGATAACAAGCGTGCCTGATAGCGGAAAGAAGCGCTGCCGCGCCCGCATCAGGCTCCGGATGAGGGGGAAGCGCTTGCCTTCGAGAACCTGATCGGCCCCCGAGGCGATCACACCGATACTGAAGACGATGAACGCGATGGTGGTGAGGTCTTTGAGGATCGATATCCACAGCGGGGCCTGTCCAACGCCCTTGCCAAAGGCGGCCGTCGCCATCACCTCCAGCAGGGCGAAGAAGACATACGTGAACAGAAACAGCCGGATGCCGGCGCTGCTGGCACAAACGGAAAATGTCTGGCGCACCACAGGCCAGATGCGAAAGCCGGTGTCGGGTCCGCCTTGTTCCGCACTATCCGTTGTCATTCCGTGTCCCTCGCTCGCCGATGACCGGCACCCCTTCGCATTTATCCCTTCGCCGGCCCGACACCTTTTTTTGCGGATCTGACAAAGCGTCCAGGGATTGTCCACAGATCCACAAATCCGGAAAGTGCCCATCCGGAACCCGAGCCGCCAGGGAGGGCCGCCGGCAGAAGACAGCTCCGCGCGCGCTGCGCAAAGCCGGGGCACTGCCAGAGGAGCCTGAACCCTGAACCGGCTTCGGATCCGGATCCCTGTCACCTTGCGGTCTCGTGCTGCCGGCGGCCGCATGAGAAACCCCACTGCCATGTGCGAGGCACGGAAATTCCGCAGGCGAGGCAGACGACATTGGAGCGCGCAGCAGGCGGCGTGCCGGGATTGACGCGTTCACGCGTCCGGGCCGCGGTCATCCGCTCCCGGCGTTCGAAAGATGGTAACTGCCCAGGTCCGACAGGGGGGCAGTTCACTCGGCTCGAAATCCGGGAAAAACTGCGCCTTTCCAACCAGTCGGCTTTCAGTTCCCGCGGCCGGTATGGAGAACCGACGCAGGACGGCGCTGCGACGATGCTCGTCATCCGGCCGGCGGCTGGAGCCGCTCCGGCAGCGATCCGTCCGCCTCTATTCGCAGATCACATCGTGGCGCGCCAGCACCTCGCGCACGCGACCTACGAGTTCGTCCTCGGCGCAGGAAAACTGCGCCGGACGACTCTCGCGCCACTCCTGGTTGGAGGCGATGGCGGCAGCCGCCTTTGCGCCTTCGATCAGGTCCTTGATCTGCACCTGCGCCCGCGCCTTCTCGTCGGAGCCCTGGATGATGACACAGGGCGCGTTGCGGCGATCGGCATATTTGAGCTGATTGCCCATGTTTTTCGGGTTGCCGAGGTAGAGTTCGGCCCGAATCCCGGCATGGCGCAACCGCGCTACCATCTGCTGGTAGTCGGCCAGGCGCTCGCGCTCGAACACGGTGACCACCACCGGCCCGGGCCGGGCCTGGTCGTCGAATTTTCCGAGCTGGGTCAGCGCCGCCTGCAGCCGCGAGACCCCGATGGAAAAGCCGGTCGCCGGCACCGGCTCGCCCCGGAAACGCGACACCAGACCGTCATAGCGCCCGCCGCCGCCAACCGAGCCGAAACGCACCGGACGGCCTTTGTCATCCCTGGTGTCGAGCAGAAGTTCAACTTCGAACACCGCACCGGTGTAATATTCGAGCCCGCGCACAATCGAGAGGTCGATGCGGATGCGATCCTCGCCATACCCCGCCGCCCTCACCAGGGCCATGATCTGGTTGAGTTCCTGGCGTCCCTGGGCGGCAATCGGGCTGGCGCCGCCGGTGGCGCCGGCGTCCCACGCCCCTTCGATGGTCGCGATCACCAGCGCGATGGCGTCCTCGCCCAATCCCGCGCCGGGGGCGACATCGCCCGACTCATCCTTGCGACCCGGCCCGAGCAGGTCTCTCACCGCCTCACGGCCCAGCCGGTCGAGCTTGTCGATGGCCCGCATCACCGTCAGCCACTGCAGATCATCGGTGATGGCGAGCGTATCGCGCACACCGTCAAGCAGCCTGCGACTGTTGAGCCTGACCACGTAGCTGCCGCGCGCAATGCCCAGCGCCTCCATGGTGTCGGCCGCCATCATGCACATTTCCGCATCGGCCGCAGGCGAAGCCGAACCGACCGTATCGGCATCGAACTGCATGAACTGGCGGAAGCGCCCGGGGCCCGGCTTCTCATTGCGGAACACGTCGCCGACCCGATAGCTGCGATAGGGCTTGGGCAGGGTCTCAAAATTTTCCGCAACATATCGGGCGAGCGGTGCCGTGAGGTCGTAGCGCAGGCTGACCCATTGATCGTCGTCCTGGAACGAGAACACGCCCTCATTGGGCCGATCCTGATCCGGCAGAAATTTGCCCAGAACATCCGAATATTCAAAGCCTGGCGTTTCCACCGGGTCGAAGCCGTAGCGTTCATAGACGACGCGGATTTTTTCCAGCATCCGCCGTGTCGCCACGATTTCCCGGGGACCGCGATCGGCAAGCCCGCGGGGCAGCCGCGGGCGCGGCCGGGCAGCTTTCGTCTCTGACGTGATTCTGGATTTTGCGCTCATTTCAGGCGTTCGTCCCTTTGCGCCGCGGAAACTTCAAGGCAACGGGGTATAGGGTGACATCGCGGTTTTGACAATTGATTGCGCGTCTGGCGCAGGTTCGGCGGATCGAATCCGCCGCACCAGCCATCCTGCGGCGATCCGGTGCGATGGCGCTGTCACCGAGGTCAAAGGGGGTGGCCTCAGCGCCTCAGCGCACAGGATCTCATGGTCAGTGCGGCTGTTGCCACGCCCGGATCTTCCTCCCTCTTGAGGACAAGCTGCGCTCATCTTTCAGCCATCCGGCGAATTGAGACCTGAGACCGCACCGCTCCGCACGCCTGGTGACAGCCGCCCCGGATGCAGATTTTCCCTGCACCCGATCACGACCTGCCAGGAGTTCCGTCTGGAGATCGCGGCTGAAGGCCAATCACGAGCCGGACCTGCCCGGTTCCAGGAGAAAGGGAACTCATGCCGATCGGAGAAAAACCCTCGCCCCTGCCCTGCAACCGGCACCAGAAACGGACCCCGAGCCTTGCCACAACCTTGCCGGGTCGGAACCCGGTTCCGGGCAGGGACCGCCTCCTCATGGTAACATCCTACCAGGTTCCCGCCATTTTTTTTCTTTCTGTTATTTCCGGGTTTTGCTTCCTTTTTCTCCCCCTCCCTGGACGACACGTGCTCTCGACTCGCAACTGCAATATAATGCATTGAACCATTTCTCCGCAGCGCCGGGCAGCATTCGGTTGAGCGCCCCCCTTTTTACCTTCTACTCAATTGTTACATCTAACTTTTTGACATTTTTGGCGAACTGGCAGGCGCTTTCCGCCTCCCGCAGGCGAGGAAAGATAATGGGCCCCTGGAATTCAGAGGGTATTTCTGATCCGGCCCAGGGTGCCTATTTCATCGATTTCCCGGCTCACGGCAGAAAGGCGCATTCAAATGCCTTTCAGGAAAATTGTGTTATAATGAAATGGGCCTGGCATCAAAAGCGTGGGGCGCGCTGGAGGGAGTGGCGACATGAGTATGTGGGACGAGCAAGACCCCTTTGAACCACAGGACCGCGACAGGACACGGACAAGATTTGCTCCACGCCAGGAGCGCTTCCCGAAACCGCAGCCGGCCATGCCACCTCTTGATCGCACGGAGCGCATTCCTGTGCGCGAAGTGACGCGCAAACCACGGACGACGCTGCGCACCGACGACTACTCGCGCGCCTTTGTACCACCCGAGTTTCCGACTCCGAGGCTGGATCTGCGCAGTCTGGCGCCGGCCCTGAGCAGCAGTCAGGAGGACGTCAGCCTGAAAACCCTGCTGCGCCGGCTCGAGCCGGTGCCGGCGGAGACCCTGCCGGAGCCGGAACCGGATTTCACCGAGGAGGATCTGGGGGAGGAGATCACCCACTCTGAAATGACGCCGGATGAATGGTCCAGACGACGGATGATGTTCCTCGGGGTCGGCGGCATCGGTGCCCTTTTCGGGCTCGCCGTGGCAGGCGCGGCAGTGGTCTTTATCTCCATCGCCCAACCCACCAACCCACCCCGGGAGGATGCCTCCTATACCGAGGAATCCCCGCAGGCGACGCGATCGGTTGAGATACAGCCCGCCGCCTCCTTGCAGGCTCCCGCCGCCCCCTTGCAGGCTCCGGCCGCGTCGATGCCGGCCCCGGTGCCGGTCCCCCAGGTTGCCCCCGCTGCGGCGGCTGCCATGCCCGCGCGGCCGAACGAAAACGTGGAACGCACCCTCCAGCAATTCATGCAGTGGCGCCAGAAAACCGGCGCAGCTCCACGATAGTCCAAGGCCGCAAGAAAACCCTCATGCCTCGTCACCCGCTCGCCCTCCCCCTGAGTCCGAACACTCTGTCGCGCAGATGCGGGCTGGCAGTCCTGAGTCTTGCCCTGGGCCTTGGCTTCGCTCTTGCTGCCTCTGCACCACAGGCGCGAGCGACGGACAACATCGTGGTGGTACGCGATCTCGCAAATCGCGTCGGTCTGGTTCTGGGCTCGGCCTTTGCCTGTCCGGACATCGCCCAGACCCGGGTGCGCTCCATCGCCGACCGACTCAAGATGGTGATCTCAGAGGTCTCCACCACCGACAGCGAGCGCGCCGAACTCGACCGCATGTTCGACAGTTCGGTCACCCAGGGCAGCAACAGCGTCAAAACCGAGCGCGATTGCCTGATCGCCAACCGCCAGCTTGCCGAACTCGAAAAATCCTTCTCCGACGACAGCGCCGCCGCGCCCTCCTCCCCCCCCCTTCAGAGCAGCCCCGCGGCATCGGAACCGCTGCCGCCAGCGCAAACCGCAAGCTCCGTGCGAGGGGTCACAGACAGCGAAATCCGCTTCGGCATTGTCGCCCCGATGTCCGGCACATCGATGGCTCTCGGCCATCAGATGAAACTCGGCATTGAGACCGCCTTCAACACCATCAATGACGCCGGCGGAATCGGTGGCCGCATGATGCGCCTGATCGCCGCCGACGAAGAGGCCGATCCCCTGCGCGCCACTGCCGCGGTCAAGCGGCTCTATGAGAAATCCAGGATTTTTGCCTTCATCGGCAATGTCGGCCCGGGCAACACCGCGGCCGCGATCCCCTATGCGCTTGAGCATCGCATCCTGTTTTTCGCGCCGCTCTCCGGTTCCCAGCTCGCCCGCAACAATCCCCCGGACCGCTATGTGTTCAACTATCGCGCGAGCTATCAGGAGGAAATCGGGACGCTGCTGCAGTATTTTATCAACACCCGCCGCCTCCAGCCCAGACAGATTGCGATCTTCTGCGCCCAGGACAGCTACGGCAACGACGTCTTCACCCAGGCGGTCAAGGCGCTCAGGGCGATGGGCCAGGACAGCTCCCTGACACGACTGACCTATACCCCCAATTCCCTTGATGTGACCCCGGCGCTGAGCCAGCTCCGACAGCGCAACGGCGGTCATCCCGCTCCGGCCGTCAACCTCAGTGACGCGCAGGCGCGTCCGACAAGGCCGGCGCCGGCAAGCCCGCTGGTCAAGGCCATCATCATAATCGCGCCCTACCGGCTTGCCGCACGCCTGATCGAGGCAACGCACAACGTTTATTCAGGGATGAGCTACGCCAGCCTGTCTCTCGGCGGCAGTACCGAACTCGCCGACGAGCTGACAATGCTCGGTCCGGACTTCGTCAATGGCGTGATCGTCACCCAGGTCACACCGCCGGTGAACGGTTACTCAAATACGGTCCTGGACTACAAGAAGGCCATGGCCAGATATTTTCCCGGTGAACGGCCGAGCTACATCTCGCTGGAGGGCTATATCGCCACCAATATCCTGATCGAGGCCATGAAACGAACCGAGCCGCTCGATACCGAACACCTGATCGACACGCTGGAGACCATGGAGCCTCTGGAACTCGGGCTTGGCGTCGAAGTCGGCTTCAAACGCATCGAACACCAGGCGCTGCACAAGGTCTGGGCCACACGGCTCAATCCGCAGGGCAAGTTTGAGGCCCTCGAACTGCCTTAAAGCCCGATCTGCGAAAACCAGCGATGCGCGCGCCCCGGGCGCCGGAGAAGCGCATCCCTCAGCGGCCGAGCCACTCCACCACCCGCTTCTGCGCATCCACCCGCGCCTCGCTGTTGCCGCCACCGAAGCTGCGACTGGCCGGGATACGCTCGCTCTCATCGTGGCGTGCCATGGCCTGGCCGGCATCATCAAAATCGTGATTGGCGCCGGGATAGATCATAATCCGGGTCAGCGCGCTGCGCCCATGGGCGCCATCCACCATCTGCCGGCAGGCAGAGGGTGAGGTCACCTCATCGCGGGCCCCGATCAGCACCAGTGTCGGCACCCGCGTGCTCCATCCCAGTCCGGCCGAATAGCTGCAATTGGGATAGAAGGCCACCGCGGCGCGGAAGTCGGGCTCGCTGTCGCGGCGCGCGATCTGCGGACGCACCGCCCAAAGCACAGCGCTGGCACCGTTGCCCCAGCCGATCAGACTGATGCGATTGCCCTTGAGCCAGGGCTGCTTCGCCAGCCAGCTCCATGCCGCCACCACGGTCGCCTCCTGGTGGCGACGGGTCATCATGCGCAGTTCCCTGACGCTGCATTGCAGGCCCGGTTCCCGCGAATTGTCGGGCCACAGCACCGCACCGCCCGATTTGACAATGCGACTGGTCCAGTCGCGGTAGCGCGCTGAAAGCACATCGTCCCGGCTGCCCAGCCCGGCGCAGCCATGCAGTGCGATCACAGCTGGAAACGGACCCTCGCCCGAGGGTCTGAAGAGTTGCGCAGTGAGCATGCGGCCCCCGCTCAGGGGAATCTCAATCTGCTCCGCGACCGGCGCCGCCTGCGCGGCCGAGAGCAGGGCAGCGAAAAAAAGAGCTGTCAACAAACGGTGCATCAGTATGCCGATCCAAGGAATGGATCACTCAAGGGATCCCTCAAAGGCGCCTTCATCCTGCCCTGCCCCGCAGACACTTAGGCGCGTGCCGGCGGTGCCGCAACTTACAAATCGGTGGGTTTGACGCAAGCGGCGGGACATTCTAATTGTCCCAGTCCAATTCCGCCACCACCGCCCCCGCAAACGGGGTTCTTCCGGAGATCTTGAAAGCGTGCTCAGCAAGTTCGGCTCCCGACAGCCGGGGGAAGCGAAAATACGCTATTTAGACAACAACTTGCAGGTCCTGTCGCCGGGCGACCATGTGCTCTGTGCGGTGACCCGCGCCGTGATCCCGCTCGATGAACTGAAATACTGGAGCGTGGATCTGCAGGAGGCCTACGCCCATCCCGAGGCCGTGATGGCGCGCCATTATCCCTCCCGCCTGCCGAAATAGGCAGCCGGCATCCGCTTTGCTTCCGAACCTTAAGGGAAAGTTGAGCGAATCACACGGGGTCGGCACCGAACTGTCCGATTTTCGCACAAGGTCGGGAGCGTAGCTTTTTCACGGCTGCTGGCGGCGGGACCGGGCCTGGTCGAGCGCGTGTCCGATCAGGCCTCGCCATCCCGCTTCATCCTCGAATTCGAGCCGCACCGGCAAGGCCATGATCGCCTCCCCCCAGATGGCGAAACCATCCATGCCGGAGAGCCGCGCCATGTCCTTTTCCGTGGTCACCAGCGTCGCCGCCGCCTGCAGAGCCTGCGCCCGCAGATCATCGATCTCGGCTCTGGTGAACACATGATGGTCGGGGAAGGCACGGGTGCCTGCAACATGGATGTCGCAGGCTCTGAGGCTGCGAAAAAACCGCTCGGGATCGCCGATACCGGCAAAAGCGAACACCGGCCGCTGGCGCAGCGTCGCCACTGCAGCGGCATCGGGGACCAGCGCTGCCGACAGGCATGCAATGTCGCCGGCCAGGGCCCGCAACCGCTCCCCGCCCGCTCCCGCTCCGATAATGATCAGGGCATCTGCGCGCGCCAGCTGGGTCTGCAGCGGCGCCCGCAAGGGCCCGGCGGGAAACACCGCCTCATTGCCGATGCCGCGCCCGCCATCGACCACGATCAGCGACAGGTCCCGGGTCAGCGCCGGATTCTGGAACCCGTCATCCATCACCACCACCGTGGCCCCGCAGGAACACGCCAGCGCCACGCCCGCCGGCCGGTGACGAGCCACCACGACCGCAATGCGGCGCGCCATCATCAGCGGCTCATCGCCGACATCGGCCGCTTCATGGCTGGCGGCATCAACCAGGACCGGCCCAGTGAGGCGCCCGCCATAGCCACGGCTCAACACCACCGGAGTCTCGCCCCACTCCCGCAGCAATGCGCTCAGGGCCAGTACGGTCGGGGTCTTTCCCGCCCCGCCGAGATGGAAATTGCCGACGCACAGGACCGGAACCGGCGCCTGCCAGCCCTGGCGCGTCATCCGGCGGCTGGTGATGGCGCCATAGATGGCGCCGAGCGGGCGCAGAGCCCGCGCTGTCAGGGAGGGTGGCCCGTACCAGAAGGCGGGCTCACGCATTGGAGACCCCCGGGGTCAGCGATTCGGATCCCCGCATCTCCAGCCGCATTTTTGCAACATAGGGTTCAAGGGTCGCCAGAGTGCGCTCCAGCGCACCGCTGAGACGGCCAACCACGCCATGACCGGCGCGCTGCATGATTTCGCGGGCGGCAGGATCGGCCAGGAGCTGCCCGAGATCCCGCACCAGAGCCTCCAGGCTGGCGGCGGCGCAGGCGCCGCCGACCTGATCAAGCGCCTCATAGACATCTCCGAAATTGAATACATGGGGGCCGTGGACGATGGAGGCGCCAAGCTTGGCGGCCTCGATCGGATTCTGGCCGCCATGGCGGATCAGGGAGCCGCCCATGAACACCACCGGCGCCAGACGGTAGAACAGGCCCAGCTCGCCCATGGTATCGCCGACATAGATATCGGTGGCCGCCTCCGGCAGCTCGCCCTGCGAGCGCAGCTTCGGGCTGAGCCCGGCCGCACGCACCAGTCCGGCCACCTCCGCACCGCGCGAGGGATGCCGCGGCACCATCACCGTCAACAGCCGCGGGAAGGATGCGGCGAGACGGCTGTGGACACGGATCAGCATCTCCTCCTCGCCGGGATGGGTGGATGCGGCCACAATAATCGGGCGGTCCCTCGTCAGTGCCGCCAGCCGCTCCAGCTTGACAGCGTCCGCTGGCGGAGCCGGCACGTCGAATTTGAGGTTGCCGGTGGTCACGACGTTGCGGCTGCCGAGCGCGGCAAAGCGTTCGGCATCGGCCGGGGACTGCGCCAGGCAGCAGTCGAAACGCGACAGCAGAGCCGAAATCGTGCCATGGGCACGGCGCCAGCGCGGGTAGGAGCGCGGCGACATACGGCCGTTGATCAGAACCATCGGCATCTGCCGCGCCGCACCGGCCATGATCAGGTTCGGCCACAGATCCGATTCGATGAACAGGCCCAGCGACGGCCGCCAGTGGTCGAGGAAGCGGGTGACGTAGCGCGGCATGTCATAGGGAAGATATTGGTGGATGACATCGCCCGGAAAACGTCGTGCCACCATTGCCGCCGAAGTCACCGTGCCCGAGGTCAGGAGGATCGACAGTCCCAGCTCCCGCAGCCGTTCCACCAGCGATGCCGCCGCCAGCACCTCACCGACACTGGCACCGTGAACCCAGACCAGCGGCCCGCCCGGCCGCACATCCCGGCTTACACCGCGGCGTTCCCCGACCCGGGCCGGATCCTCCTTGCCCTGTTTCAGCCGGCGGCTGATCAGCGCCGGCGCCAGCGGCGCCACGGCGATGGACAGACGCTGATAGATACGCAACGGCAGCGGCAGGGAATCACTCATCAGGGAACCGCTCATGGGGCGTCATCCGCTCGCCCGATATGGGCATAGGCACGACGCGTGGCCTGATTGAGGACGTCTTCGAGTTCCAGCCTCAGAGCTTCCATAGTCGCACTGTCGGCGTCCGGCGGAACATGGATTTCGCGGATCCCCATCAGCACGCCTCGACCAAATGGCAGATTTATGGTGGTGCGATCCCAGTTGTTCAATCGCAGATAGCGCGTGGTGGCCATCGCGAAAGGCATGATCGGCCGCCCCGACTCCTTTGCCAGCTTGATGATGCCAAGACCGGCGACGCGGGAACGCTTCGGCACATCCGCGGTCAGCGCGACGTTATGGCCCTCCGCCAGCGCCGCCACCATTTCGCGGAAAGCCGTCACCCCGCCCTTGCGGCTGAAGGCCTGGCCATGGTCGCCAGACCCGCGGATGGTACCGATGCCGAGGCGCTCGGCGACGATGGCATTGAGTTCGCCGTCGCGATGGCGCGAGATCAGAACCTTGGCCTTGTAGGAGGGTTTGATGCGGATGAAGGGCGTCATGAAATGCTGGCCATGCCAGAACGCAAAGATCGCCGGCATCTGCGGTTCGACCCGTTCATAGACATCGGGCGGGTCGATGGCAAAGCGGTTGGTGCGCCACACCAGACGCAGATATTCAGCGGCGAGGACACCACCGGCACGCTGAACGGCGCTGCTGCGCAGCCTGTCACGAAGCAGTCTCTTCAACACAACGGCTTCGTTTCCCTGATCATCGGTTCAGCTTCCAGCTCGCTGCCGGTTTCAGACCACATCGCGGTTTCGCAGATCAAGAACAATACGCGCATGACGCTCCCGTGCGGCCGCCACCAGCACTCCATGGGCCGTGTCACAGCCGTTATAGAGAACCGGGTCTCCGGACAATTCCGTAATCATACCATGGGCTTCCCGGAGGATCAAATCGGCGGCGGCGAGGTCCCAGTCATGGCTGCGGGCACCCGCGAAAGCGACCTCCAGCGTCCCTTGTGCGACCAGACAGAAGCGCAGCGCCAGCGAGCCGATGCGTGGATGGAGCCGGATCGGCGCCGGGGCGAGTCGCTGCGACAGCCATTCCGGGCCGGCGACGCGGGCCGACTCGAGGCTGGCGCCCGGGGTCACCTCAATCCTGCGCCCATTGCAGCTCGCCCCCCGATCGCGCATGGCAAAGAAAAATTCTTCCCGAGCGGGAGCGAATACCGCACCCAGTACTGGTCGGGCCTGCTCAAGCAACGCTACACTGACGCTCCAGTCGTCACGGCCGGCGAGATAGGCTCTGGTGCCGTCGATCGGGTCAACCACCCAGACAAAACGGCAGCGATGCCGTGAGCGGTCGTCGACGCTCTCCTCCGAGAGAAAGCCATAATCTGCCGAGGCCGGGCGCAGCCGTGCCTCAAGCAGATCGCTGAGCGCGATATCGGCCTCGGAAACCGGTGAGGAGGCGCCCTTGGTCCAGCTTCTGACCCCGCGACCCAGCATCGAGCGCGCCAATGCTCCTGCTGCGTGTACCGCCTCCTTCAGCAGGGCGGCATCGCGCTCAAGATTTTCCGCGGCCCTGCTGTCAGCGTCCACCAATTGTCAGACCCTCAACCCTCACTGTCGGTGCATTGGTGCTGCTGCGAAACACAAGATCATTGGCCGGCACCATGGAGCGGAAAATATCGAAGAGATGGCCGGCGATCGTGACCTCGCTGACCGGAAACGTGATGGTTCCGTTCTCGACCCAGAACCCGCTGGCGCCCCGGCTGTAATCGCCGGTCACGCCATTGACCCCGGTGCCGATCAGATCGGTGACATAGAAGCCCTGGCGGATGTCCGCCATCAGCTCCGCCGCTGTCGCGCTGCCGGGCTCGAGATGGAGATTATAGGGCCCGGGCGTCGGCGATGACGACACCGCGCGATGGGCATGCCCGGTGGTGGCAAGACCGAGTTCGCGCGCCGTGGCGCAATCGAGCAGCCAGGAACGAAGCACTCCGTCTTCGACCAGCGCCAGCTGGCGCACCCTTACACCCTCGGCGTCAAAACCCTGTGAGCGCAGGCCACGCCGCCGCAGCGGATCGTCGACAATGCGGATGCCCGCGCCGAACAGACGCTCTCCGAGCCGGTCTTTGAGGAAACTGGTGCGGCGGGCGATCGAAGCCCCGCTCACCGCGGTGGCGAGATGTCCGATCAGCGAACCGGCGACGCGCGGATCGAACACAACCGGCACTTTGCAGGTATCAACCTTGCGCGGGGCGCCACGCCGGACCGCACGCATCCCGGCCTCGCGCCCGACCTCTTCGGGTTCACGCAGATCGGCGGCGTGCAGCGCCATGGTGAAATCGTAATCGCGCTCCATGCCAGTGCCTTCGCCGGAGATCGCGCTTGCCACCAGGCTGTGGCTGGAGCGCAGATAGGCGCCGTGGAAACCGGTGCTGGTGACCAGCACCATGCCGCCGATCCCCGCCGAGGCCGAAACCCCGCCCGATTTCGTCACCCCGGACACCCCGAGCGCCGCCGCTTCCGCCGCCTGCGCCCGCTCTTCCAGCTCAGCGGTCGAAGGCACCACAGGATCGAGCAGGTCAAGCTCGGGCAACTCATGTGCCAGCACGGCTGGGTCCGCAAGACCGAGAAAGGGGTCCTCGGGCGCCACCCGGGCCATGGCGACCGCGCGCTCCGCCAGCCGCGTCACCCCCTCGCCTGAAATTTCGTTGGTCGAGACCACGGCCTGACGCCGCCCCACCAGCACCCTGAGACCGACATCGTCGCCCTCGGCGCGATCCGACTGCTCGATTCGCCCCTGCCGCACCTCGACATTCTGTGAGATGCCTCGGACAGCGATGGCGTCGGCGGCATCGGCACCGGCGTGGCGCGCCGCCTCGACCAGACGCTGCGCCAGATCGGACAGAGCCGACTGATCAAGCAGGGCGGCATGGGCTTGCGAAATCGACATCGCCGATGATGCTGTGAGTTTGACCACACCAAAAATCCTCAAATCTCATGGTTCCAGGGCTGACCGACAAACCGATGCCCGCCCCCCCGATGCTGTCCCCCGAGCCCTGAAGGCCCGGCCTGCCACGGCTTCGCGGCCTGCCGATACGCTGCCCGCGGTATCATGTTCCGGGCCCACGGTATCCTGTTCCCGACGAAAGCGCTGCTAACAAGTCGTCAATCATGTGAGCCAAGGTCTTGTCAATCATGCCCGAGGGTTACATCCGATTAACCAGCTTTGTTAAGTCAATTCCCCGCCCGCCGATTTAGGATTTCCCCTCACGGACCGGAAAATAAAAAACCGGCGGGGAGATTTCAGCCGTGAGGCGTCAAACAGCAACCAGCGGGGCCAATCCCGCCGGGTCGGGCCGTCATCTGCGGCTCGACCCTCAATTCCTGCCTCTTCGTTTCGATGCGGATGATCCGCGTGCCGACGGCCATGTCCGCCAGGTCGAAATCAGCCGCGAACGGGTGGTGCTGCACCGCGCCCTGCACGGCATGCGCATGGCGGTCAATGTCCGGGTCAGCGACTTTGCCGGCATCGCCCTCACCGACTGCGACGACACCCCGCTCCTGCTTCTGGTCCACCGCGATCCGGCGCTGTCGATCCCGCTCTTTTCCTCGACCGACGAAGACGAACTCGACGAGGCCTGGCGCATGTGGAGCCTGATGCTGGCTCTGCCCCGGCTTGACGAACCCTCCATGTGCGAGCCCGCAGCGCGCCGGCGCCGGCGCAATGCCGTCACGTGGCGGCGGCCCCGCTTCCTGCTGCGACGCCGGGTCGGCATCGCAACCGGCATGCCGGTCCATCGCGGCGAGCGCGAAATCATCGCCCGCCATTAGGCTGGCCGGGGCCGGGGAGCACAGCAGCCGATCCGGGCAGGATCGCGAGCCGATTGGACATCCCCCATCTCAACCCTGTGCAGCCCCCCTCCCTGACGGCAGCGACAGCACAGCGCCTGCCCATGAATCAGCGCTCGCTCTTCTGAAAGGGGACTGCGCAGAAGCCCTAAGGATTCGGCGGATTTCGCTCGCTGTGGGCGACAGCCCCGGGAACCCAAAGGCAGGGCAGTTCATCGAAGGGCAGCATTGAAGCCGTCCTCAAAAACGTCGGAAAGACGCTTGCTGTTACCAGCCGCCTCGCAGCCGTGACGAAAGTCGCTGGCCGGGCCGCAATTGTTCCTGAGATTGTCATGACGGTGGTCCTGGTGACAGAAGCAGGGCCGCAAGACCGTGCGCGTGCTGTCATGGCAGACGGGAGCCATCGCCAGAGGTGCGGTGGGAGGTCTTATAACCCTGTCGGCGATCACGAAGCCCAGCCAGCGACTTCCAGCATGGTCTCGCGGGAGATTGGCGCTCCCAGATCCTTGTCGTCGGCGGCCTTGTGGTTGGCAACGCAGTATTGCGCCAAGCGGTCGACGCCGGCCTGGTCGAAACCTGGCACTTGACGCAGATAATCCACTGCTTGGTCAACCATTTTGTCACTGACCTCATTTATCGTCTCGGAGCCTCGCTCACCAACCACATCGTAAGCACACCGGCATGCATACATAATTGCACTCGTGACAACTACCCAAGCTGGTTTTTGAGAATCAGGGGCCTCGTACTCATCAACACCAAGCCCATCGTCATTTTCATTCTCTAGCGCATTTTGTAAAGTATCCCCAGACACTTCTGCCGTTTGTTCCCACAACCACGCCAAATCCAATGCAGCGCGGATCTTTCCAACAACATCGTTATCAGCGCTAATCGTTGTCTTGGCATACTCCGCAAGTGCCAGCCCAAACGCCACACGAGCGCGGAACGCACATCCAGCAAGCTGTGTGGCGTAAGAAGTCGGACTAGTTGATGAATTTTCCATTTAATATTTCCAAGATTGCCCGTTTTCCAGATGCATTGCCGCCCTCTGCGGCAACCCGAATTGTCAACCCCGGATACATTTGGCTGAGCTGCTTCAAGACGCCGGGTGCCACATTAGAGTTGTTCAATCCCTGCATGCAGTTGGTGCACACCCCTTTATTGTAAGAAATGCGGATATTCAACGTCTTGCCGTCGAGATCGTGAGACTTCAACCCGGCAGCCTCCACTTTCGCCACGAAATCGTTGGCCAGATCCTCCTCAGCATGCCTCGTAAAAGCTGGGTTCACTTTAGGTGCGCGGATCGGTCGATTGGGCATTGCCTCATTGAGATCCGACAGTCCTGCGGCCTTCCGCACGGCTGGCGACATCCCCTCAAATGTCTCGCTTTCCAACCCCTTGACGTTGGTCTTACCGACGGCAATCGTGTCGAGGTCGGACGGCAGATTGTGTTTCGCGCGAAGGGCAGCAAGGTCGGCGGATGTTGGCTCAGCAGCAGGCGGGATCTTCCCAGCCGCAATCGTTTCCGTAGTGGCAGCCGGCTTTCCGGCTTTACTTGCCCCCTTGGCAAGGGTTTCATCGACAGCGTTCTCGGCCGCAAGCGGCTCGTTCTTCGACCCCAAGTTTGTCGCCGCCTTGATGGCGGCTCTGCCCGCAGCAGCTTGGGCGGTTTCCGGTTCGGTTCTGGAGATCGGGACTTCCGGGCCAGCGCCCGGGCGCAGACCAAGTGGCCTGACGCCAAGCCTGCCGTCATTGCCGTCAAAAATCCTTTCCCACGACGATGTGGCGGGCGGCTGTCTGAAATCGAAAGGCGACAAGCCGACTGTTGGCGCTGCCTTCGGCGTTTCGGCCGCAACGGGCGGTGCCTTCGGCATCTCGGCCTGGCGGCCTCAAAGCGCCGCCGCGGCGCTCTGTATGGTCGGACCGGCGACCTTGACGGCTAAGTGAACGACGACGTTGCCAGCGCCGCCCATGAGAAAGCCAATTCCAAGTCCCTCGGCACCGCCACAGGCGGCATGCTCCAAGCTGTCATGATTGCCGGACGCCCCGGCAATGGCTCCATAGACCGAGCCGACCTTGGCCCCCGCCCTGAATGACGAAGTGGCCGTTGAGGCGACTTCGGCAGCCACGGCAGTGCCGGAGCCTGCAGCTCTGACGGCAGCGCCAGTGCCAACCACCGCCGCGACTCCCGTCACTGTGCCGGCCCACGACGCCACCGGATGTATCCGGTCCGTAGCTTTCCTGTTTTCCAGATTCTCGCGAACGACATCCGCCCACTCTTGATTCGAGTCAGTCCGGTTCGCATACATATAGCCCGATATCGCAACGTCGCTGGCGTTGCCCGTTACCATGCCCGCCACGCTCTGGCCGAACGCCGCCGCCGCCCCTCTGTCGCGTTCCTTGTCATTGGCGTTCTGATTAGCCTCGAAATTTGCCCTATCCTGTTGCGGTAAATAGTGTTCGGTGCCGTTCCACCACTTTTTGATTCTCGAGTCGTCGGAGGCGTCCATGGCCTGCTGCGCGCCGATCTCACAGCGCGCGTATGCCTGCTTTCCGTTCTCATTTTCCTGTTGCGGCAGGCAGCGCCCGTTGTTCTCTTTTTCATATTGCTGCTGCCGATCATGCTGCGCCTGCATCCTGGCCAGTATGTCGCTGAAATTCGCGGCCTGTTCCCCATGTTCGGTTCCGGCGAGTAAGGGCTGCGCTTGATTGTTGCCGCCCGATTGAATGCGCAGCACGGCGCCCAAAACCCCACTCCCAAATTAAATATGAAACAATCCGGTGCTCGAATTTATCAGGCAAACGATGGCGTGAATATGGCGAACTACCAAGGCACGATTGTATACAGTATACAATCGAGTCAAATGTCTTGAGTTATCAAAGACAGGGCGCGATACCGGCAATTGTGCCAAGAGACTTTTTTCGGTCATGGTTGCGGTTTTGCGACATTCAGGGCGGGGGCCAAGGTCGGCTCGGTCTATGGAGCCGTTGCCGGGGCGGTGTGCCCACCCCAAGGCACCTTCATTGTTCTCGGTGCGCTGGAGAGGCAAGACGCCCGACCGCGCCCACCCCGAGCCGATCACACAGTGCCGCCCACAGCACAGCCGGCTCCAGCGCAGTCACTGCGCGCACGGTTCGGCTTGCTCCAAGGTCCGTGATCGGCAGTGGGAGGCGGCACGAACTCAGCAATCGTTGCCCGACAGGGTGTCTCTGCCGAGAATTCGTCGGAGAAAACGGTAACCAAATTGAAAAATCGGGTGTTTCTCGATTTTTCGCCCCCCCCCGACGGCTTGATATTCCAGGACGATCCGTGTTGGTTCGATTTGATGGCGGCTCTTGACCGGAGCGGCAGAATCGCCGTGCCTTCCCGCGAATGGCAGCTTCGCTTTCTGGCTGCAGGTGCTGGCGCGCCTCCTCTGGATCTCCTGGCGCTGCGCTTGCAGCCCGTCTTTTGGTTTTGTGGGAACGTGCTGAACCACTCCGCACTCCGCGCTCTGCAATACGGAAGAGACGCGTGGTGCGTGGTGCAATGTCGACAATTTCAATGGCTCGAACGACCAGAGTCTGACGAGGTCCGCCAGCAAGTAGCCATTCCATGTCACCGAGGACGTCGAACGTCCGGCTTCGATCCCGTATTCCATTACAGCTACCGTCCCCCGCCCGAAACCCGCTCACAGCCCGGCGCTCGCAAGAGATACGTCATCCGGCCTGCCGCAGCGCCGCATCGATCACGAGCCCCAGGAACAGGATCAGGCCGGCATCGCGATTCGATTTGAAGAGCTTCAGGCACAGCGCCGAATCGGCGATGTCGAGCCGCGCGATCTGCCAGCCGAGATGACAGGCGAAAGCAGCCAGCCCGACAAAGGCCGGCCAGTTGAGGCCGGCGAGCGTAAAGCTGGTGCCGATCAGGAGCACGGCAAGGCCGTAGAAGATGATCAGGGCCCGACGGGTGCGTTCCCCGAACAGCCGCGCCGTCGAGCGGATGCCGATCAGCGCATCGTCATCGGCATCCTGATGGGCGTAGATGGTGTCATAGGCGATGACCCAGCAGATCGAGCCGGCATAGAGCACGACGGCCACCCCATCCATGCGGCCGAAAGTGACGGCATAGCCCATCAGGGCGCCCCAGGAAAAAGCCAGCCCCAGCACCGTCTGCGGCCACCAGGTGATGCGCTTCATGAACGGATAGACCGCCACGATCAGGAGCGAGGCCAGGGCGGTGAAAATCGCAAACCGGTTGAAGTGCAGCAGCACCAGAAGCCCGACAAGAGCCTGGGCGCAGAGAAAGACAACTGCCTGAAGGACGCTGACCTGCCCCGAAGGCAGCGGGCGGCTTCGGGTGCGCTCGACCAGCCCATCCAGATTGCGGTCGGTGATGTCGTTCCAGGTGCAGCCGGCACCGCGCATGACGAAGGCGCCGATAAAGAACAGCAGCAGATTGAGAGGCAGCGGACGCAGATCCGCCGCCATGCCGCTGCTCAGCGCCAGGGACCACCAGCACGGCATCAACAACAGCCAGGCCCCGATCGGACGATCAAAGCGGGCCAGGCGCAGATAGGGCCGGGCCCATGGCGGTGAACGGGTATCGACCCAGTTGCCTGTGGAATCGGCAACGCGGGCAACGCTCATCTCAGATCCTCGCGGGAAAAGCCGTCTTTTGCGGACGGGAACAAACAGGACAAGGGCGGCCAACCGCCGCCCGATTTCGAAACGGAAGCCGCCGAAAGTCTGATCACGGCCACGGCTTTGCGCCTGGGAAGGCCCGGCGGAGCCCGGTCTTCAAAGGCGGGTGGTGATGAGACCCTCAAACAGCGCTGCGGCGCGATCAGGCGCCCCTTTGTGGTCCGGGAAAGCACACGTATCCGCGGAAACCCGGCCTGCTGAAGCTGCCAGCCGCGGTCCGGGACCGACGTCACTTCAGGGCCGGGCGCAATCGACAGCCCTCCCCATTTTGGCAAAAGGGCTCTAGCGCGTGTAGCTGCGGGTCAGGACGTTGCCGTTGAGCGTATCAAAGGTGGCGCCTTTCTTCACGTCGCCCGCCTCCGGTGCCGCCGAGGAACTCAGCAGATCGCTCAATGTCGGCTCACGGCCGCGCTGCTGCTGCTGGGCGATTTCGCAGACCTTTCTGCGCATCTCCTCAAGCTTGGCATACTGATCCTTGATCTGTGCTCCGACCTGGCCGGGAATCTGGCAGCGGGCACCATTGGCATCGATGAATTTCAGCATTTTGTGCATCGATTCGGCGAGTCCGCGATAGGCTGAACAGCCCTGCTCGGCGGTCGGATGGTTGCTGCCCGACGCCAATGTCTGCCACGCCTTGCCGCGCCTCTCGGTCTCCTCACGCAGCGGCACGAATCTCTTCATGCAGTCCTCACTGGGACCTGCTGCCGGCCGCGCGCCCATTCCACCGATCGGCGCGGCACCCTGACTGGGGAAGGCCCCCATCGAGGCCGACGAGCCATTGACCGGGGGGAAGGCGGCGGGGGCAGCCCCCTGACCGAAGGGGTTGAAGCCCTGCGCCCGGACTGGCCCTGCGCCCATGACCATCATTGCAACAGTGAACGCAATCACCATGCGGGGGATCATGCGAGGGATCATCAGATTCTCTCCACCATCTTCCTGATCGAAGCACGCGATCATTGCAGGTCTTACGATTCCTGCAAACTGCTAAACAACCGCTGGAAAATGACAAAAAAACGGCCGAAATGTGCAAAATCGTGCCTCTTGACACAAAAATTTCTTACAACAGCCCGATTTTCTGAGCAACCGGGCCTTCAGGAGGCCGAATCCGCCTTGCCGATCGCCCCTGAAACCCTGATTTGGGATCTTTCCCCGGACGGGTCTGAACCCAGGACCACCATCTGCAGGACCATCCGCATGACCGCCATTGCCATGATGGACGGAATCCGGCGATGGATCGTCCGATTGCTCTCCCTTTGTTCGGACCGCAGCGCGCCACCAGGTGGAAGCCCAGGCCCTCGAAATGACGGAAATCGGTCGAAATCGGCAAAATTGAGCCTCCTGAGGCAAAAATTTCCTGCAGGAACCCGTTTTGCTGTGCAGCCGGGCCTCCCGGGCCCGAAAATCCGCCCCAGATAGCTCCTTAGCAAAGCCGGATTTGGGATCCACCATGCCGTCGCACGACTTCCGCGCCCCCCGTCTCTTTGTTGACGCCCCGCTCGCCCCGGGGGCGCGGATCGCGCTCGATCGCGGCCAGAGCAACTATCTCGGCAATGTGCTGCGGCTCGCCGACGGCGCCTTTATCCTGCTGTTCAACGGGCGCGATGGCGAGTGGCAGGGAAGGCTCTGCGGTCACAGGCGCCCCGACCGGCTCGAGGTCATCAGCCCGACCCGGCAACAGGACCGGGCAATCGACCTGGCTTGCGTCTTCGCCCCCCTGAAACATGCCCGGCTCGATTACATGGTGCAGAAGGCGGTCGAGATGGGGGCATCAAAGCTCCAGCCGGTGCTGACCCGTTTCACCCAGGTGACCCGGGTCAACCAGGCCCGCATGCGCGCCAATGTCATCGAGGCCGCGGAGCAATGCGGCATCATCTGCCTCGCCGAGGTTGCCGAGCCCCTCTCTCTGCCCGACTTTCTTGAAAGCCGTGCCCCCGACCGCCTTCTGGTGTTCTGCGACGAGGCAGCCGAACTGGCCGATCCCGCCGCGACCCTGCGTCTGGCCCGGACCCGGAAGGGCAGCAGCGAAACCGGCATCGACGTCCTGATCGGGCCCGAAGGCGGCTTTGCCGACGACGAACGGGCGCTCCTGCTCTGCCAGGGACAGATTCTGCGACTTGCCCTCGGCCCCCGCATCCTGCGCGCCGACACTGCGGCGGTGGCGGCGCTGGCCCTGGTGCAGACCCTGCTCGGTGACTGGGGCCTGCCACATCGTTAAGCCCTTCGTCCGATCACGGTCGAAACCACCCTGCCCCCATGCTATGACGCCGCGCACAACGGACCAGCGAACAGCGATCATGACCCCAGACTCTCCTTCCTCCGCGCCAGCAGCCAGTGGCTGGGCCGACCTGCTGGCATCGTTTGCGCGCGCCGGCTACCGAACTGTGGCGCCCGCCATCCTCCAGCCGGTCGAGCCCTTCCTTGATCTTTCCGGCGAAGACATCCGCAAGAGCCTGTATCTGACTACCGATCCCTCCGGCACCGAGCTGTGCCTGCGCCCCGACCTCACCATCCCGGTGGCGCGGGACTATCTGGCCTCCGAGCAGGCCGGAGAACCTGCCGCGTTCTCCTATCTCGGCCCGGTGTTTCGCTATCGCGGCGACCACCAGAACGCCGAATTCCTGCAGGCCGGCATCGAATCCTTCGCCCGTCAGGACCGCCCGGCGGCCGACGCCGAGATGCTGGCGCTGGCGCTCGATGCCGTCGACCGCCTCGGCGTCCGTGACGTCACCATCCACACCGGCGACGTTGCCCTCTTCAGCGCCATGCTCGACGCGCTCCATCTGTCGGCACCGTTGCGGCGCCGGCTGATCAAGGATTTCAACCGCAGGACGGCAACCCCCCAGGATCTCGACCGTCTGGCGGCGGCACCATCGAACCGCGACGATTACGGCGGCGTGCTGGCGGCACTGGCCGGTGCCGACCGCGAGGCGGCGCTGGCGCTGGTCCGCGACCTGATGTCGATCGCCACCACCTCCCCGGCTGGTGGTCGCAGCACAGGTGAGATCGCCGAGCGCTTTCTTGAGCAGTCGATGGTCAAAGGGGCTGCGCTGTCGCCCGCGGCGATCACTGCACTCAGGCGCTTCCTGTCCATCGCCGGCACGCCCGCCGACACCAGCGCGCAGCTGCGCGCGCTTGCTTCGGACTGCGGCCTCGACATCGAGGCCGCGATCGTGCTGTTCGAAAACCGCCTCGCACTGATGGAGAAGCACGGCATCAATGTCGCCGCTTCGCAGTTTTCGACCTCCTTCGGCCGCGGACTGGAATATTATACCGGCTTCGAATTCGAACTCCGTCACCCCGGCCATGCCGGACCGCTGATCGCCGGCGGCCGCTACGACGCCCTGATGACCCAGCTCGGATCCGCGAAAGCGATCCCCGCCGTGGGCTTCTCGATCTGGATCGATGCGCTTGCCGCCGTCAAAGGATCCCCGTCATGACCGCGCCATTCGTTCTCGCCGTACCCTCCAAGGGACGGCTGCAGGAAAACGTCGAAAACTTTTTCGCCCGCGCCGGACTGGCACTGGCGAAACCCGGCGGGGCGCGGGATTACCGCGGCACCATCGCCGGCCTCGACGCGGTCGAGGTGGCCTATCTTTCCGCCGGCGAAATCGCCGCCCAGCTGGCGGCTGGCCGCGTCCATTTCGGGGTCACCGGCGAGGACCTGGTGCGCGAGACCATCGTCAATGCCGACCAGCGTGTGCTCCTGCTTGAGGGCCTCGGTTTCGGCGGTGCCGATGTGGTGGTCGCCGTGCCCCAGGCCTGGATCGATGTGCGCTGCATGGCCGATCTCGACGACCTCTCCACCGGCTTTCGCGAGCAGCATCGTCGCCGCATGCGGGTGGCCACCAAATATGTAAATCTGACGCGCTCCTTCTTCGCCGCCCACGGCATCGTCGACTACCGCATCATCGAAAGCACCGGAGCCACCGAGGGCGCACCTGCGGTCGGCACCGCCGAACTGATCGTCGACATCACCTCCACCGGGGCCACGCTCGCCGCCAACGGCCTGAAAATTCTCGACGACGGCGTGATCCTCCGGAGCCAGGCCAATCTCGTCGCCTCAAAAGAGGCCGACTGGTCGCTTGCCGCGCGCGAGACCGCACGCGTCATCCTCGATCACATCGCCGCCCGCGCCCGCGCCACACGCTATCGTGAAGTGCGCACCCGCTTCCCGAACTGCGATGCCACCCTGCTGGATCAGGTCCGCAACCTCCACGGCGTGATCGCCCCGTTCGGCGGCCCGACATCGTCAGGGATGCTGACGCTGCACTGCCCGACGGCCAATCTCTATGGCCTGGCCAGTCTCCTGCGCAGCCACGGCGCCGAAACCGTGTCGGTCGCCTCTCTCGACTATGTCTTCGATCGTGACAACCCGCTCTTCGCCCGGCTCGCAGCCTTCCTCGACTGACGCCAGGCGCAGCTTTCGTTTTGAGGCTTCGAGACCCATGACCGTCGTCGGGCACAGCGCAGTGACACAGCGGCACCGCCGCTTTCCCCCGTATCGAATTCTGTCACCAGCGAGGCGATGATGCTGGGCACCGATGTTTCCAACCTGACCACAACAGCGGCCACCGCCGCCGCAGCCGGCCTCTCCATCGTGGTCCCGCTCTTCAACGAGGCCGCGGGGCTCGAAGTCCTGCACCGGCGCCTGTGCGCGCTGGCCTTCACCCTGAAACAGCGCTACAGCCTGCCGGTCGAAGTGGTCTATGTCGATGACGGCAGCCGCGACACCACGCTCCAGATCGCGCGCACGCTGGCCCCCGACGGGCTCGACCTCCAGGTGGTGTCGCTGTCCCGCAATTTCGGCAAGGAAGCCGCCCTGATGGCCGGGCTCGATCATGCCCGGCGCGGCGCGCTGCTGTTTATGGACGGCGACGGTCAGCACCCGCCGGCTCTGGTCGAGCAGCTGGTGGAGCACTGGATCATGGAAGGCTATGATGTGGTCTACACCGCCAAGGCCCATCGCGCCAATGAGCCGGTGCTGCGCCGCTTCGCCGTGCACGCCTTCTATGCGCTGATCAACTGGGGGGCGCGGCAGAAGATCCCGCAGGATGCCGGGGACTTCCGCCTGCTGTCGCCGCGCGCCGCCTCGGCGCTGCGCCAGCTCCCCGAACGCAACCGTTTTTTCAAGGGACTGGCGAGCTGGATCGGCTTCCGCCAGATTCGCGTCGATTATGAGCCGGCGCCGCGCAGCCACGGCGTCACCACCTTCAACACCACCCATCTGCTTGGTCTCTCGATCGAGGGGCTGACGTCGTTTTCGGTGGCGCCGCTGCGCCTGGCGAGCCTGCTCGGTGCGCTGCTGGCAGCGCTCGCCTTCCTCTTCGGCCTCTCCATCCTGTGGGAGGTCCTGACCACCGGCAAGCAGGTGCCGGGCTATCCCTCGCTGGTGATCGGCCTGATGACGATCGGCGGCGTCCAGCTGATCATGATCGGCATCGTCGGCGAATATATCGGCAAGATCCTTTCCGAGCTCAAAGCCCGCCCGATCTACTTCGTCGCCGAGCACAGTGAAAAACCCGCTGCGACCACGCCACAGGCACCACCAGCGGCAGAGCCATGAACACCGCGGCGCGGCCACGGCATATCTTTCTCTGCGCCGACGACTACGGGATCAGTCCGGGCGTCAGCCAGGCCATCCGCGAACTGATCGAACAGGGCCGCATCAACGCCACTTCGGTGATGATGGTGGCACCCGCACTGGCACAGGACGACATCGATGCCCTGACGCGGCACTCTTCGGTCTGCGCCATCGGCCTCCACGTCACACTGAGCGCGCCCTTCCGTCCCCTGACCGGGGCCAGGTCTGGCCGCAGCAGAGGCGGTTTCCCGCCTTTTCAGAGCCTGCTCCGTGCCAGCCTGTTGCGCCTTCTCGATCGCGGCCCGCTGCGCGAGGAAATCGGCGCCCAGATCAAGGCTTTCTCCGAGGCCTTCGGCCGCCCCCCTGATTTCGTCGACGGCCATCAGCATGTCCAGATTTTCCCGCAGATCGCGTCCGCCTTCGTTGAGGCCGTGAGCGCAGCCGCGCCCAATGCCTGGGTGCGTCAGTGCGGACGGGCACAGATGCGCAGTCTCAGGCCGCGCCCGACTCTCAAGGCCCGTCTTGAACCCAAGGCTCTGGTGCTCGATGTCCTCAGCGCCGGCTTTCGCCGCGTTGCAGCAGCGTCTCACCTGCGTTTCAATCCCGCTTTCGCCGGCGCCTATGATTTTACCCGTGACGCCGATTTCGCCGCCCTGATGGGCTCCTTCCTCAGGGGTCTGCCCGAACACAGTGTCGTCATGTGCCATCCCGGCTTCGTCGATCCGGTTCTGACCGGTCTTGATCCGATGACCGCATCCCGCACGCGCGAGCACACCTTTCTTGCAGGAGACGAATTTCCGCGCCTGCTGGCGCAAAACAGCGTGACATTGCAAGGCCCCTCGTGGCCTGAGTTCGAATTCCTGACCCCGCACGCGGAAAATTGATCCCTCCCCGCCCTGTTCTCTGCCGAATCGAACCCTACATCCGCTGCACGTATGGTCAGCCGAGGACAACTCAATGACGCCACAGGAACGCCAGCTCATCGACGACCTTTTCAACCGGCTCGCGCAGCTGGAGACCGGCCCGCGCGATCCGGAAGCGGTGGCTCTGATC
>WQYW01000066.1 GCA_009781045.1 Alphaproteobacteria bacterium
CTATCCCCGTCTGGAGGGCCAGCATTACGAATATCTGCTGCGCCAGTATCGCTGGATCAAGGAAGGCAAGCGCCGCAACGCCAATCCGGACATGGTGGAGCAGATCAAGAATTTCACCGACAAGGACACCATGGCGGTGCTTGATTATGTCTCGCGCATCAAGCCGCCAGCCGAAATGACGGCACCCAAGGGCTGGAAAAACCCCGACTTCCAGTAAGTGTGGAATATCGGTTAAAACCTTGAAGGCATCAACGGGGATGCCTTCAAGGGACGGAAGACGCGGTCCTGGTTCGATGGCTGGGTGAGGACGACAAAAATATGTGCGCGCCCTGGGATCTCTCTCGGACAAGGGCGCGTGCAGGTGAAACAAAGATGGGCGTGGGTGACGTGTTGGATTGCGCAGGCCGCCACGCCGGAGCGGCGGCAGAGGCCGCCACCAGGTGAGGAGATTGGGCGATGACGGAATCCCTATCCACCCCCGCGGTCGCGGGTCGCCCGAACAAGCCGGGTGGACGAAAGGGCTCTTCGGGCGCCATGATCGTGATGCGCATTGCATCCCTGATCGCGCTGATCGCCCTGGTGGCGTGCTATTTCGCGCCAGTGTGGTGGGTGGCGCTGACGGCACCGAATTATCCGCCGCAGACCTTCCCCGACGGGGTCCGGATCAATTTCCACGTCAACCGCATTTCCAACGGCTGTGAGGTCCGCAAAAATGCGGAAGTGGTGGAGAAGGAAGCGCTCGACTGTGTCCATGAGATGGACACCATCAATCATTTCGTCGGCATGTATCCGATCGCTTCCGGCGGTCCGGTCGAAAAGCTGCTGTCGCCGTTCCTGTTCAGCTTCCTCGGGGTTCTGATCGTTGGATTTGCATTGCCCGGCAGGGCTCTGCGGCTTGGGGTTATGGCGCTTGGCTTTCTCGGCATCGCCGCCTGGATGTCGATGGCGCTGTTTGGCGCAAACGGGGTGCGCTATCTCGACCGTGGCTGGGTCGCGGGTCTGGTCGACAGTCTGGGGCGGGCCGAGGACGAGGGTGCCAGCGAGAATCTCGATCCTGTGGTGAAACGGCTCAAGGAATCTCTGGCCCAGAGCCATATCGGGGATACCGCGCCGGCGAAAGTGGAGGCGGATGCCGGCAAGGATCGCCTGATCGAGGTTCTCAAGACCGTCTATGATGCCAAGGCGCCGGTCAGCCTGAGCGAGCCGGCTCCGGAATGGAGCGGGCGTGGCATCGACGTCATGGGCTGGCACTATGAGGAAAGCCTCGGGCGCTGGTTCAACGAGCCGGCAAAGAATGCCCATCTGGTCAGCATCATGAAGAGCACGGTCTATGTGGTCTATGGCGCAATGCTGGCGGCAATGCTGGTGTTCCTGTGGCTTGGCGCCCGGGGGCGTTCGGTCCTGTTCTATGCCCTCGGTCTCGTTCCCATGGTGTTGCCGATTGCCTTCGTCATCGAATATGCGGCGTGGCTGTGGTGGTACGGGCACAGCCTCAATGCCATGGGCGCCTTCACTCTCAAACCTTTCATGCCGACCGTATTCGGTGACGGCAAGGTGGCGCAGTTCACCACCCATTCCTACCCCTATATCGGCTTCGGACTGATGTGTGTGGTCGCCCTCGCCATGGCGGTGGCGGTGCTGTCGCGGCGCGCCGCGCCGGACGCGGCGAAGGTCTAGCGTCATGGCGGCCGGGCTGCGGGGGCGGGGCTGGGTGAAGGGGGGAGCCTTCACCCTGGCGGCGCTTGCGGTGATGGTGTTTGTGGCGCTGGCCTTTGCCAGGATCGCCGAGACCTTCGGGGTCTATGACCTGACCCGCGACGCCAGCTTTGCTGACCATCACCCGCCGCCGCCCGATCCGCGTTCGGAAGAGGAGCTGGAGGCGTATCGCCGCTTTCCGCCCAATTCGACAGCGCTGCAGCCGCTGATCGACGCGACTGTGACAAAGGGGGTGCTCCATCTCAAGCCCGGCATTTATGCCGCGCCCGGCGTTGTCAGCCGGCCGATGCGAATCGAGGGTGAACCCGGGGTCATCGTCGATGGCGGCGGCATCGGCTCGATCCTCACCGTGACCGCCGACGATGTCGAGATCATCGGCCTGACGTTACGCAATTCCGGTGATCGCCACGAGACCACCGACTCGGCGGTGCGGCTGCGGGCCACCCACGGCATCTTTCGCGACAACGTGATCGAGGATTGCCTGTTCGGTTTTGAACTCAAGCAGGCCGACAGCAACATCATCCGCCGCAACCGCATCTCCTCAAAGGATCTTCCCGAGGCTCTGCGTGGGGACGCGGTCCGGGTGTGGTACTCCAGCGGCAACCACATAGAGGACAACGAAATCGTCCATGTCCGCGACACCGTGGTGTGGTACTCCAAGAACAATGTCCTGACCGGCAACACTATCCGCGACAGCCGATTCGGTGTACACTTCATGTATGCGCACCAGAACGAGATGCGTCACAACACCCTGCTGTCGAACACGGTCGGCATCTTTCTGATGTATGCCAACGACAATGTTCTCACCGACAACATCATCCATTACAGCCAGGGGCCGTCGGGTATCGGCATCGGCTACAAGGAGTCCTCAGGCAATGTGGTCTCGCATAATGACCTGTTTGCCAATGCCAGGGGACTGTTCCTGGATGCGTCTCCCTATGACCCCGATTCCACCAACCGCTTTGCCAGGAACCGCTTTGCCTATAACGGCATCGCGATTGTTTTCCACTCGCGATGGGCAGGCAATAAATTCGAAGACAACAACTTCGTCGGCAATCATGCCCAGGTCATGGTCGGCGGTGGTGGCACGGCAGAGGGCAACGTCTGGGCGCGCAATTTCTGGGACTCCTATGACGGCTTCGACCGCTCCGGCTCGGGCATCGGCGATTCGCCCTACCGGGTGTGGAGCTGGGCCGATCGGCTGTGGATGGACATTCCCGATACGCAGTTCTTCCGCACCGCGCCGTCGCTCGAATTGATGGATCTGGTCGAACGTCTCGGGGCCCTCACCGAGCCGCGTCTGGTTTTGTCGGATCCGCAGCCGCGGGTCCGGGCACTGGAGGATGCAGGCGCGCGCGAGGCGAAGGAGAAAGAGGTGCTGCAATGAGTGATGATCCATCAGAACGCACGCCCGTGAAGCCGTCTCCCTCCCGTGTCAACGAGGAGCGGCGGCGTCTGTTGCGTTCCGCGGCGGTCGGCACGGTGGTCACCTGTGCCACACTGCTTGGGCTCCTGGGACGGCGGAAGGCCGGGGCCGATACCTGGTTGCGGCCGCCTGGCGCGCTGGATGAGGATGCGTTTCTGGCCGCCTGCATCAAATGCGGGCAATGCCTCCATTTCTGCCCGGTCAACGCCATTCGCCTCGGTGATTTCCAGGATGGTGTCGGCAATGGCGTGCCCTATATCGACGCCCGTGCCCAGGCCTGCGATTTTTCCTGTGGTGCAACGCAGTGCATTCTGCCCTGTCCGACCGGGGCGCTCAGCCATCTGATCACCCGCAAGGAACAGGTCAGGATGGGAACGGCACGGCTGGTGGCACCGGATGCCTGTCTGGCGCGGGCCGGCAAAGGCCTCAAGGGGCCGGCGCGGGGCCAATCGTTCAAGGGGCGTCTGCGCTATCCGGAAATTGACCGTTGGGTGGCGCAGCCGGTTGCCGATCATCGCTATGAGCTGGAGATCTGCGATCTCTGTGTGCGCCAGTGTCCGATCCAGCCCTCAAGCGACAATCCGGATGATGAGGCCGCCCGTCTCGGAACCGTGCAGCAGGCCGCGGTCCATGTCGAGCCGGCGATTGAAATGGTGCCGATGTCGGACGATCCTTCCGACCGCCGCCGCACCCCGCGCGTCAACAAGAGCTGTGTTGGCTGCGGTGTGTGCGAGATGGTCTGCCCGGTGGAGCCGGTGGCGATCCGCATCGAGGTTCGGGTTCAGGGTCGTTCTCCTCAAGGAGCGCACGCATGAGATGGGTGAAGAGGCTGGCAGCGTGGTTGATCGGCCTGATTCCGATTTGGCTGATCCGGTTGATTTTGCGCAAATTGCGGGATCTGGCGCTGTTGTTGGGGGCCGAGCCGAAGCGGCCGGCGCCGGAGGACATGAGCGCGGCGGCCCGTGAGCTGACGGCCTTCAAGCGCAGCCCGGAGGAGCGCAAGCGCCGCAAGGCGGCGATTGCAGGCGAGCGCAATGCGCCGCGCTCCAACAAATGGCGGATCGCGCGCTGGATCTCGATCCTGCTGGTGGCGGCCCTGTTCGCCTTCTCCTATTGGTTCGATATGAAAGTCGTGGTCGGGGCGCTGACGGCCTCGCAGTTCATGGGCATCCATCTTGCCGATCTCAACGCTTCCATCCAGCTGATCCTGGCGGACAAGCATCTGGCGTGGAACCACATGCTCGGCATCAGCCTGATTTTTGTCGCCTATCTCATCTTCGGCGGCCGCAGTTTCTGTTCCTGGGTGTGCCCCTATCATCTGCTGTCGGAACTCGCCGAAATGCTGCATCTCAAACTTGCTGCGAAGAAGCTGGTGCGCGATCACGATCTCGATCGCCGGTTGCGTCCGGTGATGTTCGCAGTGCTGGCACTGATCGCGTTTGTCTGCGGCTATCCGCTGTTCGAGAGTGTCTCGCCGGTCGGCATCCTGTCGCGGGCGCTGACCTATGGTCTGATCGTCGGTCTGATCTGGGTTGCACTCCTGCTGGTGGTCGAGGTGGTGTGGTCGCGGCGGATGTGGTGCCGCTATGTCTGCCCGGTTGGACTGGTCTATGGCGTTGTCGGCACAGTCACCCCGTTGCGCGTGCTCTATGATGCCGAGAAATGCCTGCATGAGGGCAAATGCCGCCACGTCTGTCTGGTTCCCCATGTGCTCGACATGACCAAGCTTGGTTTTGCCCGCGATCCCAGGACCCCGATTGGTGCCGATTGCACGCGCTGTTCCATGTGCATTGAGGTCTGCCCGACCGGGGCGCTGACATTCGACATTTTCGCTATCACCCGCCATGACGATGCGGGCGAAGAGGCCGAGGATCAGGCGGCATGATTGTTATCGAGGGGCTGACCAAACAGTTCGGTTCCACCCGGGTGCTCGACGGGCTGACGCTCTCCGCGCCCGCCGGCCAGCGCATTGCCCTGGTCGGCTCCAACGGAGCCGGGAAGACCAGCCTGTTTCGCTGTCTGCTCGGCGAATACAGCTATGGCGGCAGGATTGAGGTCGAGGGTCTGGAGCCGCGCCGCGACCGCACCAGGCTGCTGCGCATGATCGGCTTCGTGCCCCAGATCGCGCCGCGGCTGGAAACCCCGGTCGGGGCCTTCATCCGCTATGTCGCCGAAGTGTCGGGCGCTGCGGTTGGCGGGATTGAGGCGGTGGCTGCCGGCCTCGGCCTTGATGTGGCAAAGATCCGCCAGCGCGCCTTTGTCCGCCTGTCCGGGGGCATGAAGCAGAAGCTGTTGATTGCGCTGGCGCTGGGCCGCCCGACCCGGATTCTGATTCTCGACGAACCCACCGCCAATCTCGATCCCGCGGCACGGGTGGCGTTTTATGATCTTCTGGCCGCCCGCGGGCGCGACAGCTCCATGTTGATCTCCAGCCACCGCATCGACGAGATCGCGCCGCTGGTCGATCGGGTGGTGGAACTGGACAGTGGGCGGATCACGCTGGATGATGCGGTGAGCGACGCGGGCGCCCTGGGTTCGATCTTCTCTGCCGAGATCGAGACCAGCCGCATGGAGCCGGGCTTCGCCCGTGTGGCGCAGGAATGGGGCCTGGTGCTCAAGCAGGGCTGTCAGTGGAGCGGCGTGATCGCGGGCCCGGACCGCCTGCGATTCCTCGGCTTTGTCGCCCGTCACGCCGGATTGCTGGTGGCGGTCAGGTTGCGGGAGATCAATCGGGAGAGCGGCCATGCCAACGCGATTTCTGTCTGATCCTTATCGCCGGGCGAGCCGTCGTGACGTGGTTACGGGGGTGATGGTGCTGGTCGCCAGCTCCGCCCTCAGTGGGTGCGGCAGTGCGATCCCCAGGCCGCGGGCAATCCGGCTGAAACGGGACGTTTGCCAGTATTGTGGCATGCCGGTCGGTGATCCGCGCTTTGCCGCCGAAATCTGGGACAGCGACTATGGCCGGGTGCGGATCTATGACGATTTCGGCTGTGCGGTGATGGCGGCGGAAGGCCGCGGGGAGATCGGGCGCAGCGACGTGGCCTTCTGGGTCGCCGACGAGACCGAACCGACGCGCTGGCTTGACGCCAGATCGGCCCATTACCGCTCCGGTGCGCCCACCCCGATGGCGCATGGCTATGCTGCCGGCCCGCAGATCGGCCATGGTATTGATTTTGCAGCGGCCACAAGTGACATCCGTGAAAAGGCGCTGTGCGCCCATTCGACATGAGGTCCTCTGCAACTTGACAGAGCCCGCGGCTTTGATTTCGTTGCGGCGATACGGGTCAGAGGTGATGTGACAGGACCAGACTTCGAAATGCCCGGCTGCCGGTGCGGGCGTGTTGCGCGGGCCTGGGTTGGGCCGTGATGCCAGTGCAAGGAGACATTCGTGATGTCCGCCGTGTCGGATGCCGCATCCAGAGAGCCTGACAGGGCAGTGGGGTCGGGCTTTGCCGCCACTTTCCGGCTCGAGATCACCCAGGCGCTGCGGGCGCGCTGGTTCTGGGCCTATGCGGCCGTGTTCTTCGCGCTGGTGGGGCTGCTCCTGGTGCTGGGTCTGACCGAGAGCCGGGTGCTGGGCTTCACCGGCCTGTCGCGCACTCTGGTGGCCTATATCCAGCTCACCATGGCGATCCTGCCGATTTTCGTCCTCATCACCACGGTACGCTCGCTGGCCGGTGACCGCGAGGCCGGGGTCCATGAATATGTGCTGGGCCTCGCGGTGGGGCTTGGCGGCTGGTATGCCGGGCGTTTTCTCGGCCGCTACGTGCTTGCGGTCCTCCCGGTCTTCGGCGCGCTGGCTTCCGCGGTGCTTTATGGGATGCTGCGCGGCGTCGCCATCCCCTGGGCCGAACTTGGTTTCGACATCGGCATTCTGCTGGCGATGATCCTGACCTTCGTTGGCCTGGGCTTTTTCATCGCTTCCGTGGCGCGTTCGGTGGACATGGCCCAGACTGCGGCGTTTCTGCTCTGGCTGGTGCTGATTCTGGGCCTCGACCTGGTTCTGCTCGGGGTTCTGATTCGCGACGGTCTGCCGATCGAGGGGGTTGTGGCGATCGCCATGCTCAACCCGCTGCAGGTGTTCCGGATCGGTTCCATGGTGCTGTTCGACCCCCAGCTGGTGCTCCTGGGCTCGACCGCTTATGCGGTTTTTGACGTCTTCGGCCGGGTCGGATTTCTGGTATGGTCGCTGGCTTATCCATTGGTTCTCGGAGTCGCTGCGGCCTATGCCGGATTCCTGGCCTTCCGACGTGGGGATTTGGTTTGACAAGTTTGACCTCGGCCGGTTCGGCCGGACTCTGGATTCAGGGTTCGCGCCCAAGAACGCTCGCGCTTTCTGTGACCCCGATCATCGTGGGGCTGATCCATGCCAGAGTCACCTATGGTGACGTGGCCGCAGTCCCGATTTTTGCCGCGCTTTTGTCGGCGCTGCTGATCCAGGTGGCCACCAACCTCGCCAATGATGCCGCCGATGGTGACAGGGGGGCGGACCATGTCGAGCGTCTGGGGCCGGTCCGCCTGGTAGGTTCTGGCCTGGCTCCGGCGCCACTGGTGCGGCGCTGGGCGATCGCGGCGACGATGGGTGCGGTGGTCTTCGGCCTGATTGCGGTTCTCTTTGGCGGGCCAGTGATCGTCCTTATCGGAGTGCTCTCGCTGATTGCGGCGTGGTGCTATTCCTATGGCCCCTGGCCGATCAGCGCCGGTCCGTTCGGGGAAATATTTGTCATCCTGTTTTTCGGCATTGTTGCCACCACCGGGATCGTGTGGCTGGGGGCGCATCATGTGGATCGCACCTGCGTGCTGCTAGGCCTTGCCATCGGCATGCCGGCGGCCGCGGTGCTCACCGTCAACAACCATCGCGACCGTGCCCAGGATGAAGCGGCGGGACGGCGCACCCTCGCCATCGTGCTCGGTGTGGAGGCCACCGCCTGGCTCTATGTCGCCGAACTGACGGCCAGCGCCCTGTTTGCAGGGCTGGCGCTGTGGCCGGTCAACCGCCTCGGCGTCGTCGTTGCGGCTGTTGCCTTCGGCGTTGCGCTCTATCTCGGCCATCGCCTTTCCCGCACTCCGATCTCCCGGGTGATGAACGGCATGCTTGCCGCTACGGTGCGCTTTCAGATCGGATTGGCGGCCGGGATCATTTTCGTCCTGGTCCTGGGTACCGCATGATCCGCCCCCTGGTCATCCTGTTCCTTCTGCTCACGGGGGCACCGCTTGCCGCCGCCAGCCTGGTGCCATCGGACCCGAAGCCGGTCGCATTTGTCCTGCACGACCGGGACGGGGTCCTCCACAATTCTGCTGAATTCGCCCGCACCCCGCTGACGCTGCTGCATTTCTGGGCCAGCTGGTGTCTGCCCTGCCGCGAGGAGCTTCCTGCGCTGGCGAAGCTCAGGTCCGATCTCGGCGGCCAGGGCGTGCGGGTGGTCGCGGTGTCGCTCGACCGCCTGGGCTGGGACGCGATTGATCGCGCCACCCGGAGCCTTGCTGTGGTCAATCTGGAACTTTATCACGATCTCAATCGGGAGGCGGCCACTGCGCTTGCGATCAAGGGCCTGCCGACCACTCTGATCCTTGACGCCGAGGGCCGCGAAATTGCGCGCATGGAGGGGCAGGGCGACTGGGGAAACGCCAGCCTGCGTCGTCAGCTTCTCGACTTTGCATCACGGCGGCGCGAGCCTATGTGAAAGGGCGCAGCCAGCTACCGGCGTGTCGCTGTCCGCCAGGTGGGAATTCAACGGGGCGGAAAATCAGGGACGCAGAAGGGACCGGGTGCGGGTTCGATGCTGTCGGAACATGCACGAACAGGTGCACGTCTGCGCAGCGTGGCGACAGCTTGCGCTGCGTGAGGGCGCTCGCGACCCGCGTCTGCAAGGCGCATAAGGCACGATGGGGCATTCCTTTTTCGGGAGTGCTGCGACAGGACAGCCAGGCTCGGCAAGCAGTGCGCCGCCGTGAGGTCGAAAGGGTTGAAAAAGAGATGACTCTGCTTGCGAAACTCGTGGCTGCGAACGTGGCCCATCCGCCGAAGTGGCTGCCGGACAATATGGTCTATCTCACCATCATGGGCAGCGATGCCTATGGCGTCTCCAGTGACAGTTCCGACATCGACTTCTACGGTATCTGCATTCCGCCGAAGACGGTTGTCTTTCCCCATCTCGCCGGCGAAATTGCCGGCTTCGGCACCCCGATCACGCGCTTCGATCTGTGGCAGCAGCATCACGTGCCTACCATCGACGGGCGGCAGAAGACCTATGACTTTTCGGTCTACTCGATCGTGAGGTTCTTCCAGCTCGCCATGGAAAACAACCCCAACGTCATCGACGCGCTGTTCACGCCGCGGCGCTGCGTCGTGCATTCGACAGCGATCGGCGAGGTCATCCGCGAACATCGCAAGCGCTTTCTCCATAAGGGAGCCTGGCACAAGTTCAAGGGCTATGCCTATGCCCAGATGGCGAAGATCGACGGCTCCCACGAGCGGGCCAACCCGAAGCGGGCGGCGATGATCGCGGCCTATGGCTATGACGTGAAACACGCCTATCACGTGGTGCGCCTGCTCAATGAGATCGAGCAGATTCTCACCGAGCAGGATCTGGATCTTGAGCGCAACCGGGAGCAGCTCAAGTCGATCCGCAAGGGCGAGTGGAAGCTCGAATATCTCAAGGAGTATTTCGCCGCCAAGGAGATGCAGCTGGAAGCAGGCTATATGACTTCAGGTTTGCCCCAGAAGCCGGATGAAGAGGGCCTGAAAGAGTTGCTGCTGTCTTGCCTGGAGATGCATTACGGCGCGATTGAGCGTTTCAGATCGCCGGCCGGCGCTGCAGTGGCTCTTATCTCCGACATCGAGGCGGTTCTTGACAAACATCGATAGCCGATAGCTGAGGCGGGTGGGCGCGGATGACGTCAGTTTTCGCAAGGGCTGTCAGGTAAGTTGCTGGAGAGATGACCAGAGCATGTGTGATGGATGCGCGCGTCAAGCTGGAACTTATGGCGGCAAGAGATGCGCTCGAGAGAGCCGAGTGTGGCGAGGAATACAGCCACGTAGAGGCCGTTTGCAGAAGGCTGATAAGAGAAGCGGAGGGAAATCTCGGGAGAATTGACGAGACATGTGAGGCGAGGTCGTTGTTATTGGATGCCATGATCCGCAACGGAGATTTCAGTGAGGTAAAACTGGAAAATATTGCGAGGGTGATGGACAGTCTGTTCGTTGATTACCTTTCAGCTCGAAATAGACTCGATGCGGCGAAGACGTTGCTCGGAATGATGGAGTATTTCGAAAGCGATTATGTCCGTCTATTTGATGTGGGCTACAAGCTGGCCGATCTCTTTGGATCATCCGAAAATGTGGAAATCCAGAAAGTCGTAAGAAATGGGTGTCTGCTTCTTTGGCGGGAAGTCAGAGATGATGACATGGAGGGATTCTGTAGCAGTTTTGGACGCTTTCTGATTGTTCCCGAGCTATTCGGTTATTATATGTTCATTGAGGTTTTGGATTATCTCTACGACAATTCCAGCCATGAAATGGCGATCAGAATGATAGAATCGTGGGTCGGAGCAAATGCAGATATTGACGAAGAATTTCAGATGCTTGACCAGCGATTGGCTGCGAATCATTTTGAACTCGGGAATTATCAAGCGGCGATTGATATATATGAGAAGTGGCTGAACACCAGGTTGGGAGATGAACGTTACGACTATTTGTTGTGGTGTGGGGAGTCATTTCAGGAGCTGGACGATCTGGATCATGCCTGGGAATACTTCACAGAGGTTGTAAATGCACTGGAGAATTTTCCGGATGACAGTCGCGTGGTTGAAGCGAAGAAACGGCTGGCGGAGATGATATGGGTTCACGAGGAGGATGAGCCTGGAGAGCGAGATGTCTGACAGATGTGCAGTTTCAGTCAGTCCTTGGAACGGCGACGTCTGGCGGAAACCGGGTAAAGATATTCTCGAATGGCTAGTTCTTGTGGTTGTCGTGTATTGGTGAATTGGATCATGCGCGATCGGGTAGGCGCCGTTGTCTCGGGCTGTGGGGGTGATCGGCGAAATCAAGGCTGGGTTTGAGAATTGATGTCTCCCGCAGTTGATGCCGGAACGGTGTTCCGCAGTGGCAGACTGGATCTTATGGTTTCCGCGCCGACGGATTCCCGGGCCCAGGCGCTGGCCGGTTGCGCGTATCGCGTATCGGACGTAGACTTTCGGAATGTGGCGATTGTCTTGATCGGTGGAGCGCGCAAAACAGAAGCATCAACGCGCGCCGAGACGCAGGCCTTTGATCCTGCGCGCCGCCCATTCCTGCATGCAATGCGGACAAACGACGCTCATGCCTTGTCGCAGTTTCTGCATAAAACACTTGTCGTTCAGTTCGCGGTTTGATCGGTCTATCAGGAACACGGCTTCACGGGAGTGCGGCTCAGAGTGCTGTGTTTCCCGGAGATATTCCAGCACAAGATCATAATCTTCGTCATCGAGATAGAAACTTTTGGTCTCCCCCAATCCGGACCAGGAGGCGGGGTAGACGACGCCCACTCTGTGGACAGAAGACAGAATGCGGTGTGGCCGTGGCGGATCGCTTCTTCGATTGATCTGGAGACCCATGCTTTCTCTCTCAGATCGCCGTGTTTTTGGCAATGATAGCGCATATCCGGCATCTAGGGGACCAATGACCGAAATCTGAACTGGCGGGCAGGGCTTGTCGGGGCCTCGCAGGTGCGCATTCGCGCTGATCGGCTCTTTCTCTTTGAAGAAGAGGGCGCAAATGAGGTGGGCGGAGGCGGGCTGTGGGAATTTCAGGGCTTGCGCGCCGAATGCAGCGCGGCGATGCCGAAGCTTAAGTTACGCCAGGAGACGTCGGTCATGCCGCTTGCGGCAATCAGGCCTGCGAATTCGGCCTGATCCGGGAATTGCCGGATCGATTCGATGAGATAGCGATAGGCGCGGCGTTCGCCGGATACCACGGCGCCAAGGACCGGAATCACAGTTCGGGACCACATTCCGTAGAAGGGCGCGAGCCAGGGTTGGGGGGTCGAAAATTCAAGACAATGGAAGCGCCCGCCGGGTTTGAGGACGCGGGCGATTTCGCCAAGGGCGCGCTCGATATTGGTGGCGTTGCGGATGGCAAAGGAGATGACGACGAGGTCGATCGAGCCATCCGTGAAGGGCAGCGCTTCAGCTTCCGCGGCAACCCAGGTGATCCCCGGCGCAGGCTGCCGCATCTGTCCTTCCCGCATCTGTCCTTCCCGCGCCTGTCCCTGGCCCATCATCTGGGGGGAAGGATCGGCGACCAGCACGTGGGCAGCGGAGGCGGCAAGCGCGAAGGCGATATCGCCGGTGCCGCCGCCGAGATCGAGCACGATGTCTTCGGGATTGGGCCTGCCGTGCCTGACCAGCGCCGCTTTCCAGATCCGGTGAATCCCGGTGCTCATGAGGTCATTCATCAGATCGTAGCGCGGAGCCACGCCGGCAAAGGTCTCCCGGATCAGGCGGCGGCGTTCTTCCTCGTCGACGCGGGTGGCGCCGAAGCTGTGTTTCAGTCTTTCGCCTGCGTCCATCTTATTGCGCCAGCAGCGTGGCGCGGATGCGGTTGGCCAGGGCCTCGCCGTCGAGGTCGTGGGGATAGCGCCCGATGATCGTCCCGGCGGGATCGGTGAAGAAGATCGTCGCGGTGTGGTCGACCGCATAGCTGCCGTCTTTGAGTTCGACGCGGCTGTATTTTATGCGCCAGTCGCGCGCCAGCTCGGCGAGCTGATCGGGGTGGGGGGAGAGGCCGACCATGCGCGGGTGGAAGAAGGCGAGGTATTTTGCCAACACCTCCGGCGTGTCGCGCTCCGGATCGACGCTGACAAAAACCGGCGTGATGCGCTCGCCGATAGGGCCGAGGGCGTCGATGGCTTCGGTGATGCTGTGGAGCGAGATCGGACAGATGTCGGGGCACTGGGTGTAGCCGAAATAGACCAGCCTCCAGCCGCCGATATCCCCAGGGGCGATTTCCTTGCCATCCTGGCGCACACCGGCGACATCGACCGCATATCCGGACTCCGGTAGCAGCGCAGCTGCCGCCGCTGCCAGGGTGAGGAGGGTGCTGCGGCGGGACAGGCGCGATCGCACGAAGGGCTCAAACACGAATATTCACTCCTTGGCAAACATGTGTGCCGTCATTGCCGGCGGGATCCAATCACGATGGCGGCACGTTGGCAATCATCTTGGGACGGGCAGGCGCGAAGAGGGGGGCGCCCCCATCCTGGGGGGTGCCGAAGCCTCGAGCCGATCTCGCCCCGACCTGGAGTTCCTGGACCGGAATCCTGAGCAATCAGGGCAATGGAACCGGCGCGGCAATGGAGGGTGGAACTCAAGGGGCGGCGGAACTTTGGAGGGCAGACTCAAGGGACAACTGCGGTGAACTGTGTCCGGTTGCGGGCTCAACTGTGTCGGACTCCGTCCAACTTTGTCGCGGCAGTGTGGCGATTGTGCGTCACGCTGATTTTGCCGTCCGCACGCAGCTTGCGAAGGAATATTTCTCTTTCGCGAATCATCGTGGTGATTCATTTCTATATCGAGCGCAACCTGGAGACGAAATCATGAACGTCATTGTTTTTGCGTCGCGTAAAGGCGGTTCCGGCAAAAGTACGCTGGCGGCCCATCTGGCGGCGCAGATCAAGGCGAGCACGCCGGTTCTGCTCGTTGACGCGGATCCGCAAGGGTCTCTGACCCTGTGGCACAAGCTGCGCGGCACCAATGAACCGCCGATCAAGGCCGCCGTCAGTTCCGTCAGTGGCATTGTCGCGACGGCCGAGCGTGAGGGTTATGAGTGGGTTCTGATCGACACCCCGCCCAATCTGTCGGCGGTGGTCACGGATGCGATAAAAAACGCCACCATGGTGATCATTCCGGCGCGGCCGGGGGTGTTCGACGTCAATGCGGTGCAGGAAACGGTGCAGATGTGCCGCGCCGCGCGCAAGCCCTATGCGGTTGTCCTCAATGGCGCCCCGGCCCGTCGTGACACCGCTGACAGTCCGATTGTGACCATTGCCCGGGATGCCCTGGCAAAATTTCGGGCTCCGGTATGGGGAGGGCAGATCACCAATCGCGCCGATCTCCTGATGGCGCTCAGCTACGGCGAAGGGGCGCGGGAATACCAGGCCGACAGCCGCGGTGCGCAGGAAATTGCGCGGCTCTGGGCTGCGATCGAGCGTTCGGTGAAGGCGATTCGCGCCGGGTCGGGCGCGGGCACGATGCATAGACAGGCGGCTTGAGATTTGGGGATCAAAAGACCAGGAAGGCCCCGACCAGTTCCTCTGGTCCGGGCCTTTTCATTCCCGGGCGGCTGTTTTCCTGAAGCGTGATCTGCCGTTTCTGCCCACGTTCCGTTTCTGGCGACTGACTGTGCTGCATTTTTGACGTTGTCGAGGCCCGGCCAGCTTTCCTGATGGAGCTGATCGGTGGCAAATGGATGACCATCCCCATCCGGCATCCCGGTTGGAGAGGTGCAATTTTTCCCGGATTTCGAGCTGAGCTGCCTCTTGTTCGACCTGGGCAGTTACAGAATGTAGAACAGGATGATGGGGGAAAGTGCCAGGATCACCGACCAGATTCCCGTGCCCCACAGGATCTCTTCGGTGGCGAAGCCCTGCTGGAGGTGCGGCGTTCCATCGTGCCGGATTTTCATGAGGCCCTCGCGTTCCAGCCGCGACGCCATCCGAAAAATGTCGTCATTGCGGCCTAAGTGGTTGTCCGGACGTTATTTTCCTGCGAGACGAGGTGTTTGGCGGTGGACCTCGTGTCCCGTGCTGTCCGTGGATTCTTGTCGAAGGCGAGAACTACAGCGTCTGCTTTAAGATCCGGTAACTGGCGGGTCTGACTTCCCTCACAGCCTGTCGGGCGTTGGATATCGTGAAGGATTTGCTGCCTGGACAGCGAAAGTTTGAAGTCAGGTTTCTCCACCAATCCGGCGGATCGTTTAACGATTGCCGCGATGGGATAACGTCCAATCGGCCCTGCCCTGGTGTGCGCTTGCGGTCGTGTGGCCGACAGGGAGGGGCCGTGCGAATCACGTCAGGTGAGGGGACCTTTGGGCAGCAAAGGGCAATCGCGCCCCCGCTTGCCATTCCGGGTCTTGAGGCCTGGTCTGAACAGAACGCCTTGCGCGATCACCCTGGACGCGTTTTCCAAGGCCCCTGTCGGCCCCCCCCCGTCTGGCCCGGCCGCGCATTATCCGGGCCAGCGCTGGGCCTTGCTGACCACGAAGTCGCGGAACACCTGGACCCGCGCCACCGCTTTCAGTTCCTCCGGATAGACGAAATAGGTGTCGATCTGGATGGCGTCTTCTTCGGTGAAAAGCTGGACCAGGTGGCTGTCCTCCCCGATCAGATAGTCGGGCAGGGCGGCAACCCCCAGGCCCTGCTGGCAGGCGCGCACCAGTCCGAGGATGTTGTTGACCTTGAAATAGGCTTCCCGCGGCCCGTTGCCGTTGCTATGCGCCTCGATCAGCCAGTTGCTGTTCTGCAGATGGGGCAGAACGCTGCCGTCGGCCAGCGTGATGATGCGGTGGGAGTCGAGGTCCGCGAGGTTGCGCGGGGTGCCGAAGCGCTTGATATAGTCGGGCGCGCAATAGGCATGGATGCCCATGGCGAACAGCTTGCGCTGGATCAGGTCGGGCTGCGTCGGCTTGCGGGTGCGGATGGCGACATCGGCTTCCCGCATCGACAGGTCGAGTTCCTCGTCGGTAACGATCAGCGAAATGCGGATCTCGGGATAGAGCGTGGTGAATTCGCCGAGCCGCGGGATCAGCCAGTTGATGGCAACACCGGGGGTGGTGGTGATCTTGAGATCGCCGCTGGGGCGCTCACGGCTGTCGGTGAGCTTGGCCCGGGCGGCCTGCAGCTGCATGAAGACATCATGGGCGGTGCGAAACAGCAGGTCGCCCTGTTCGGTCAGGATCAGTCCACGGGTATGGCGGTGAAACAGTGAAACGGCGAGTTCCTGTTCCAGGGAGCTGACCTGTCGCGACACTGCGGATTGGGACAGGCCGAGCTGCTCGCCGGCATGGGTAAAACTTCCGGCTTCCGCGGCGGCGTGGAATACCTTCAATTTATCCCAGTCCATGTCCCAAAAACCGTCACGTGTTTTGGGCATGGTTTTCATATCGCCGCACTCACGTTGTGACCGGCGGCTTGCGCCTGTACGGCCAGGAATCTCTCGGCCTCAAGAGCCGCCATGCAGCCGAGGCCGGCAGCTGTCACAGCCTGTCGATAGGTTTCGTCGGCAACGTCGCCTGCCGCGAAGAGACCCGGAACCGAAGTGGCGGTCGAATTCGGTGCCACCTCGACATAACCTGAGGGTTTGAGCCGGACCTGGCCCTGGACCAGGTCGGTTGCCGGTGTGTGTCCGATGGCGACGAAAACGCCATCCACCTTCAATTCGCTCCGCGAACCGGTCTCAACATTCCTGAGCACCACCTCGGTGACCCTGGTGGGGTTGGTGGAACCTTTTATGTCCTCAAGGACGCTGTTCCAGATCACGCTCACTTTGGGGTTGTGCATCAGACGCTGCTGCAGGATGCGCTCGGCACGGAACTGATCGCGACGATGTACCACAGTGACCCGGGTGGCGAAATTGGTCAGGAACAGGGCCTCCTCAAGGGCAGTGTTGCCGCCGCCGACCACCACCACGTTCTTGCCGCGGTAAAAAAAGCCGTCACAGGTGGCACAGGCCGAGACCCCGAAGCCTTTGAATTTTTCTTCCGATTCCAGCCCGAGCCAGCGCGCCTGGGCCCCGGTGGCGAGGATCACGGTGTCGGCTAAAAAGGTATCGCCGCTGTCACAGAGGATGTGGAACGGCCTTGAAGCTGTGTCCAGCCGGGTGACCAGGTCGGATTTTATCCGTGCCCCCATATTGGCGGCCTGCTTCTCCATCTGCTCCATCAGCCATGGGCCCTGGATCGGCTCGGAAAATCCTGGAAAATTCTCGATCTCGGTGGTGATGGTGAGCTGCCCGCCGGGCTGGATGCCCTGGATCAGGATCGGCTCAAGCATCGCCCGCGCAGCATAGATCGCGGCGGTGTAGCCTGCGGGGCCAGAGCCGATGACGACGACCTTGGCATGTGTGTGTGGCGGCATTGGCGATGTTGCCTCTCCCGACGGACTGCAAGCACAGACCTCGGGGCGCGAGTCGGAATAATGCATTTAATCTAAGACTTCCCGTCCGCCATGCAAGAATCGCGGGCTGTCAGGGCAAATTTTTCCGCCTGACGCTGCGTCGCACGCGTAATAAAATTGCGCCACCCGTCCTGCTGGGCTATGAGATGCGCCAACAGCCAGCCGCAGGTCGCGTCAGGTCGGGAGTTGCATCCGGATGCCACGGAATCTGGACGAGATTGATCTGAAAATTCTCGCAGAGATACAGGCCGACGGGCGCATCACCAATGTCGAGCTGTCCCGCCGCGTGGGGGTGTCGCCTCCGCCCTGCCTGCGCCGGGTGCGGGTGCTGGAGGAGGGGGGCTATATCCAGGGCTATCGCGGGCTGCTTGATCCCCAGAAGCTTGGCTTCGAGGTGACGGTTTTTGCTGCGGTGCATCTGTTGAGCCAGGCCGAGGCGGATCTGCGCAGCTTCGAGAGCTTCGTTGACGCCGAGCCTCTGGTGCGGGAATGCTGGATGGTGTCGGGAGAGGTCGACTTCATTCTGAAATGTGTGGCGCCCGATATGGGGACATTCCAGGAATTCGTCACTCGCCTGACGGCGGCGCCCCATGTGCGCAATGTCCGCACCTCCCTGGTGCTGCATCATTCCAAACTGGAAGCTGCGGTGCCGGTGGATCTGATGTCTCTCCAGGAGACGTGAGGCCTTCGGCTCCTGAGCAATGGTCGAGGAGCGGCGAAACCAGCCCGACCAAAAGCGCCCTTGGGTTCTGCGTCAGGTTCGAGCCGCCTCGCCTCCTGGTACGACAGCAGGGCTTGCACCTGCGCGGCGCCAATTCCCTTTGCGTCCCCGGCAGAACCCGGGCCGGTTCTGGTGCCCGGCTCGTGTACCTGTGGCTCTGACCGGGCCATTGGACCACGGAGGCAGCCCGGCCGCAGCCATCCGGTCAATTTAACTTCGGAAAATCCCTTCTCAGGTCCTGGCGCTTCCGGGTGCCTCTCGGCGCCCCTTTTGGCGTCTCTTGGCGCCCCCTGGCAAAGAGAGCGAAAACCAGGGGGCCCCGGCCTTGTGATTCGGTGTTGCCGACAGCCTCCAGTCGGCAGTCGCGACGGTGACTCCTGACCTGCTTTCAGGTCGAGATCTGCTTTTCGGCCAGCGCCAGCCACTCGGCCTGGGCCTTGCGGACATGCCGCGGGGCACGGCGCATCTGGATCAGGAGTTCGCTGAAGATGGAGCGGGCTTCGGCGCTGTGTCCAAGCTGCTGGAGCAGAAGGCCGTGGCGCACCCGTGCTTCGGCCCCCGGGAAATAGGCGGTGACGGCACGGTATTCGGCACAGGCCTCGTCGCTGCGTCCGGCCTCGGCAAGGGCGCGGGCATAGAGGAGATGCGCGGGCGCAGAATGAAAATCGGGCCAGCGCCGCTGCAGCTCGTCCAGTGTGGCGAGCGCGTCAGAGGCGCGTCCGGCGGCGAACTGGGCCCGCGCCTTGCCGAAGGCATAGGCTGGGATGTCGCCAGCATACTGGTTGAGGGCGTGATCGAAATGCTTCTCGGCCTCGGTGAAGCGTCCGACCTCCATGCATTCTTCAGCCAGCGCGGCACGACCGGCAACGGTGTCGGCGACCACCAGATGATCCGACAGTTCACGGTAGCGCTTTTCCGGGTCGAGCTTGCTGGCGATGCGCTTGCGCGCCTTTTGCGCGTCGGCGCTGCCCAGCCACTCGGGGATGATTTCAACCACGAAATAGGCCAGCGGGCCGACCGGGAAGAACAGGAGGAGAAAGCCCCAGGTCTGCAGCCGGCCGGTTTTGGCGGCGTGCCAGAGCAGCATGATCTCAAGCAGGATGGCAAACAGGGCAATGGGCATCTTCAACTCCCCCCGCAATGCTTCAACAAAGAATCGAACTGCCGAGGGCCGCGAAATCCTGCGCCGTCATTAAGGGTTGCGAGCAATTGGCTGCGGCAGATGGAAACAGCCCGGCTCCTCTGGGGTCTGACGAGGCAGCTGTCAAGTGAGCGCCGTGTCCTTCGGGATCACGACTTTGTGCGCCTTCGGAGGCAGACTAAAGAGAAGGAGGGCGCGGGTCACCGGGACCTCAGGTTGCGGCGCCACAGGGAGCAATCTGCAGGGGGATGACTTTCAGGCATATGCTGTTTCGGCCACGGCGCCCGGCAACACGTTTTTGAAAGGGAGCGGGGAGTCAGCGTCGAATCCGACCAAAGGAACGGCGACATGCCGGGCTTTGATAAAGCGTAACTGCCCAGGTCGGACAAGAGGCAGCTTACACCCGGCTCGAAATCCGGGAAAAACTACGCCTCTCCAACCGGGATGGTCATCCATTTGCCACGGATCACCTCGCTTATAAAAAGCGTCTGTGCCGCGACAACGTGGAATAGGGGGCGCAGTCAGTCGTTCCAGAAATGGGACGTGGGCAGAAACGATAAAGCAGAAATGGAACGTGGGTAGAAACGATAAAGCCTCGCAGGGAAAGCCGTGCGGGAGGTCCGGCTTTCCCGATCAATGCCTGGAGCGAATGGAAATTCGAACAGGCTCCTGCACCCTATGCAGGTCGCCGGTGGCACAGGAAGCGAGGCTGGCGGCGCAAGGAGGCGATGGGCCGTCCGCAAATCAGCCGATCCTTATTGGCGGCAGTTACGGACAGGCCCTCGACTGAGGCTGGCGCTATCGCAGTGCACTGATCTGGCGTGCGATCATATAGGACAGCGGGATCGCGACAATGAAGCCGGCCGCCACAGCAAGCGGGATCGTTGTCATTTGAGGGAGATTGGGGAACATCAGGGCTGCAATCATGCAGATTCCCGCAAGTGTAGTCCCCAGTATGATCCATACGATCAGGGAAATCTTGAGCATTACAGTCCTCTCTCAATCCTTGTAAATTTAAGGGTGCCCGATCTGTCCCCGGGGGGGTGACTCCTGTCATTGATCGGCGACAAATTGGTGCCGGGCGCAGTTTATTTCTCGGCATCTGCCCGGGTCGGACAAGGGGCGGCTCGAAATCCAGGAAAAACTGCGCCTCTTCAACCGGGATGGTCACCCATCTGCCACGAATCAACGCCATCCGGAATGGCGGCTGGGTCTCGAAAACGTCAAAAAGGGGCAACCGTTCAGTCGGTCCAGAAATGGAACGCGGGCAGAAACAGAGCGAGGCGGAAACGGCAAATCGCCCGACCTTGGAAGTTTGAGGAATCTCAAGGTTTCTCAAAGCCCGGACAACAAAAAGATCCCGGGCGGTGCAGGTCCCGGGATCTGTGCCTGGGAGGCAGGACCCGATGCCGGTATCTGCGCCGGTATCTGCCGCTTCTGGCCGGCCTTGGGGGATCAAGGGTAAGCGCCTGAGCCCTTTTGGTCACAGCAAAAGGCTAGCGCCATTCGACCTTGGTGATTTCGAAGGCCTTGGCACCGCCGGGGGTATTGACCTCGACGGAAACCCCTTTGGTCTTGCCGATCAGCGCCCGTGCCAGCGGTGAAGTGACGGAGATCCGGCCCTTTTTGGCATCGGCCTCGGGTTCGCCGACGATCTGCCAGACCTGTTTTTTCTCGGTGTCCTCATCGATCAGGGTGACGGTGGCCCCGAATTTGATGGTGTCGCCGGAGAGTTTCGAGATGTCGATCACATCGGCACGGGCGAGCTTGTCCTCAAGTTCGGCGATGCGCCCCTCATTATGCGACTGCTCCTCCTTGGCAGCGTGATATTCCGCGTTTTCCGACAGATCCCCATGCGAGCGGGCCTCGGCGATATGCTCGATGATGCGCGGGCGGTCCACCGATTGGCGCTGCCTCAATTCGTCCTCAAGCGCGGCGAAGCCAGCCAGAGTCATCGGAATCTTTTCCATATCTGCTCTCGTTCTCGGGTGCAGGCCGTAAACCTTGGCGGCACAGCAGCTCCTGTGGGGGTCGTCAAAAGGCTTGATTCTTCGGTCTGGTCGGGGCCGGCGGATCTGAGGACAGGGGGCACGTGGCATTTTCGCCACGGTGCACCCTGGATCTCAGGTCTCGGAAAAGTAACTCTGCAGGGTGCGAACCTCAAGCTCTCCACCCAGATAGGCGTGGATGCCCTGGGCGGCGGCTACCGCCTCGGAAAGAGTGGTATAATAAGGCACTTTATGCAAGAGGGCGGCGCGCCGGAGCGACCGGCTGTCGGCGAGCGCCTGAGGGCCCTCGGTGGTGTTGAAGACCAGCTGGATATTGCCATTGGTGATGGCGTCGACGATGTGGGGCCGCCCCTCCAGGACCTTGTTGACCTTTTCGGTGGGGATGCCTTCACCGGCCAGATAGCGCTGTGTCCCCGAGGTGGCCATGACCTTGAAACCGAGCGAATGCAGAAGCCTCACGGCTTCGGCGATGCGCTGCTTGTCGCTCTCGCGCACCGAGACGAAGACTGTGCCGGATCGCGGTACTCTGGTGCCGCCCCCGAGCTGACTCTTGGCAAAGGCGACCTCGAAGGAACGGTCGATTCCCATGACCTCGCCGGTTGATCGCATTTCCGGGCCGAGCACGGTATCGACGCCCGGGAAGCGGGCGAAGGGAAACACCGATTCCTTGACGCCGATATGCCTGAGCTTCGGCTTCTTCAGGGCGAAGTCTGCGAGTTTCTCGCCGGCCATGATGCGGGACGCGATCTTGGCCACCGGTGTGCCGATCACCTTGGCGACAAAGGGCACGGTGCGCGAGGCCCGTGGATTGACTTCGAGCACATAAATCACGCCGTCCTTGATGGCGTATTGCACGTTCATAAGGCCGACGACCCGCAGACCGAGGGCAAGTTCCCGGGTCTGGCGCTCGAGTTCTGCGATGGTTGCGGGATCGAGCGAACGCGGCGGCAGCGAACAGGCGGAATCGCCGGAGTGAATTCCTGCCTCCTCGATATGTTCCATGATGCCGACCACGAAGACGTCCTCGCCGTCGCACAGACAGTCGACGTCGATTTCGGTGGCTTCCGAAAGATAGCGGTCGAACAGAAGCGGGTTCTTGCCCAGCACCGTGTTGATCTGCCCGGTCTTGTCGTTGGGATAACGGGCCCGCACGTCCGAGGGAACGAGTTCGGGCAGGGTGCCGAGGAGATAGTTGCCGAGCTGGTTTTCGTCGTGGATGATCTGCATGGCACGTCCGCCAAGCACATAGGAGGGGCGGACCACCAGCGGCATGCCGAGATCGGCCGCGACCAGACGGGCCTGTTCGACGGAGTAGGCGATGCCGTTGCGGGGCTGCTTGAGGCCAAGCTTGTCGAGGACGCGTTTGAAGCGGTCGCGGTCCTCGGCAAGGTCGATGGCGTCGGGAGACGTCCCGAGGATCGGCACCCGGGCCGCTTCCAGCGCGCGCGCCAGCTTGAGCGGGGTCTGACCGCCGAACTGCAGAATGACGCCGTGGAGCGTTCCGTTGCCGCGTTCGGTAGCGATGATCTCGAGCACATCCTCGGCTGTCAGCGGCTCGAAATAGAGCCGGTCGGCGGTGTCGTAATCGGTCGACACGGTCTCGGGATTGCAGTTGACCATGATGGTCTCATAGCCGGCGTCGGTGAGGGCGAAACAGGCATGGCAGCAGCAGTAATCGAACTCGATGCCCTGGCCGATGCGGTTCGGTCCGCCGCCGAGGATGACCACTTTGCGGTTGGCGGTCGGCGCGCTTTCATCGGCAGGCGGGCCGCCGAAGGGGGATTCGTAGGTCGAATACATATAGGCGGTGGGCGAGGCGAATTCGGCCGCGCAGGTGTCGATGCGCTTGAACACCGGGCGCACACCGAGCGCGTGGCGCGCAGCTGTGACCTCGGCCTCGCTCAAGCGGGTCAGCACCGCGAGGCGGGCGTCGGAAAAGCCCATCGCCTTGAGGCTGCGCATGGCGAAGGCACTTTTCGGCAGACCATTGGTCCTGACCCGCTCCTCCATGTCGACGATGCCGCGCAGCTCGGCGAGGAACCAGGGGTCGATCTTGCAGGAGTTGAAGATCACCTCGTTGGACCAGCCCAGCCGCATCGCCTGGGCCACCTGCAGGATGCGGTTCGGCGTCGGGGTGCCGAGCGCCGCGCGAATGGCGTTCTTGTCGTCACCCTGGCCCAGGCCCTCGATATCGATCTCGTCGAGTCCGGTCAGTCCGGTTTCAAGGCCGCGCAGCGCTTTCTGCAGGCTTTCCTGGAAAGTGCGCCCGATCGCCATGACCTCGCCGACCGATTTCATCGATGTCGTCAGCGTAGTGGAGGCGCCGGGGAATTTCTCAAAGGCAAAGCGCGGGATCTTGGTGACCACGTAATCGATGGTGGGCTCGAAGGACGCCGGCGTGGCGCCGCCGGTGATGTCATTGGAGATTTCATCGAGCGTGTAGCCCACCGCCAGCTTGGCGGCGACCTTGGCGATGGGAAAGCCGGTGGCTTTCGAGGCCAGCGCCGAGGAGCGCGACACCCGCGGGTTCATTTCGATGACGACGATGCGGCCGTCTTTGGGGTTGATGCCGAACTGGACGTTGGAACCGCCGGTCTCGACCCCGATTTCGCGCAGCACCGCGATCGAGGCGTCGCGCATGATCTGATATTCCTTGTCGGTCAGGGTCAGCGCCGGTGCGACCGTGATGGAGTCGCCGGTGTGCACACCCATCGGATCAAAGTTCTCGATCGAGCACACGATGATGCAGTTGTCTTTCTTGTCGCGCACTACCTCCATCTCGAATTCCTTCCAGCCGAGGACGCTTTCCTCGATCAGGACTTCGTTGGTGGGCGAGGCGTCGATGCCGCGTTCGACGATGTCGAGAAATTCCTCCTTGTTGTAAGCGATGCCGCCTCCGGTGCCGCCAAGCGTGAAGGAAGGGCGGATGATTGCCGGCAGTCCGATCTCGGACAGCGCCATCAACGCTTCGGCAAGGGCCTGCTGCTGATAGCGCTTGCGCCGCTGGTTGTCGCCCGCCGCCCATTGTTTCTCGAACTGTACCAGTTCCTCGCCGGAGAGTCTGGCGCGGTCGGCGAGATAGTTGGCGCGATCGGTCTTCTTGATCGCGGAAGCGTTGGCAAGCCGGGAAGCCGGGGTCTGCAGACCAATCCTGGCCATGGCATCGCGAAACAGCTGGCGGTCTTCCGCCTTGTCGATGGCGTCGGCCGTGGCACCGATCATCTCGACGTCGAATTTCTCCAGCGTGCCCTGGAGGCGCAGCGACAGCGCGCAGTTCAGGGCGGTCTGACCGCCCATGGTCGGCAGCAGCGCGAAGCCGCCGGGGATGACGTGGCGTTCCCGGGCGATGATCTTGGCGACGATCTCGGGGGTGATGGGCTCGATATAGGTGGCATCGGCCAGTTCCGGATCGGTCATGATGGTGGCCGGATTGGAATTGACCAGGACGATGCGGTAGCCCTCCTCGCGGAGCGTCTTGCAGGCCTGGGTGCCGGAATAGTCGAATTCACAGGCCTGGCCGATAACGATGGGGCCGGCGCCGATGATCAGGATGGTCGATATGTCGGTTCGTTTGGGCATCACTGCTCGCGAACGGAAGGGTGGGGCACAAAAAAGGCGCGACTTTCACGCGCCCTCAGGCTTGATGTGCGATCGGCGGCAGGGGGTACAAGCCCGGTTTGCGGCCGGACAACTGTGCCAGAGCGACAGGTGCCAGAGTCACATTCCGCCCCCGAATCATCGGGGCGCGGGGCGGGCAGTGGCAGCAAATCGCGCAACCCCTGAAAAACCGCACAACCCCTGCGCGAGAGGTGGCGCGGAGCGATCACGTTGCGGGCTCGTGTTTAGACCAGATTGCAGGGCAGCGAAACCCCCAAAAAGGCCCCCTGGGGTGCAAATTTCGGCCCTGATTCCGCTTTTCTCCCCGGGGCTTAAGAGATTGTGACCGGGGTGGCGAGGAAGGTCATGCGCCAGGGGTTGTGCCCGATATTTGCGGCCGCGCGCTGCGGCGTCAGGCCGGCGGCCCGGAGTGCTGCTGCGAGTTCGGCCTCGGTATAGGACTGCACACCGATGCGGGAGCGGAAGCGGCGGTAATCGGATAGCGCGGTGGACATCAGGCCGACGAGGGCGTCCTTGAGGAAGCCGTGGCGCCAGCCAAAGCGCAGCAGGGCGATGGCGTCCTGGAGGAGGCCGCCGCCGCTGTTGAGGACGTCGCCCAGCACCAGCCGCCCGGTCGGCTTGAGCAGGCTGTGGATGAGGCTCAGGGCAGCGGCAAGCTGGGTCGGCGTCATGTACTGGCTGACCGAATTCATCACCACCAGATCGATCGATTGCGCCGGCACAGATGCCAGATCCTCAAGCGAGCTGACTGTGATCCGGCTGTCTGCAGCAAAGCGTGAATGAAGGCGCTGGCGCAGATTGGGTGCCGGCTCGGCGAGGATCAGCCGGCCGCAGGCGTTCGCCACCTCGCCGGCCGACAGCGCTTCGCCACAGGAATAATCGAGCACCACCGCGTCAGGGCCGGGGATGTAGCCGATGATGTCACCTGCGATGATCCGGAAATGGAGTTCGCGGTGGCGCGCGCTGACATAGATCGTGTGGTTGGAGTCGTAATAGTCGATCCAGTCCATCATAACCTCCGGCTGGGGACTGCCGCCTTCAGGCGGCAGAGGAATGCCGGTCCGCGCCTATGCGCGGAGTGCGGCGGTGCGGCGGTTGACTTGTGTATCCGTCGGACATATATCGTTCGGTATGGCGGCAGAACGGTATGCTAAAAACGCTGGGGCGGTGTTTTCGCTGAAGCATCACATTGTGTGGTGCCCGAAATATCGACGCCCTGTTTTGACGCCTCCGGTGGACGGCAGGCTCAAAATTCTGCTTGCGGAGATTGCCGC
>WQYW01000067.1 GCA_009781045.1 Alphaproteobacteria bacterium
GTCGATAATCAGGCATATCATTGAAAATAAACAGTAATTCCGCCACCTCATCAATAACGCACGCCACCTTTGCATCCTGGGTCATGGTTGTTCCTCGATCAGCCGAATCAGTGGGCCAATCGACTCAGAGGATTCCCCCCCCTGTCACGCGTCTTTTGATGTCTCCTTCACCCGATCACCCTGCAACCCGCAGCAGCAACAGATTGCGAATCAGGAGGTTTTCCCTATCGGGAGGGGCTGCGTGCGGCCGCTTTCGGTGCATGCCGACAAAGCGGGTTTGCCCGCCAGAACGCCAAAGCGCGTGCGGCTCACATGGTGTGTGGCGGGATGGAAGCGAGGTCCGGCTGCAGAAATAACAGCAGCCGGGATGAAAGATCACCCGGGGTTGCCGGGCTTTGGATGACACAGCAAAACGGCCGTGCGGTGTGCCGCACGGCCGTTCTCTGGAGGCAGAAAGAAAGATCAGCGCACGCAGGCGCCGCCATGCCAGTGGTGGCGGGGCGGGCAGCGGTGGGGAGCGACCACGACGACCGGGCGCGCCGGGACGACGACGACAGCGGGACCACCGGCACGGACGCAGCGACCATGCGGAGCGGGGCGCATGCCGGGGCCACATCCGCCGGCGGCGTTGGCGACATCGCTGAAACCGATGAAGGCGCTCGCAAGCAAGGCGGCGGCAAAGAGATATTTCATTTGGACTTCCTTCCTGAACCGAGAGGCGCAGCACCCGCTGCTCACGCGAAATGATCGCAGCTGGGCCCTGAACACCAAATGAATATGTGCATGGCATTCTGTCTGCATCGGATGCGAAATTCCACGGGCAGGGCTGCCATCTGTGTAAAATTGTGCCGGTTGCGGCAGGCGATTGCCAACCTTCCCGGGTTGCCGCGCGGCCTGGGCGCCGCTTTGCGCGATGGGTCTCATTGGAGGATGCTTGGGCTCCCTGGTGCGGCCCATGGCTGCAGGGCGATGCCAATCCGCTCACCGTGATTGCTGTCATTGACCGTCAGCCTCTCCCCAAAGGAATCATCGCTGGCACGAAAGGGGCCGGGAGAATCATCGCCTGGGGGAGGGGGTGGATGGTGTCGCGCAAGGCCGCCTGGGGGTGGCAAGGGGTGGTTTCGGGAGATGGATCCGGCCTCGATTTATGTCATTGAGAGGCAGATAGCGCGGATGGTCAACTCAAAGGAAGTGGCGGGATATGTCGGCGAGATACCGGGAGCTGAAAGAGCTCAGGAACCTGGGCCAGAAATTCAGCTACAGTGATCGCGAGGTCATGCTCTATGCCTGTGGCATTGGTTTCGGCCGCGATCCCCTCAATGAGGAGGAGCTTGCCTTTGTCAACGAGGCGAGCGCTGCGCTGCGACCGCTCAAGGTTGTGCCGAGCTTTGCCTCCGTGGCGGCCTGGGGTTCCGGGGCCGGTGATATGAAGCTCAACTGGCTCCTGGTGGTGGATGGGGAGCGCGATATCACCTTTCATCGGCCGATGCCGGTTGCCGCCCATATCACCGCCGATTCGTCGGTGCTTGAGGTTTACGACAAGGGCAGGGACAAGGGCGTGGTCATCCGCCACCAGACGGTGCTCAGGAATGAAGCCGGCGAAAAACTGGCAACGCTTGTCGGCTCGCGTTTTGCCCGCGGCGACGGGGGTTTCGGGGGGCCCGATCTGCCACAGCCGGAACCGCACAGGATGCCCGCGCGCGCGCCTGACACCATCCTGGAGATCGCCACGCGCCCTGACCAGGCCTTGATCTACCGCCTCTGCGGCGACCGCAACCCTCTGCATTCAGACCCGGAATTTGCCAGAAGGGCGGGTTTTCCGCAGCCCATCCTGCACGGTATGTGCACCTACGGCATCACCTGCCGGGCCGTGCTCGGGACCTATGCAGGCTATGATCCTCTCGCTTTGACCCGGCATGTGGCGCGCTTTTCGGCGCCGGTCTTTCCTGGAGAGATCATCACCATGGAAATGTGGAAGGACGGCAACGTCATTTCGTTTGAAGCCAGGGTGAAGGCCCGCAAGGTGACGGTGATCAGGAACGGCATGACGCTGCTGCGCTAGTTCGCGGTCGTGAGCGCGAGACCGGGAGAGAAGGCAGGTCGCGGCCGCTGGTCGGTGCCGCCTTCCTGGATCTTCTGCAGAAAAATGACGTTGCCACAAAACGCACGCACGGGTGGCCTGCGCGCGGCGCAGGCGCCAGAGGCCGGATCAACAAGGGGCATCAAAGGGGCTGGCCGCATGTCATCGAAGCCGGTTATGCTCTGACCCGATCGGTCCGGCGCATGCGTGGCCGGCATCGTCTTTGAGATTTCCCTGAGCTTTCCCTGAACTCTCCCTGGCCCTGAACGCCTGCCCAAGGTGCCACGAAAGGCTCCACAGAGGCTCGACATGACCCCTGTCATACCTCGTTTCGCCTCCACGATTCTGCTGCTGCGCGACGGCGCAGACGGTATCGAGGTGTTTATGATGGAGCGCCATCACCAGATCGAGTTCAATTCCGGTGCGCTGGTCTTTCCCGGCGGCAGTGTCGATGCACAGGACAGCGAGATCATCGCTCACCCCGAACTCTACTCAAGTACCGCTGAGGGGGATGCCGGTGATCTCGGGTTTCGCATCGCGGCAATCCGGGAAACCTTTGAGGAGAGTGGCATTCTGCTGGCGCGGCGGCGCGGCATGACGTCGATTGTCGATGGCACTGCCGCCGGCTCAATTGAGGCGGCTCACCGTGTCGCCCTGTGCGCACACAAGACCAGCTTTTTCAGCGTCGTGCGCGACAACGAACTGGAACTGGCGACGGACCTGCTGGTTCCCTGCGCCCGCTGGATCACCCCGGAAAACATGCCCAAGCGCTTCGACACCTGGTTCTTTCTCGCGCAGGCGCCCAGGGATCAGCCTGGCGCCCATGATGGAGCTGAGTCGACCGGCTCGCTGTGGCTGTCGCCCCGGGAGGCACTGGAGGGTGGCGAAAGCGGGCGGTTCAAGCTGCCCTTCGCGACCACCCGCAACCTGATCCGACTCGCAGGCCAGCCCGATGTCAGCGCGGCGCTGGAACATGCAAGAGGTCTGTCGATTGTGACCGTGATGCCGGTGATGACGAAAACCGACCGCGGTATTCATTTCCGCATACCGGCCGAGGCAGGTTATGACGGTGTGGATTTCGACGTGGCGGGGCCGGGCTGAGCGCAGCCCGGCGAACCCCTCGCATCCCGGCGTGGTTTTGAAAACCGTTCACCCGTTTTGATCTTTGTTCGGGCAACTGCCCGCTTTGGTGTGATTCCTGCGCAGCTGCAATTGTTTATTTCCGCAGGCGGAGGGTTGTTCCACGCTTCTGCGCCGGATCGCTCCAGGCACAGGAATACCGTTCGTGAGCCGGTTCAGGCCGGCCATGACTATTGGTGTATTTGTCGAAACATTGCTTGTTCGACTGGCGCCGAAGCGTTACTGTCGCCTCGATCAAATTGCCAATAAACCTCGCATTCCTTTTGACCGAGGGCTTGCACCTTAAGTCAAGAGGAAAATGCTGATTATCCTGGACCCTACATTGTAGCGTACGGGGGGGTAACCGATGCCCGTCTTTCGTTACTATTTTTTCGTGGGCGGCGCGTTGCTCACGTTGCTGTTTGGCATCAACGTGGTTGTGGCGGAACGGGACAGGCTGTCCAGTGACGCCAGGACGGACCGCACCCTGCCCATTCGCATCCTTTCAGAGCACAGATTGCCGGACCGTGTGGTGATCGATACCAGCCTGCCGACCATCCAGCCGGTGGAGGCAAAAGTGGCGGCCGACGCTCCATTGCCGCCTGTGATCGAGGTCGAGCAGCCACAACTGGTCTTCGATCTGTCGGCGCAGGCCAACATCCGGGAGACCTTTGCGCAATTCGTTTCGACCGAATCAAAGCAGCGGGTGAAGAAGGTCAAGGTGAAACGCAGGAGCGTCAGGGTCCACCACCACCACCACCACCACCACCGGCGCTGGGGATCGTCGCACCGCTATCGTTCGCATTACGGCTACTATCGTTCCCGTTATTACATGGGATACGATTATTGACGCCGGGCGGGACCAGAGGGACGAAGGGACAGAGAGGGACAGAGATTTGAGGCTTTCGCTTCATTGGCCGCTCTGCTAACGCCGCCTCTGCTGTCCGCCTCCCGTCAGGAAGCTGTCCTTGCGGCATGCGCTCGTAGCTCAGCTGGATAGAGCATCGGATTTCGATTCCGAGGGTCGGGAGTTCGAATCTCTCCGAGCGCGCCATTTATAAATAAAACGCAAAATCAATGTGTTGTGGCTGGAAGTGGTCCTGGCTCCGGTGGCTGGGACCATGGCACCCGATCACTTTTTCGCCTTTATGCGCTTGTGTGCGTGCTTGCCTTGCTGCGCCCCGGGCGTTCCCCCCGGCGCAGCTGAACCTGTCTGCCGACAGGCTGGTTGCCGCGCAGATGAAGGAACGAATCCCAGCCATCCGGGATCCGTCCGTCTGGCGCCGGAGGGGCTGGTCCCCATCGGTGTCATGCACAGGGGGCGGTGATTGCCGATGTGGAACTTTTTATTCCAGAGCCAGCAGGTGGCCTGCCGTGCGGCAGCGTCCCCCTGGTGTCGAAGGCGGGCTGCGATCGCCGTGGCCGACAGCGGGATCGGCGGAACCGTGCGCACAAGTCTTTCTCCCCTGAACAAAGCGATGATTTGCGTTGGTCTGGCGCAAGGCTTGCGAGACCGGGTCCATTTCCTCACCACGTGGAGACGGCCCAGGGATCGGCCAGCGCAGATGGGCGCTGGTCGGGCAAAACGGCACGTGTCTGGCTGTGACGCGTTGCGTGGCACCCGTCATGGCTGGCTGGCGGATTGGTGGTCACGGTGGTGGCTGCCGCGATGACAGCAAATCGCAGCCTGCGGTTCGAAATGGCAGGTGCAGGCGGCAGTGCCGTGCGCAGCACTCGATGGCGCGCGGCAGAAAGCCGGTGAGCGGACTGCCTGGGCAGATTTTGCCCCATTTGACACGGCAATAAATGATCGCATAACATTAATACCTGGCGACTTTCGCTGTGGCCCGGAAGGTGAAAATCACCACCTCCCATTTTTGCCGGGAGATTTCTGTTGCTCTCTCTGGTGCCCGCTGTTTGCGCTGCGGATCTGTCGTGCTCAGAGGCGGTGTGGCTGCGATCCAGCCCCGCCTTGTGCTGCCGGGCGCGAACAGATTGCCGGGCCGCAGTATGTTTCATTGTGCATGGCAGCCGGAGATTGCGGACGTGCGCCCTGGTGGCAACGCCACGGCGTGGCCAGGTTCTGAATGGAGACGCGTGATGTGGAAGCGACTGAGTGTTGCTGGGGTGGTCGCGGTTGCGCTGGCCGCCGTGGTCCCTGTGCAGGTGCCTGCGGTCTGTGCGACAAGGATCGAAACGCCGCAGCAGGGCGGCGCCGCGAGCGACCCGACGGCCACGATTTCCGCCATCCTCGGCGAGATCAACGACCGCTGGGACGAAATTTTCAGGGCCAGCGGCACGACCTGGACCAGGCTGAACCTCGTGCTGTTCAAAGATTTGACCAATGGAGGTGCCTGTGGCGTGGTGCGGTCGGCGATGGCCCCGTTCTGTTGCGCATCGAACCGCGCAATCTTCGTTGATGCCAGCAGTTTTCACAGCGCTTCCAGGTTCGCTGCGGCCTATCTCATCGCCTATGAAGCGGGCCACCACGTCCAGAATTTGCTCGGCGTCCTGCCGCGCGTGGCTGCGCTGGAGCAGCGCTATGGGCGCTATGGCGGTGCCGGAGCCGAGGTGCTGCAGCTTAAAATGAGCCTGCAGGCGGATTGCCTGTCGGGCCTCTGGGTCAATCGTGAGGAGAACAGGGCACCCGGCTTCCTGGGGGGAACCGACATGGATGCCGCACTCGCTGCGGCGGCACCTGCGATCGGCACAGATTTCCGCCGTGCGCTGCCGGCTGTCGATGGGCGGGGGACGGCGGAACAGCGCACACGCTGCTTCATGACGGGCTATCAGCAGGGCACAGTGAAGGCCTGTAACACTTTCGCTGCCGGGGCGTTGTGACGATCGCACGCAAGCGGCGAAAGCGGCAATCCCTTCCGCGACGTCCCGGTCATCACGGGACGGCGATGGCCGGTGAAAGCGGGCGCCAGCAGCCCCGTGCGGTGGCGATGCGCATGCGCTCTGCGTGATTGTCACAGGCTGAGGCTGCCGCAAAAGGCCTGTTTTCGCAAATGCGGATCTGACCGACAATTTGCGCCTGCAGACATCGTCACATCGCCAGTTGGCGACAGCGGAGATAGCGTTGCCACATTTCTGGTCGTCGATGTCCGTTGCGGGCCTCAGGCAGGCGCCTCGCATCTGAATCGGACAGTGCGGGCGGGCCTTGCGGTGGTTCAGAAAATGACCTCGACATACATGTCGCCGGTCTGGATGGAGTTGGGTATTGGCATACCTTTCTCGGGAATGCGCAATCGCTGGCCGGATTTGAAATCCGGCGGGATCGTCACCGTGACCCTGCCGCTGTCTATTGCCGCGACCTCGAACTGGCGACCTGGAGTAGCGAATTCCTTCAAAATCCGTACGCGGCAATACAGGTCGGCTCCGCTGCGCTGGAACACGTGGTGCGGAGCAAGTTTTACAAGAAGAAGGAAATCGCCGGCAGGGGCGCCACGGATGCCGCTTTCGCCCTCACCACCAATCCTGATCTTCGCGCCGTCGTCGATCCCCCGTGGGATTTCGACCGAAAAACTCCGCAGACCGGTGACCCGCCCCTGTCCGGAACAGGACGGGCAGCGAACGCGGGGGTCGCCGGCCGCGTTGCCGGTCGCCGAACAGGTTGGGCAGGCAACCAGCGCCGGAATTTCGATCTGCACGGTCTTGCCGGTGAAAGCGTCATGGAGCGTGAAATTGATGGCGTATTGCACGTCGGCACCGCGCAGGCTGCCCTCTGGTCCGGGCGCGAAGCGGCGCTCGTTGTGGTCTGCTCCCATCCTTGTGAGTTCCTTGCGGGAAATAGTGCAGGGGGCTGTCGGGTCCAACAGGAAGTCGGATCCGGAGATTAGAGGAGGTGAGGTGGTCGCTGTCAAGACGCTGCCCCTCGAACTGTTTCGTGATTCGTTTTTCGAGGTAGTCCAGCCGGAAAGAGCGCGACAAAGAACAGCGTCAACCAGCCCCGCGCCGTCCGCTGTGCGCAATTGCCTCTCGCGGGCGACAGCGATGAAGGTGTCTTCGTTGATGGTCCGCGACCGCATCCGGAAAGCCCGGCTGCGTCCTCAGACCCGGTGCGGGAGATTCCGCGGGCGGGGGAACGGCCCCTGTCCGGAACAGGACGGAGAGGACTGCCCGCCGCGCCAGCCGGTGCCGACAGCAGGTCCGGCAACAGACCACAGAGGGAATTTCGGCCTCTTCTCGCAACGTGCGGTGAGAGCTGCTTCAAAGCGTGATCTGCTGCGATTGCAGCACCAGTCGGCGCCACGCCGGCGGCCATCCGGCGCGGGCGTGGCGGAGGCTGCAATGCGCTCATTCTGCGCTGCCTTGTGTTTTCGGACAGTGCAGAACGTTAAAACGTCGAACCCCTTCCCACCTCACCGGAACTTTCCCCTGATCGGGTCTCGTTCCCGGGGGGCCGGAAACCTGCGCTGGCGGTGGAGCAACTCCAGTGGGGATGTCAAAAGGCCTGATTCTTCGGTGCCATAGTTCATGTTGCAACCGTCGCAGCTGTTGCTTGCGCCCGCCTTTTTCCAGTCGGAAACGGTGGGACAAAATACAGGCGCCAACCACACAAGTTCTGTCCTGTGTGCGGCATTGCCTCTCGCGTGCGACAATGCGGACAGGTGAAGGCGTCTTTGCTGATTGTCCGCGATCACACCCGTGTTCCGAAGAGGATGGGGATCCTTGTCTGTTCCCCGCCACGGCGCGCAGTACAGGATGAAGTTGCGAAAGGAAGCGCTGTCGGGTCAAACAGGAATTCCGTGCCGCAGGAAGTCCGTGGAAAATCGCGCACCGGGGCCTGTGATTCATGCAGCAGGATTGATCTGCGAGGATGCCGTCATCGCGGACGGTCAGCGCCAGCTGATCATGGATTTGCGTTCATGGCACCTTTTGTGAGCTGCTCCGGCGTCCCATTCAAGTCATGAGACAGGTTGGGCAGGGCGGCACGCGGCGTGCCATCGGGAGCATTGCGCGCCGGAGGGGGGGCATATAAGCGCTCCGTATGTGCAGTGGCGCGTATAAAGTCGACAGTCCCGGACGTTCCCTGGAAACCAGTCGCTGTCTGTCGGATGACCCGATATCGGGTTTTACGTTACGTCAAACCCGGGAGTGTTCCAGGACGCATTCGTGACTGCCGACCATCCTGCCAGGGCCGGGGGCAATATGCCGGTGAACGTGGAGCAGAATGTCCCCCCGCGCAAAACCGTGGTATCGGAGCTGCTTTTTCGGCGGGGATCGCGTGGAGAGAGAGCAGGTGCCATGGGAACGGTGTTTCCAGCCTGGCGCGCGCTGCGAGCCCTGAGCGTCAGAGCCCCTACAACAGGCCGAAGGACTTGGCGGTCTCGCTGCGTTGTTGCTTTGCAAAATCGGCGGCGCGCCCCAGCATGTCATTGCGCAGCATCTCAAAACGCACCAGCGCATCGCTGGCGCGATCGTCGACGAATTTGATCGCCGCCTGGGCGGTCATCGGGCCGTCAAGAAAGGACCTGGTACATTCACCAATGGTTTCCTGGACGTAATACTGGGAATCCTCACCGCGCTTGACCGTCCACTTGAAACGGATGGCATCCAGGGGGCCCGGACCTTCGCGGGTGTAGCCGTCGGCATTGTCGGCTGGCGGCTCCGCGGCGGGTTTTTCGGTGGCAGCGGAGGAGCCGCCCGTTGCCCATCTGGTCCATTTGCTGTTCGACAAGGCCACTCTCCACGACAAACCAGTAACGAAAACCGTAACCTTTGGCCGATCGATCTGAAGGATTTAATCGCTTCGGATCATGGCCGGGTCTGACATGCAGAGTCAGGAGAAAGGCTCTAATCCGTCAAGTGATCTGCAGGGGTGATATCACGTTTCCGGGATTAAATACGAATTAATTATTAAAATGGATCGGCGCCGTTTCAGGTTTCAGCGTTCCGGGAGGCGGGTTGGGTCTTGGGGGCTTTGGGGGGCCTGCAGGCGTGAACCGGTGAGATCTCACGTTCCGCCTTTCCGGGCCGCTGTCAGGGTGGCGAAACGCGCCTTTAGTCCGATGAAGGTGGCGTTGGACTTCATGATGAGCCGGGTTGGTATGTCACGAAGATAAGACTGAAAGCGTCCCTTGGACTCGAAGCGCTGGCGGAAGGCGGATGCGGCGAGGAAATCGGGAAATCGGGGTACGATGCCGCCGCCGATAAAGACCCCGCCACGGGCGCAGAAAGTGACCGCCAGATTGCCGGCAACGGATCCAAGCAGGGCACAAAACATCTCAAGGGCAAGGCGGCTGACCTCGCAGCTGCCGTCAAGGGCGGCCCGGGTGATGGCTGCCGCATCGCGTTGAGGTATGTGGATGCCGTCAATGTCGGCCAATGCCTGATAGAGATGCTGGAGCCCGGGGCCGGAGAGGGCGCCCTGCTCAATCGAGACATGGGGGAAAGAGGAGGCGTGGCCGAAACGCTGGCGCAGGCGCGCCACCACCGCCGCCTCGCGCCCGGTCTCGGCTGGCAGGCTGGCGTGACCGGCCTCGGTGGTGATGGCAACCGGACCGCCATTGCCTTCAATCAGACAGGACACACCAAAGCCGGTGCCAGGACCGAGAACCAGCATCGGCCCGACGCCGGCGGTCTGCCCTGCTGTGCCAATCGGGAACAGTTCGGCGTCCTGCAATTGCGGCAGCGACCAGGCCAGTACCTCAAAATCGTTGAGGAGGTGAACCGCGTTAAATCCAAAGGCCTGGCTCAGTTCCGCGCCATCGATGACCCAGGGGCTGTTGGTCATCTCACAACGGTTGTTCAATACGGGTCCGGCAACCCCGAGGACGGCGGCGTTGACGCGCTGGCCGCTGTCATGGCGTTTGAGGAAATCACCCAGGGCATCGCGCACCGAGCCGAAGTCGCTGACGCGGGCGTGCTCGACCGCGCTGTCGCCGTTGTCGGTGGTGAGCATGAAACGTGCGTTGGTGCCGCCGATATCGGCGAGCACAGCCCCCCGGAGCTGTTGTGCCATCGATGCTGCCCGTTGATTCTGGGACCTGACCCGTGCCGTGCCGGTCCTGGTTTTCCTTGCGTGAGCTTTGTCTGCCCTGGTCTGTCAGTGTCGCTGTCCCTGACAACCCCGGCGCCAGTTCCATGGCGCCGGCCGTTCCAGCCTCAGGGGGGAGAACGCCGATGACCCCCGGACGGTTGCGTCCTGTGGTCAAAAAAGTCAACAATGGCTGAGGAAACGGGCACTCCAGGAGGTTTGCGGATGAAGATTTCGGATCGGGACGTTCTTCTGGTCATCGATGTGCAGAATGATTTCTGTAGCGGTGGCGCGCTCGCCGTTCCCGACGGGGAGGGGGTGGTGGGTGCCATCAACCGCGTCGCGTCGCGCTTTGCCAACAGGGTGCTGACGCAGGATTGGCATCCCGCGGACCATATCTCGTTTGCCTCAAACCATCCCGGCAAACAGCCGTTTGACACCATCACCTGCGATTATGGCAGTCAGGTGTTGTGGCCGGCGCATTGCGTCGAGGGCACGAAGGGGGCTGAGTTCCACCGCGATCTTGACACCACGCGGGCCAGCCTGGTGCTGCGCAAGGGATTTCGCCGCAGCATCGATTCCTATTCCGCCCTGTTCGAAAACGACCACCGAACGCCGACGGGGCTGCTCGGATATCTGCGGGAGCGGGAGCTGGGCCGGGTTTTCATGACCGGGCTCGCACTTGATTTCTGCGTTCGCTATTCCGCCGAAGACGCCCGCAGGAACGGTTTCGAGGTCATCGTGATCGGGGATGCATGCCGGGCCATTGATCTCGGCGGCTCGCTGGCGGCAACCCATCAGAGTTTTGATGCGGCGGGAATTCCACTCATCCACATGGAGACAGTGATGGAATAGGGTGCCACGCCTTTGGCGGAGGCGCTGGTGCCAGCTCGCTCCTGGCGAGCGGCCATGGCCCGGATTGCGCTGTTGCCTCGCGACTGGGGTGTTTTCTGCGCACGGCCGGGATTTGAGGCTTTCCCGGCAGACTGGGGTCTGCGTTGGTCCTGAGCCTGTCTTTGAGCCCTTGGGGGCGCGCCGCGCATCGGAGCTTACGCGTAATTGCCACAGATGTGGCCGATCACCCCCGCTTTGGCACCCGACAGGAGCTTTTGATCGGGATTCGGCTTTTCGGGCGTGTCGCAAGGCTGGCGGTTGCCTCTCTCAAAGTCACGTCAAAATATCGGTGTTCGCGGACCTCGGAAACAACCCTACGGAGGTTTACGGAGTTTTGCGGTGAGCGGAGCGGGCGCCTGCAGCCGATCCTGTCGGCTTCTTTGCATATCCGGACCGGGGGCAGGTTGTACTCGGCTCGAAGTCCGGGAAAAACTGCGCCTCTCCAGGGGGGATGATCACCCATCTGCCACGAATCGCCTCCCTTGCGAAAGGCGGCTCGGCCTCGACAACGTCAGAAAGGGGCACAGTTCGTCGTTTCCCGGAAATGGAACGTGGGCAGAAACAAATCCGTCTTGACAAACATCAATGCCGCAGCTCGCAGCCCATGCAATATAGAACCATTAAACATCCTCCCGATGTTGAAGCCTGGCCGTCGCAACCTCGTGGTCGACGGCCTTTTTTTATCTGGTTATTAACTGTTGCCAGGACCCTTGGCTCTCCATTCACCCCGTTTTCAATTTCCCAGGGTTTCCATACCCGGCTGGTTTGCGCGCCAGCCTTTGTGACGGCACCCGAGACGAAAGCAGAGCGATGAATTTCAACTCGATCTACGCCCAGGGATTCGTGCGTGTGGCGGCCTGCGTGCCCGTCAGCCACGTGGCCGATCCCGCGGCCAACGCACAGGCGATCCTGGAGGCGGCGGAAAGCTGTGCCGCGCAGGGCGTCGCGGTCGCGGTATTTCCGGAACTCTGCCTGTCCGGATATGCGATCGAGGATCTGGTGATGCAGGACGTGCTGGGTGACGCGCTTGAGCGCAGTCTGCAGGCGATTGTGGAGGCATCGACGACGCGGATGAGCGTTCTCATTGTCGGGGTGCCGCTGCGTCATGGTGCGCGGATTTATAACTGTGCGGTCGTTGTCCACCGCGGACAGGTCCTTGGTGTGGTGCCCAAGAGTTATCTGCCGAACTATCGTGAGTTCTATGAAAGCCGTCATTTTGCTTCCGGAGCGGCCATTGCCGGAGCGCATATCCGGCTTGGCGGGCGCGACGTGCCCTTCGGCACCGATCTGGTGTTCGAGGCGGAAGATGTCGCAGGGCTCTCCATCGGCGTTGAGATCTGCGAGGATATGTGGATGCCGGTGTCGCCGGCCTCGGAGCTGGCGCTCGCCGGCTGCACGCTGCTGGTCAATCTGTCCGGCAGCCCGATCACCATCGGCCGGGCGCGGCAACGGGAACTGTTGTGCCGTGCCACATCGGCGCGCTGTCTGGCGGCCTATGTCTATGCGGCGGCCGGGGCTGGTGAATCAACTACGGATCTGGCCTGGGATGGCCAGACCTCGATCCACGAGAATGGTGTGATGCTGGTCGAGGGGACGCGCTTTAACGATGACGGGCAAGTGACGGTCGCCGACATTGATCTCGATCTGTTGCGTCAGGAACGGGCCATGATGGGAACGTTCGACGACAACCGCCGCCATCAGCAGGGCCATGGAGCGACCGTGCCGCGCCGCGTGAGCTTCGCGCTCAGGCCGCCGCCGGGCGATATCGGCTTGCAGCGGCGTGTGGCGCGCTTCCCCTTTGTGCCAAGTGACGCAGATCGGCTGGCCCAGGATTGTTATGAGGCCTATAATATACAGGTCGCCGGGCTGGTGCAGCGGCTGCGTGCCACCGGTGTCGATCGCGTGGTGATCGGCGTGTCCGGCGGACTGGATTCCTCGCACGCACTGATCGTCGCCGCGCGCGCCCTCGATCGGCTCGGTCTGCCGCGAAGCAATCTTCTGGCTTTCTCCATGCCCGGCTTTGCCACCGGAGCCGAAAGCCGGGGCAACGCCACCGCGCTGATGCGGTCGCTGCAGACGAACTCCAGGGAAATCGACATCCGGCCGGCGGCCACCCAGCTGCTGCGCGATATCGGCCACCCCTTCGGTGCTGGCGAACGCGTTTATGACATCACCTTTGAGAATGTGCAGGCGGGCCTGCGCACCGATTATCTGTTCCGGCTTGCCAATCGCTATCGTGGCATTGTCATCGGCACCGGCGATCTGTCGGAGCTGGCGCTGGGATGGTGTACTTATGGGGTCGGCGACCACATGGCGCATTACAACGTCAATGCGGGGGTGCCGAAAACCCTGATCCAGCATCTGATCCGCTGGGTCATCGCCTCCGGACAGTTCAGTGCCGATGTCAACACAACACTGGAATCGATCCTCGCCGCGGAGATTTCGCCGGAACTGGTGCCGGTGGCAGAGGGCGAGAGACCGCAGAGTACCGAGGCGGTCGTCGGCCCCTATGCGCTGCAGGACTTCAACCTGTTCTACACCCTGCGTTATGGCCTGCGGCCGTCGAAGATCGCCTTCCTTGCCGGCCACGCCTGGCGGGACGTGAATTGCGGCGACTGGCCGCCGGGTTTCCCGCCGGATCGGCGCCGGGCCTATGGGCCGGCCGAGATCCGGCACTGGCTGGAGGTGTTCCTGCGCCGGTTTTTCGCCTTCAGCCAGTTCAAGCGTTCGGCAATGCCGAACGGCCCGAAAGTGTCGTCCGGCGGCGCGCTGTCGCCCCGCGGCGACTGGCGGGCGCCGTCCGACGGCAATGCGGCGGTCTGGCTTGCGGAACTGGAGCGCAACGTGCCGCGCTGAAATCTCGAAGGATCGGCCTCGTCACCGGAAAAGTCGCGTTTTGCGAAATCGTTGCGTTTCGGGTAACAGTTGCCTTTCGGTTGCAAAGTCACGTTGCGGGAACCTGTGTGCTGGCGCAAAGGATGTGCAGCGCGCTTCCATCGGCCGCCCTGAAAGAGCACAGGGCGAAGCGGCATCACGCGCGCCTGACCAGCAGCCCCTTCAATCGACAAGGATGTAAGGAACCCCCATGCCAGCCTATCGATCCCGGACCTCCACCCATGGCCGCAACATGGCGGGCGCGCGCGGTCTCTGGCGCGCGACAGGCATGAAGGACGGCGATTTCGGCAAGCCGATCATCGCGGTGGTCAATTCCTTCACCCAGTTCGTACCCGGCCATGTCCATCTCCACGATCTCGGTCAAATGGTGGCCCGGGAGATCGAGAGCGCGGGAGGGGTCGCCAGGGAATTCAACACCATTGCCATCGATGACGGCATCGCGATGGGGCATGACGGGATGCTCTACAGCCTGCCGTCGCGGGACCTGATCGCCGACAGCGTCGAGTATATGGTCAACGCCCATTGTGCCGATGCCATGGTCTGCATCTCCAATTGCGACAAGATCACACCGGGCATGCTGATGGCCGCGCTGCGGCTCAACATCCCCACCATCTTCGTGTCGGGCGGCCCGATGGAGGCGGGCAAGGTCACGCTCAATGGCAGGACCCAGGCGATTGATCTGATCGACGCCATGATTGCGGCGGCGGACAGTGCCGTCAGCGACGACGATGTCGCACGGATCGAGCGCTCGGCGTGCCCGGGCTGCGGCTCCTGCTCGGGAATGTTCACCGCCAATTCGATGAACTGTCTGGTCGAGGCCCTTGGGCTGGCCTTGCCCGGCAACGGCACGCTGGTCGCCACCCATGCCGATCGCCGGCGTCTGTTCGTCGAGGCCGGCCGCAGCATTGTCGATCTGGCCCGGCGCTACTACGAGCAGGACGATGCCACCGCGCTGCCCCGCCATATTGCGAGCTTCGAGGCGTTCGAAAACGCCATGACCGTGGATATCGCCATGGGGGGATCGACCAATACCGTGCTGCATCTGCTGGCGGCGGCCTTTGAGGCCGAGGTCGACTTCACCATGGCGGACATTGATCGGCTGTCACGCCGTGTTCCGGTCCTGTGCAAGGTGGCACCCTCGCGCCCCGATGTGCATGTCGAGGATGTACATCATGCCGGTGGCATCATGGCCATTCTCGGCGAACTGGATCGTGCCGGACTGATCACCAGCTCGGTTGCTACCGTGCACGCGCCGACCCTGGCGGCGGCGCTGGAGCGCTGGGACGTGAAGCGCAGGCCGGATGTGGAGGTGGAGACATTCTACCGTGCCAGCCCGGGCGGGGTGCCGAGCACGGTCGCCTTCAGCCAGGAGCGGCGTTTTGACCAGGTCGATGGCGATCGCACGGGCGGCGCCGTGCGGGATCTCGCCCATGCCTTCAGCACCGATGGCGGGCTGGCGGTGCTCTATGGCAATCTGGCCGAGGACGGCTGCATCGTGAAGACGGCGGGCGTCGACGACTCGATCCTGCGTTTTGCCGGGCCGGCCCGGGTGTTTGAAAGCCAGGATGAAGCCGTCGAGGGTATTCTGGGCGGCAGGGTGGCGGCCGGCGATGTGGTGGTGGTGCGCTATGAGGGGCCGCGCGGCGGACCCGGGATGCAGGAGATGCTCTATCCGACCAGCTATCTGAAATCGATGGGTCTTGGAAAGCTGTGTGCACTGATCACGGACGGGCGCTTTTCGGGGGGGTCTTCGGGTTTGTCGATCGGCCATGTGTCACCGGAGGCGGCGGAAGGCGGCACGATCGGCCTGGTGCAGGACGGCGACCGCATCGCCATCGATATTCCCAGTCGCAGCATCCGGCTTGAGGTTGCCGGGGAGGAACTGGCACGCCGGCTGAGCGCCGAACTCGGCCGCGGGGATCAGGCGTGGCAGCCGAAGGCGCGCAGCCGCAAAGTGTCGGCGGCGCTTGAGGCCTATGCCATGATGACCACCAGCGCATCGCGGGGCGCGGTGCGTGAGGTCCGGAGCCGCAAGCGCTGAGGGATAACGGCGGGAAGCAGGCCTGATGCGGGCGTCGGTCCGGGGATTGCCGAAGACCGCGCGGGGGCGGGGCGGGCAGGTGTTTTCCTCCTTTCCGGTGGCACACCTGGCGCTGCCGCCGGGCCCGGCCCATCGAAAACGCGTCCGAAATCGCGAGGTGAACATTCGCACCAAATGTTCCGTCCGCCAGAGGATCAAACGTGACGTAGTCGCTGTGCAACACAGCCCCCTGCGCCCCATTCCCGTGTCCCCAGCGAGAGAGTTCGTCATCGGACTCCCTTGAGCGGATTCCAATCGGATGATGCGAAATCAGCAGATCGTCGGCATGAGGCGCAGCTGAGCTTTGAAAATTCGGGGTTTGTCGTCCTGCGGCGATCGCCGCAACCTCGATGAGCTGCGCCTGGCGTGGCGCGATACAAAGGGAGCGCTGGGTGGCTCTGATGCGTTGGGGAGGTGGCCTGGCAGGGAGTCGGGCGGCGTCGTTTCGCCATGAATGCCGGAATGCAGGATGAGCGGCAGGATCCTGTCGGCCTTCTCGTCTTGTCGGGGCGCCTGCAGCACCCTGCCGATACCGCCACCGGACACGGCAATTTCCATCTCCTGCCCAATGGCGTGTTCCGGGCCGAAGCCGATGGCAGTGTCCATGTGGATGAGACAGGCGTTTTCGGAAGCCGTGCGGTGTCGCCAATGTGGGCGACCCAGTCCGGCCCGCTTCTGCTCCGCGAGGGCAGGTTGCATCCTGCCCTCGCCGATAACGGTGCATCGCTTTTTGGCCGCAACGGGGTCGGGGTGTGTGACCGCGATCATGCCTTTTCGTCATCAGCAGCAGGAAGGTGTCGTTCGGCCGCCTGGCATGGCTGTTCCGGGACCATCTGCATTGTCCGGATGCGCTCTGTCTTGATGGTGCGGTCTTGATGGTGCGGTCTTGATGGTGCGGTCTTGCAGCCTGTGGGCGCCGGATCTCGGGCGACACGATGCACGATCCGGCCTCGGGCCCCTGATCGTGCTGCTGTCAAAACCATGAGCCTTCAGACTGCGGAGCACGAGGCAGGCGCCGATCGGGAAGTCCGCAAGCGCAACATCTGTCAGCCTGGAAGCGGCTCCACCCGATTCGTTATGCGGCTTCGATGGATCGGCCTCCCCCTGACTGTGGTCCAGGAATTCATCGCGCCAACTCCTGGAAGGGCTGAAGCTGTTCGCTATCCCAAAACCCGCAAGACCTGCAGGGGCTCTACATCCAATTGAGTCTATTCGTGTTTTTGGATTCCCCGGTTTTGGGATGGAGGTTTACACTCCAGGGCGGATCCGTTATGACCACTCGCGTTGAGGCCACGTGGCGGAGTGGTTACGCAGCGGTCTGCAAATGCTCTCAGCACGTGCTGGCTCGTAGCGGGGAATCCACAAGTGTCCCGTTTTGTTGGCGTTTTCCGCGCATTCCGTCGCCTTGGCCTGCCCCCCTACCGCCTAGCACTTCTGTGTTGGGTGCCAATTTGGGTGCCAACTTACTCACAAGACGCCCGTGCCGCTGGCCGACGCCATGCCGGCTGTGGCGTCGACCAGGCCCCCCCCAGCGCCGCCAGGGGCAAAGATTCATCTCGGATCCGGACACAAAAAAAGCCCCCGCCCGGCCGGAGGGGCCAGTTGGCTGAAAACCACGCCATCGCGCTCTCAAACGATTTCCCGGCGGCTGGGGCACGCCAAGCCGGACATCACCTTGCGCATCTATGCCCACTTGTTTAAGGAGAGCGACAGCAAGGCCGCCGCCGCCATAAACGCGGCCCTGTCATAGCGCCCAAAAAAAATGGGTGCCAATTGGGTGCCAATTTCACGGTTCGTTCCTTGCAGGTTGCGCCCTAAGTATATGAAATGTCTATCTTGAGGCCACGTGGCGGAGTGGTTACGCAGCGGTCTGCAAAACCGTTTACTCCGGTTCAATTCCGGACGTGGCCTCCACTGTCAACCTGCTGGATTTTCAGGATATTTGTGTCACGACCGAGCTGGCGGCAGCTCCGGGCGGAAGGGCAGGGCGTGGAACTGTCCACCCTTTGCGACCACAGCCGCTCCCTGTGCAGTGAAAACAGGACAAAGGTCATAATCGGCCATAATCCCGCCAAAGGGCATGGATAAACCGTCGGGAAGCCACCTCCCTCCTGGAAGAGATGCCGGCAGATGATTTTCGCAAAAATCACGAGGTCGATCTGCCCCTGCCAATACCCCGGAGATTATCAGGGGCACGAATCCGCAAATAGCAGCACAAGGCCGCTCAGGTCTGTCGACATCAGGGGGCGCTGACCGAAATGATTGACGCCCATGGCAAGGTAGCTGGCAAGGTAGCTGGCAGGGCAGCGAATCGGAGCAAAGTCGATGGATAGGGGATATCCCATTGTAATTATTCTTCGCCCGGACGAGGAGGGGGGCGGGTTTTCAGGTTATGCGCCTGATCTCGGCTGCACGGCCGGTGGCAACACTCGGGAGGAGGCTGTTTCCAATGCCCAGAAGGCCATTGTTGAATGGTGCGACGCGGCGCGGGAGCGGGGTCTGAATATTCCTGAACCGAACAGTGCGGAACGTTGCCAAAAGGAGAAGCAGATTTCTCTGCTGCAGGAGTACCAGCGGCTTGACGAACGTCTGGTTGCGATGGAGAACCGCCTTCTGGATATCGAAAGGCTCGCCACAGAACTGGAGGAGCGACTTGATCATCTCGACGCATCGGATCGAGCCGCAAGCCTTGCTGGCGGGGCGCCACTCGCCTGGCAGCGGAAAAGACTGCTGAGCTGAGCTGAAATATTTCCCGGTTCCGCCATGACTTAAGGGACGCCAGCGCTTCGACCTGCTCGAAGCTGCCGCTGTCGAGCGACCTCGCCAGTCCGGCCGCCGCATTTTTTTGTTCTGCAAAGCAGAAAATCAAAAAGCGGCGGGGAGGCAGCTGGCCGACTTTCGCAACCATGGCGGGACGCCAGCGGCGCGGACGAGCCTGGGGGTTGTGCGTGGGCGCGACCGGAGTGGCAGCTGAGGCACGGGCCTCAGGGGGCAGCCCTGTTCGCCAACCCGAAAATGCCAGCGAACCAGCAGATTTGGGGATCGGGCGGTGACAAGCGGGCATTTTCTGGACCGCCGCGTCTGTCCATTCCGTCCACGAGGATACGATTGCCGCAATTCGATTTCGCGAACTGAAGTCGATGGTTGCCGGCGGGAATCCGCATTGCCCGCAGCGCACCGAAGTTGAGAGCGCGGAAATGTCGGCTGTTTGTCGCAGTTGATGGGTGGTTTGATACGTTGACCGCCCTTGTGCTGCGTGACATATCTCGCATTTCCTTACGGGGGCAGTGCCGTGAAAACCCTTATTCTCATTCTCTGGTTATGGATCGCATTCTGGCTGATCAGTGTGCTTGCCGCCGGTGGTTTCAGACTCTGGCTTGCCCAGGCCAGAAGCGGGATTCTTCACCAGGTGGTGTGGGTGGTTTGTCTGCTCGGTTTTCTGGTCTCTCTGGGGATGTTTGCCCAGAGCCTGTCCGATCTCAAGGGAGGCGACACCGGCCCGAAGTCGGCGTCTTCGGCATCTTCTGCGCCATCGCCATCGTCATCGTCGTCTCTGGTCTGGATCCAGATCTTCGACGGCACTCCAATCGGCTCTTTCAAGACCAGGGAAGGCTGCATCGCCGCCCATAAGCAGGTGGTCTCGGTATCCAAGGACGATGTCAAACTGGCGAGCGAGCAGGGCCGATTCACGGTTCTGTGCTATCCCGTTGAGACGCCGCTGACGCACTGACCCTGAGCCGGGGCACGGCGTCTTTCAGGATGCGAACCAGTCGTCCGGGAAGGGTAACAGCGGCCATTCCAGGCCGTTGTCGTTGGCGGCGGTCGGCACCGCCATCCTGAAGCAATGATGAGGCGGGAATTCCGTGCCGGGGTCCCCCAGAGCATCCTGGACGATATCCAGCAGCAACTCGAACTCGGTCTCGTTCATGGTGCTCTCCCGGGATGCGGGACAGCGTCGCAGTGCCAGCCTGCTTCCCGGTTGAGCGAATAGACTCAATCGTATTGATCCCCTCCATCGGGGGCGGTTTGGTGAGCAGCTCCCTAACTCGATCTTTTGAGACATTCCCTCAACAATATCCGTGAGGTAGTTCTGATTGGCCGGGGTTTGAGACGGCGGATCGGGAATACGAGCCTGCGGACAGGGGGGCGATGGCGGGGGGGAAGGACTGTGGGTCATGCTGTGGATAGCTGTGGACAGGTGGGTAGTTCATGCCGCGACTTGAGGGGTGCCGACGTCGGTCTGGTCTGCAGTTCGGTGCCTTTCTGCTTTGAGAGGTTCTGCTTTTCTGCTTTAAGCTGCCTCGGTGCATTATTATTCGCGGGGCTGGCGCGATTTGAAAGTCGAGCACGGCAGCAACCTGAAAAGGACGCACACGTCCAGTAAATTAAAAATGAATGGACCGGATTTTTAATGGCACGATACTGTTGCCCGATTGCCGCGCTGAAAAAATCTGCCCTGAGCAATTTCTGCATTGGATCGCAGTGGTCCGGCCCGATGCGGCCCATGGATGGCGCTGGCGCAAAGGATGGCCTGGGTTTGCAGGAATGGGCACGTTGCGGGAGGCGGAAGTACGCCGTGTCGGAGCTGGTTGCGGCTGCTGTCTTTTTTGGGGCCCCGTGAGGATCCCGTCTTGAGGATACCCCTTGGCTGGAGAGTCTTTCGATCACCCATGTTCCGCCCGGCCGCGTTCTTTGTCGCCATGCCCCTGGTTGGCCATGCCCTGGTCCCCGGCTTTTGCGGTGCTTCGCGGATCCGGCGGCGATTCGTCCTTTGCAAGGGCGAAAGGCTTTGTTATAGGCAGGGCCGCTAAGGAACGCGCCGCGTTACCCTTTTCCTCGGTAGCTCAGTGGTAGAGCATCCGACTGTTAATCGGATGGCCGCTGGTTCGAATCCAGCCCGGGGAGCCATTTCTAAAAATTCGCATTGGAAAACAACGCGGTGGCGGGCAGACAAAGGCTTGCCGGGTTGAGGTTGTGACCCCGGGAAGCGGTTCCTCCTGCCTGGGTTTTTCCCGCATCAGGTTCGGCTCGGACATCCCTCTCGATCAGTCACGCCTTGATCACTCACGCTTTGCACAGCAGACCGCAGGCAGTGATGGCGTGGTCCGGCGCAGGACAGCGATGGGGTCCGGGGGCGCAATCGGGGCGCTGTCCTGAGACGGTCTTTTGCCGAAATTGCCGAAAATTGCCCGACCCGGGCTTTATCTTCGGTCACAGCCGGGTCGCCAGCCGGGTCTGCACCCTGTGGTCAGGGGCGTCGCCACGACAGTCGATTCGTGAAGCTCTGCTGGGGATTGGCGCAAATTACCGAGGCGCTGCGCCGCACCGACCCTGGCGGTCCTGGTCCGCCCGGCCGGGGTACTGGTCTGCCCAGGGGCCGGATCTGCCCGGTTCTGTGCGGACCGGTTCTGTGCCGTCCAGGTCTGTCGGTGAATCCGGGTAACGAGTGTGTTGCGTTTTGGCGGGGCTTGTACCAAAGATGCACGCAGATATCGTCCGCACGGTGCCGGTCTGTTTGAGGCGCCGCTTGCCTATTTCAGGATCCGCGAAATGTCAGGTTTTTCGGCTGCGCGCAAACATATGGTCGATGGCCAGGTGCGCACCAACGATGTCACTGACCACAAGGTGATCGAAGCCATGCTCACGGTTCCCCGCGAGGCTTTCGTGCCGGAGGATCGCAAGGCAATGGCCTATCTTGATCGCGATCTTGATGTCAGCGAATCGGGAGCGCCGCGCTTTCTCATCAAGCCGCTGCTGACCGGAAAATTGTTGCAGGCGGCCGGGATTGGCGCAAGCGACCGCGTTCTGGTGGTGGGCTGCGCCAGCGGCTATCTGGCAGCGCTGGCGGCAAAACTGGCACGTCAGGTGGTTGCCACCGAAAGTGATGCCGCCCTGGCCCGGACAGCGACGGCGAATCTTGAGGCCCTGGGTCTGCCCAATGTGACATGCAGGGCTGCGGCCAGTCCTGATGGCGATCCTGAGGGCGCCCCCTTCAATGTGATCCTTCTCAATGGTGCCACTGAGATCACCCCCAGGGTTCTGTTTGGCCAGCTGCGTGGCGGTGGGCGGCTGGTCGGGGTCTTTGCCGGCACCAGGCCGGCGCGGGCTGTGGTCGTGACCCATGCCCATGGCGAATTCGGGCAACGCGTATTGTTCGATGCCACGGCGCCAATCCTTCCCGACATGGAAAAGGCGGCCGCCTTCGTTTTCGGGTAACTGCCCAGGTCGAACAAGGGCGGTTCCCACCCGGCTCGAAATCCGGAAAGATTGCGCCTCTCCAGTCGGGATGGTCATCCATTCGCCACGAATCACCTCCATCAGGGAACGCGGCTGGGCCTCGACAGTGTCAAAAAGGGGCTAAGTCAGTCGCTCCAGAAATGGAACGTGGGCTGAAACTGACGGCGGTATCATTTTCTCACAGCGTGCGTGCACAGCGAACGGCTGGGACCTGGCTTGCTGGGATTCTGGCTTGCTGGGACCTGGCTTGGCGGGGACCTGGCTTGTGGGGGGATCCGGCGGGGCGGTGGGCTGAGACTTGAGGCCCATGATGCCTGCCCAGGCGGGTCTTCAGCGTCTGCGCCAAATTGCGTCTGCGCCAATATGACACAGGTCCGAAGACCCCGACCGGATCCGGGGATTTGCTGCAGGAACTGATTCGGTAAAGCCGGAGGGCAATTTTTTTTTGCTGTAAAGCCTCTTGTTTTGGGCTTTTATTCGGAAAAACTTCTGGAGAATCAGTACTGTGGCAGGGATGCTGCACATCTGGAGTTTTAATTGAAATTACTTGTCGATGTCGTTTCACTTCCGCCTGTGGATGCCTTATGCTGCGTTAAGGTTTACGACTCGGGGGAGTCGGAACCGGGTCAACAAAAGTCTGATCCAAACTCAGGTTAACACTGGGTTTTTGAGGCACAGGCGAGTGATCAGAAAACGGAATTCTGGGATGTATGATCTGAAGCGCTTCATGGGCAGTGCGACTCTGGTCGCGGGTGCGGCGCTGGCGGTTTCCGCCCCCGCTCTTGCAGAAACAATGGAAGGCGCACTGGTTCACGCCTACCTCAACAATCCTCAGCTCAACGCTCAGCGTGCGCAGGTTCGGGTCACGGATGAAGGCGTACCGCAGGCGCTGTCGGGCTATCGTCCCAATGTCAATGTCTCCGTCAGCGGTGGCTATCAGTATACCAATACCGTGGTCGCTGGCGTTCCTATCAGTCAGGCCCAGACGCCGCGTGCAGTGGCCCTGACGGTCGGCCAGACGCTCTATAATGGCGGGCGGACCGGCAACAGCGTCCGTGCTGCGGAAAGCCAGGTCTCCGGTTCCCGCGAGGCGCTGCGCTCGCTTGATCAGACCGTGCTGCTGCAGGGGGCGACGGCCTATATGGACTATCTGCGCGATGCGGCGATCGTCGAGGTGCAGAAGAACAACGTTCGGGTGCTCGAACAGACGCTGAAGCAGACCCAGGATCGCTTTGATGTCGGTGAGGTGACACGGACCGACGTGGCCCAGTCCGAGGCCAGTCTTGCTGCCGGAAAGACCCAGGAGCTGACTGCCGAGGCCAATCTTACCGCCACAAGGGCCAATTACCGTCGCATCATCGGCAAGGAACCGCAGAATCTTCAGCCGGGCTCCCCGGTTGACCGTGTGCTGCCGCCCAAGCTGGGCAGCGCCATTGAACTCAGCCTGATGGAAAACCCCAATGTCACCGCGTCGATGCATGGCATTGACGTGAGCTATCTGCAGGTCAAGGTAGCCGAGGGGGCATTGCTGCCGACAATCTCCCTCCAGGGCATCGTGCAGCAGAATGATCAGCAGTCGCCCACCGTGGGCAAGACGTTCAATGCGGCGGGTCTGCTGCAGATGAATGTGCCGCTCTATCAGGGCGGCCAGGAATATTCGCTGATTCGTCAGTCCAAAGAGACCCTGGCGCAACAGCGTCTTGCGCTTGAAATGACCCGCGACCAGACCCGCGCCAATGTGGTGCAGGCCTGGGGCCAGCTTGACGCCGGCAAGGCCCAGGTGACCTCTGCCAACGCCCAGGTCAAGGCATCCGAAATTGCCCTCAATGGTGTGCGCGAGGAAGCCAAAGCCGGGCAGCGCACCACGCTTGACGTGCTCAATGCGCAGCAGGCGCTGGTGACGGCACGGGTGGCGCTGGTGACTGCGCAGCATGACCGGGTGGTGGCCTCCTATGCCGTGCTCAACGCCGTCGGCCGGCTGTCACCGCAGGTGTTGCGTCTGCCGGTCACGACCTATGATCCAAGCGTGCATTATCACCAGGTCCGGGATTCATGGGCTGGCGTGCGCACCCCTGACGGTCGCTGATCCTCTTTTTGAACTTTCCGCCTTTTGCACAGCAGGCACCGGGAATTTTGCCCGGCTGCTTGCTTTTGTGCTGAGCGATGACGTATTTTTTAACATTGTTGCAAGCGAGTCGTGTTTCCTGTGATCTGACTTGCGTGCTGCCTGCCGGACAGGGGTGGCCGGTCGGGTTGCTGCGGCCGTGAGGGGGTTCCAGGTCAAGCTGAACAGGTCAGGGTCAGGCTGCTGCAACAGGGGGGCGCGCTCTGCGGGGCGCGGGTGCCTTTCTGTGTGTCTGCGTGCGACGTCGAGCGATCTCTTGCACAAGCATTCCATGACGGTGGAGTCGGATAATGACGCAACCAGCAAAGGCCCAAGAGCCCTCCATGGAGGAGATACTGGCCTCGATCCGCCGCATGATTGCCGACGATGATCCCAAACCGAGTTCGGTCAGAAAGGTGATGGAACGGGAACTGGCGCGGACACTGGATGCGGAGACCCGGCCTGCCAGCGAGACGGTGCGGATGCCGACCCGCTCTCCGGTTGAGAGGCATCTGGCGCCGCAGAAACCGACGCTGGCGACAGCAAATCTCAGGGATAACAATATCGTGCCGCTGTCGGGGGGCGAGGTGCTCGACCTCAACGAGAGCATGGAGAGCATGCCCGATCCGGCTGTGCTGCCACCGGTGTTCCGTCGCCCGATGCCGGAATCGAGAGCCGAGTCACGCGAAACCAGGGCTGAATCGAAAGCGGCGCGGCAGAATGGTGCGGATACGCTGGCACGGCAGCCCTTTCTTGCCCAATCCACGGTTTCGGCGGTCGAATCCGCATTTGGTGCCCTGACCAGCACCGTCATCAACAGCAACAGCGCACGCACGCTGGATGATCTGGTTAAGGAAATGCTGCGACCGATGCTGAAATCCTGGCTCGACGACAATCTGCCGAGGCTGGTGGAACGCCTGGTCAAGGCGGAAATCGAACGGGTTTCGCGCGGAATGTGAGCGCACAGGCGGCAGCGGTGTCGGCCGCGCCATTTTCAGGGATCGTCAGGGAGGGACGCGGCAAGCCCCCGGCGTCTCGTTTCCCGGTGTCTGGCCGGTTGACTTGAGCCTCCGGCGGGGCTCTTTAACAGCGCCATGATTGAGAAAAATTACCAGCCTGCAGATATCGAAACCCGCATGTCCCGGATCTGGGAAGACAGCCTTGCCTTCAGGGCAGGTCGTCCCGATCGGCAGGACGCCCGTCCTTACACCATGGTGATCCCGCCACCCAATGTGACGGGTTCGCTCCATCTTGGACACGCCCTTAACAATACGCTCCAGGATATCCTGGCCCGCTTTGAACGGATGCGGGGGAGGGACGTGTTGTGGCAGCCCGGCACCGACCATGCCGGGATCGCCACGCAGATGGTGGTTGAGCGCAAACTGGACGAGGCCCACCAGCCCGATCGCCGCACCCTGGGGCGCGAAAAATTTCTCAGGCGGGTGTGGCAGTGGAAGGCCGAAAGCGGCAACACCATCATCTCGCAGCTCAAGCGGCTGGGGGCCTCCTGCGACTGGTCGCGCGAACGCTTCACCATGGACGAGGGCCTGTCGCGTGCGGTGGTCAAGGTCTTCGTTCAACTCTATCGCGAGGGCCTGATCTACAA